>NZ_NEJX01000014.1:0-170367 GCF_002113245.1 Pseudomonas sp. B13(2017)
AAGGGGTGGGGCGAGTTCTCCCACGGTCTGTACTGCTGTGAACAGTCAGATTCGGCTTTTTCGTCCCACCACCCCTTCGAGTATCACCATACAAGCGGCCTTGTGTCGCGAAAGGGGCGCAAAGCGCCCCCGGCATTCTCAACCTTATACCCGGAACTGCCGCAACAACTGCTCCAGCTCTTCGCTCAGCTGCCCCAGCGCCATCCCGGCATCGCTGGACTGCCGCGCCGCATCGGCGGTCTGCTGCGACAACCCGGCAGTATCCAGCACGTTGCGGTTGATCTCTTCGACCACGTGCGACTGCTGCAAGGTGGCGCTGGCGATTGAGGCATTCAACGCCGTGAGGTTGTTCAGCGCCTGGTTGATGGCATCCAGGCTGGCACCGGCCTCGCGGGCCTGCTCGACGGTCTGGCGCGAGGCCTCGCTGCTGGTGTCGATGGCCTTGACCGCAGCGTCCGACTGGCTTTGCAGGTGCTCGATCATGGTATGGATCTCGGCCGTCGACTGCGCCGTGCGCTGGGCCAGCAGGCGCACCTCGTCGGCGACCACGGCAAAGCCACGGCCTTGCTCGCCGGCCCGCGCCGCCTCGATGGCTGCGTTCAGCGCCAGCAAGTTGGTCTGTTCGGCGATGGAGCGGATCACGTCCAGCACACCACCGATGCGCGTGCTGTGCCCGGCCAGGTCGCGGATCACCTGCACGGCCTGGTCGATGGTCAGCGACAGCCGGTCGATCTGCGCCAGGCTGCCGTGAATGGCCTCCTGGCCGTGTGCTACCTGCTGTTGTGCGGTGCGCATTTCGCCAGCGGCCTGTTCGGCGGTCTTGGCCACGTCCTGCACGGCGTAGGTCACTTCGTTGACCGCAGTGGCCACCTGGTCCATCTGCAGCGATTGCTGGGCGCTGTGCTGTTGCGCGGCACCGGCATTGTCGCCGACATGCCCGGCGGACCGGGCCAGGGCATGGGCCGCCCCTTGCAACTGGCCGACCACGCCTTGCAGCTTGCCGTTGAAGCGGTTGAAGTGTTCGCCCAGGTGGGTGATTTCGTCACGGCCGTGAGTGTCCAGGCGCCGGGTCAGGTCGCTTTCGCCGCTGGCGATGTTGCCCATGGCCTGCACCGCTTCCTGCAGCGGGCGGGCGATGCTGCGGGCAATCAGCATCACCACCAGCGCCATCAGCAGGGCAATGGCCACGCCTACCAGCGAGGCGTCACGCAACTGGCGAGCGAATTCGGCCTGTACATCGTCGACATACACGCCTGAGCCGATGATCCAGCCCCAAGGCTTGAACAGCTGGATGTAGGACGTCTTGGCCACCGGCTCGCTGGCACCGGGCTTGGGCCAGCGGTAGTTGACCGGCCCGGCGTCCTGCTGCCGGGCCAGGGCGACCATCTCGTTGAACACGGCAAAGCCGTCGGGGTCGCGGATGGCCGACAGGTCCTGGCCGTCGAGCTTGGGGTTGGCCGGATGCATGATCATCTTCGGCCCCAGGTCGTTGATCCAGAAGTAGTCGTTCTGGTCGTAGCGCAGCGCGCGTACCACTTGCAGCGCCTGTTGCTGGGCCGCCTCGCGGCTGAGTGTGCCGGCTGCTTCCAGGCCTTGGTAATAGGCCAGCACACCGGCTGCGGTCTGTACCACGTGGCGGGTCTTTTCCGCTTTGGCCTGGTACAGGTCACCGTGGATCTGGCGCAGCATCAGCAGGCCCAATACCACCAGCATGGCCACCGCCACCAAAAGGATCAGCCACAGACGGCGGCTGATAGACATCGATCTCAGGGTTTTCATACCACAGCTCCCGCATTGTTCTTTTTATTCAGGCGCATCCAAGCATGCTTTGCGCCACGCCCCCACTCGACTAATGGCTAAGTGCTGTCCATCCAATAGTCTGCAGCAGTTTGTACAAGGCGATTGCAAACGCGCTCTGCTAGGATTTCGGCCGCGCAAGATGAAACCTTTAGGCGGCGTGAACTTTTCTACTGGCATTGCGCCCAACAGTCGCTGTAAAACAGCCGGGCCGCGTGCGGCAACTTCAAGCAAATCAAGAACAAGGGGCCTGCAACGAGCAGCGCTCCATCGGGGGAACGATGGATTTTTGGACTGCCTTCCAGGCAATCATCTTAGGCGTGGTCGAAGGGCTGACGGAGTTTCTGCCGATCTCCAGTACCGGCCACCAGATCATCGTCGCCGACCTGATCGGGTTTGGTGGCGAACGGGCCATGGCTTTCAACATCATCATTCAGCTGGCGGCGATCCTGGCGGTGGTGTGGGAGTTTCGCGGCAAGATCTTCGACGTGGTCTTCGGCCTGACCAGCCAGCCCACGGCGCGGCGTTTCACCGGTAACCTGTTGCTGGCGTTCCTGCCGGCAGTGGTGCTGGGCGTGCTGTTCGCCGACCTGATTCACGAATACCTGTTCAACCCGATCACCGTGGCGGCTGCGCTGGTGGTGGGCGGGGTGATCATGCTCTGGGCCGAGCGCCGCGAGCACCGTGTGGAGGTGGACCACGTGGACGACATGCGCTGGAGCCACGCGCTGAAGATCGGCTTCATCCAGTGCCTGGCGATGATCCCGGGCACTTCGCGCTCCGGCTCGACCATTATCGGTGGCCTGCTGTTCGGCCTGTCGCGCAAGGCGGCTACCGAGTTCTCGTTCTTCCTGGCGATGCCGACCATGGTCGGTGCGGCGGTGTATTCGGGCTACAAGTACCGCGACCTGTTCCAGCCCGGCGACCTGCCGGTATTTGCCATCGGCTTCGTGACCTCGTTCATCTTTGCCATGATTGCCGTGCGTGGCTTGCTCAAGTTCATTGCCAACCACAGCTACGCGGTGTTCGCCTGGTACCGCATTGCCTTTGGCCTGCTGATCCTGGCGACCTGGCAGTTCGGCTGGGTCGACTGGGCGACGGCACATGGCTGAGGCAGCGCGTGGGCAAAGGGGGGAGGGCGTACGTAATGTGCGCCTGAAGCTGCTGCTGTTGGGCCTGCTGTGCCTGCTGCCGGGCCTGGGCGCGGCGCGGATGGCCTGGGTCGACCAGGCCTGGTGGCCGCTGGCGCTGTACCCGGCAATGAGCCTGATCAGCCTGTTGCTGTATTGGCAGGACAAACAGCAGGCGCGTACCCAAGCCTGGCGTACGCCCGAGAAGGTGCTGCATGCCAGTGAGCTGCTGGGCGGCTGGCCGGGGGCACTGCTGGCGCAGCAGCTGTATCGGCACAAGACGCGCAAGGTGTCGTACCAGCTGGTGTTCTGGGGGATTGTGCTGGTGCACCAGGTGTTCTGGGCGGACTGGCTGTTTCTTGGCGGGCGGTATCTGCCCTTCAGTTGATATGTGACTGTGCCGGCCTCTTCGCGGGCAAGCCCGCGAAGAGGCCGGCACAGGCTAGCTAGATTACCAACCCCACCTGCAACCGCTTAGGCAACCGCCGCACCACCAACTGGTGCGAGCGCTGCAACAGATCACACAGCTCCTCACGCCCCATGGGGTAGGGCAATGCCATGCTGATCCACCGCGCCCGCGCCAGGTACGGCGCAGGCCGCACCCCCGGGCGATCGCAATAGCCGAGAAACAGTTCGTCGGCCACCTTGAACGACAACCCCGCACCCGCCAGGTCGAGCACCGCGAACATCTTGTTGCCCGCCACCGAGAACACCCGGATGCCACCCCATTTGTAGTCTTCCCGCGCACCCGGCAGGCTCAGGCAGAACGCTGCCACCTGGGCTTCGCTCATGTTCCGCTCAGACATACTTTTCTCCACAGGCCTCGAACGACGCCGCCAGGTGGTCGATCCATACCCGTACCGCAGGCAGCAAGCCGCGCCGGTGCGGGTACACCGCCTGCAGGTAGCCACCCGGCAGCGACCAGTCCGGCAGTAGGCGCACCAGTTCGCCGCGCGCCAGTTCTTCTTCACAGAACATGCTGGGCAGCGCGGTAAACCCGAGGCCTGCCCGTACAGCAGCATTACGTACTACGAAATCATCGATGGCGAGGCGCGGTTCCAGGGCGATTTCCTGCTGTTTGCCATGGGGGCCGAACAGGCGGAAGTGTACCAGCCGGTCCGCCTCGGCAGCGCCCAGCACCGGCAATGATGCCAGTTGGCCCGGTTCGCGGATGTGGTCGGCGAAACCGGGCGCTGCAACCAGCTGCATCTGCGCCTGGCGCAGGCGGCGGGTGACCAGGGCCGGGTCTTCATCGCCCAGGTCGCGTACGCGCAGGGCCACGTCGATACCTTCGGAAATCAGGTCGACCCGGCGGTTGAGCAGCACCATGTCCAGTTGCACCAGCGGGTACTGCGCGAGAAAGCGGCTGATCACATCCGGCAGAAAGGCGTGGGCCAATGCCACCGGGCAGGACACCCGCAAGCGCCCGCGCGGTTCGCTGCTCATGCTGGCGACGGCCTCGTCGGCGGCTTCGGCTTCTAGCAGCATGGCCTGGCAGTGGTGCAGGTAGCGCTCGCCCACCGCGGTGAGCTTCAGTTGCCTTGTAGTGCGTTGCAGCAGGCGCGTGCCCAGGCGTTCTTCAAGCTCGGCGATACGCCGCGACAGGCGCGACTTGGGGATGCCCAGCTGGCGGCCGGCTGCGGCGAAACCGCCGGCTTCGACCACGCGGGCGAAGTAGAAAAGGTCGTTGAGGTCTTGCATGGGAATGTCTCACTGTTCCACCTGTAGGACAAACTAACGCATTTTTGCTGCCTTATCAGCTATTGTTGATGTCGGTAGGATTCTCCCCATCGTGATCGCCCAACGTCGCGGTCTTCATTCACAGGAGAGTCCCATGAAACTGTTGCATATCGATTCGAGCATCCTGGGCGACAATTCCGCCTCCCGCCAACTGAGCCGCGAAGTGGTCGAAGCCTGGAAAGCCGCCGACCCGAGCGTGGAAGTGGTGTACCGCGACCTGGCCGCTGACGCCATCGCCCACTTCTCCGCGGCTACCTTGGTAGCGGCTGGCACCCCGGAAGACATGCGCGACGCAGCCCAGGCCTTCGAAGCCAAGCTGAGCGCGGAAACCCTGGAAGAGTTCCTGGCTGCCGATGCCGTGGTGATTGGTGCGCCGATGTACAACTTCACCGTGCCGACCCAGCTCAAGGCCTGGATCGACCGCGTTGCCGTCGCCGGCAAGACTTTCCGCTACACCGAAGCCGGCCCGGAAGGCCTGTGCGGCAACAAGAAGGTAGTGCTGGTGTCCACCGCCGGTGGCCTGCACGCTGGCCAGCCGACTGGCGCCGGGCATGAGGACTTCCTCAAGGTGTTCCTGGGCTTCATCGGTGTCACCGACCTGGAAATCGTCCGCGCCCATGGCCTGGCCTATGGCCCTGAGCACCGCAGCCAGGCGATCGATGCTGCCCAGGCGCAGATTGCCAACGAGCTGTTTGCTGCTGCCTGATCCTGCTGTCTTGCGCAAGCTTCAAAGGCTTGCGCGAACTCTGTGGGAGCGGCCTTGTGTCGCGAAAGGGCCGCAAAGCGGCCCCAGAGATCTCGGTGTAAACGCTGACATCCTGGGGCCGCTGCGCGGCCCTTTCGCGACACAAGGCCGCTCCCACAATCAACCTCAGGCCACTGGAATAGCCGGGTCAGCCGCTGCCAGCGCTGCAGCACGTTCGGCCGCCGGCGGATAGATCCACACGGTATTGATCTGCGCCTTCAACACCTTGGCCTCGGCCTTGTCCTCCGGTGGTGACACCGTGCGTTCCCACCCTTCGGTATACACCGCCCCCCAGGCCCCAAGGTCCAGGCAGGTCACGTACTTGGGCTGGCTGTAGGTCTTAGGTGCCACGCCAATCAGCTCGGCCGCCGCATTGTTGCCCGCATGACGCCCCAGCGGAATCGCATGCTGGCAGGACATCACCGCGTAATTGCCAAGCTCGTCGCAGGCGGCGTAGGCCACATCACCTGCTGCGTACACGGCATCATTGCCTTTCACCTTG
Organism: Pseudomonas sp. B13(2017); assembly: GCF_002113245.1. Classification (NCBI taxonomy): domain Bacteria; kingdom Pseudomonadati; phylum Pseudomonadota; class Gammaproteobacteria; order Pseudomonadales; family Pseudomonadaceae; genus Pseudomonas; species Pseudomonas sp. B13(2017). The sequence continues at coordinate 5,915 of NZ_NEJX01000014.1, forward strand.
AGATTGCCGTCGACATGCAAGCGGCCCTGGCGGTCGCGCTCGCCACTGATCTGCTCGGTGAGCGGGTTGGCCTTGAAACCCACGGTCCAGATCACCGTGCTGGCGTCGATGCGCTGGCCGTTGTCCAGCAGCACGCCGGCAGGGTCGACCGAGGCTACCGTGGCGCCACAGATCCACTCCACGCCCAGGGCCTCGGAGGCCTGCTCGATGGCGGGGCGGATGCCGTCACCCAGGGCCGCGCCAATCCTCGCCCCACGGTCGACCACCACCACGCGCAACGCCGCGTCCTCGCCGAGGATTTCGCGCAGGCGGGCCGGCAGTTCGGTGGCGGTCTCGATGCCGGTAAAGCCACCGCCGGCCACCACCACGGTATTGCGCGCCGGTGTGTCGGGCAGGTTCGCCAGTGACTTCAGGTGGGTTTCCAGGCGCGCGGCGCTGTCGAGCTTGTCGACATCGAACACATGCTCGATGCCGACCATGTCGGGCCGGTTGAGCACGCTGCCGCAGGCCATGATCAGGCGGTCGTAGGGCAGGTTGCACTGGGTACCGCTGCGGGTGCGGTAGCTGACGCGGCGGGCCGCTTCATCGATGTGGAAGGCCGTGCCCTGCACGAAGCGGACGTTGACGGCATCGAACAGCTCTTGCAACGGCGCGGCCATGGCATGGACGTCGGGCTCGTAGAAGCGCGGGCGCACATGCAGCTCGGCCTGGGGTGCAAGCAAGGTGACTTCGACATCCTTGCGGCCATGGAGGTCAAGCTGGCGGACGGCGCTGAGCGCGCTCCACAGGCCGGCAAAGCCCGCGCCAATGATCAGGATCTGCTTCATGGTTGTGCTCCTCTGAAGTTCGGTTAACAAGGTAGACCCTGTTGCTGGATGTTGGGGAGCGAGCATGCTTCAGAATGTTGGCGGCGTGATCACCCAGATCACCACGGCATCCACCTCGCCGGGGTTGCCATAGCGGTGCGGTTCCTGGCTCGAGAAGCTGAAACTGTCCCCTTCACCCAGCTGGAAATGCCGCTCGCCCACCCACAGCTCGAAGCTGCCGCTGAGGATGTAGCCGGCCTCTTCACCGTCGTGGCTGTAGCTCTGCTGGCTGTAGCTGCCCGGAGGGAAGCGCGAATGCAGGATTTCCAGCTGGCGGTTGGGCTGGGGCGTGAGCAGTTGATCGACGATGCCATCTTCGTAATGCACGCTCAGGCGGCTGTTGCGCCGTACCACATAACCCTGGTCCTCGGGCGCAGTGGTGGCTTCGCTGGCGAAGAACCACTGGATGGTCACCCCCAGGCTGCGGGCGATGTTGAACAGCGCCGGAATCGATGGATAGGAGAGGTTGCGCTCCAGCTGGCTGATGTAGCCAGCAGTCAGTTCACTGTGCGTGGCCAGCTCCGCCAGGGTCATGCCACGGCGTTTGCGCAGGCCGCGAATGCGGCTGCCGAGAAACTGCGGCGCGGCGCCCCCGGCTTCGCTGGCGGGGGGCTGGGGGAGTTGGCTCATGCACGTCGGTCCATCGTGAAAAGCCGCAGTATGTACAGCCTCAGAGCGCCCAGGCAACCGTCAGGCCATCGTGAATCGCTTCTTCGGCGGTACGCGGCGCCAGGCAGTCGCCAATGCGGCGCACCTCGACCAGGCCGGCCAGCTCCGTGGCCAGGCGGTCTTCCGGTTGATGGCCCAGGCACAGTACCAGGGTGTCGATACCTTCGAAGATCATCGGTTCGCCGCTGGCGGTGTGCTGCAGGTACACCGTGTTGTCGTCGCTGCCATACAGGCGGGCATACGGTGTGACGGGAATACCCAGGCGATGCAGCTCGCCGGCCAGTTGGTCGCGCACGTACAGCGGCAGGCTTTCGCCGCAATGGGTGCCATTGACCGCCAGTTGCACCTGGTGGCCCTCGCGTACCAGGCGTTCGGCGATGCCGGGGCCGATCCAGTCGCAGCGCCAGTCGATCACCAGCACCGAGCGCCCCGGTTTTGCTTCATTGCGCAGTATTTGCCAGGCATCCACCACCTGTAGCTCACCGGTGCGCTCGAAGGCCGGCCAGTAGGGGGTGGCACCGGTGGCCGCGATCACCAGGTCGGGGCGTTCTCGTTCTACCAGTGCGCGGTCGACCCGGGTGTTGCGCACCACTTCCACGCCTGCCAGGGCCATTTCCCGCTGCAGGTTGGTGCTGGCGCCACCGAACTCGCTGCGTCGTGGCAGCAACTGGGCCAGCAGCACCTGGCCACCGAGCTGCGGGCCAGCCTCGTACAGCGTGACCTGATGCCCACGCGCAGCGGCCACGGCGGCGGCTTTCATGCCGGCGGGCCCGCCACCGGCCACGAGGATGCGCTTGGGGTGGGTGGTGATGGACAGTTGCTCGTACTGCAATTCGCGGCCGGTTTCTGGCCGCTGGATGCAGGAAATGGGCAGGCCGCGGTGGAAGTGCCCGATGCAAGCCTGGTTGCAGGCGATACAGGCACGTACGTCCTCGACCTGGCCATGCTCGGTCTTGTTCGGCATCTGCGGGTCGCAGATCAGCGCACGGGTCATGCCGCAGACATCGGCCTGGCCACGGGCCAGGATCAGTTCGGCTTCCTGGGGCTGGTTGATACGCCCGGTGACGAACAGCGGGATGCCCAGGTGCTGCTTGAAGGTGCCGGCCTCCCGGGCCAGGTAGGCCGGTTGAATGGCCATCGGCGGCACGATATGCACGGCGCCGCCCAGTGATGCCGACGTGCCGGCAACGATGTGCAGGTAGTCGAGCTGGCCCTGCAAGGCAACCGCTGCAGCCAGCGATTCGTCCTCGCTCAGCCCCTGGCTGTCGCGCTCGTCGGCACTGATGCGCAGGCCGATGATGAACTGCTCGTCGGTGGCCGCTCGTACTGCAGCCAGCACTTCGCGCAGGAACCGCAGGCGCTGTTCGAGCTCACCGTTGTAGCCATCCGTGCGCTGGTTCACCCGCGGGTTGAGGAACTGCGCAGGCAGGTAGCCATGGCTGGCCACCACTTCAACGCCATCCAGCCCGGCCTGGTGCAGGCGGCGGGCAGCGCTGGCATAGCCCTGGACGATCTCGTCGATCATTGCCTGGTCCAGCGCGCGTGGCATCACCCGGAAGCGTTCATTGGGCACTGCGGACGCCGAGTAGGCCACCGCCAGCAAGCCGTCCGCCGACTCCATGATCTCCCGCCCGGGGTGGAACAGTTGCGACAGCACCACGGTGCCATGCTCATGGCAGGCCTCGGCAAGCTGGCGATAGCCGTCGATGCAGGCATCGTCGGTGGCCATCAGCACATGCGAGGTGTAGCGGGCGCTGTCATGCACCCCGGCCACCTGCAGCACGATCAGGCCGACGCCACCGGCGGCGCGGGCGCGCTGGTAGGCGATGAGCTTGTCGTTGACCAGGTTGTCGGTAGGCAGGCAGGTGTCGTGGCCGGTGGACATGATGCGGTTTTTCAAGCGTTTGCCGCAGATCTGCAAGGCTTCGAACAGGTGAGGGAAGGCGGTCTGCATACAGGCGGCTCCGGTGCGGTGTTGTTCTTGTTTTTTTATGAAAGTGTAGCGTCAGTAAAAAATCAACTTGTTTTTTTACTGGTCGACGACTAGGTTTTTCTCACCCTCATGGCGAGGGCGTGACCTCACAACAACAAGAAAACGGGCCCGTCGGGCACCGACAGGAGGCAACTACGATGCAGGTATTCCCACGTGTAAGCAGCCTTTGCGCAGCGTTGCTGGCCATGGGCCTGGGCAGTGCGCAAGCGGCACCGCAGATGGTCGTGGTCGGCTATGGTGGTGCCGGCCAGAAAGCCCAGGACGAGGCGATCTTCAAACCGTTCAGTGCCCAGGATGGCAGCAAGCTGATCCAGAGCGAGTACAACGGCGAAATGGCACGGATCCAGGTGATGGCCGACACCGGCAATGTCGACTGGGACGTGGTGCAGATCGAAGGGCCTGACCTGATGCGTGGCTGCGACGAGGGCATCTACGAGCAGCTGGACTGGCAGCGCATGGGCCATGCGGGTGAACTGATTGCCGACGCGGCACAAGCCTGCGGCTCGGCCGCGCTGGTATGGAGCGTGGCCATTGCCTATGACCGCAGCAAGCTGGCCCAGGCGCCTGCGTCGTGGGCCGACTTCTGGGACGTGAGCAAGTACCCAGGCAAGCGCGGCCTGCGCAAGCGTGCGGTGTACAACCTGGAGTTCGCCCTGATGGCCGACGGGGTCGAGGTCGAGGATGTATACAAGGTACTGGCCACTCCGGCCGGGGTCGAGCGTGCCTTTGCCAAACTCAGCGAACTCAAGCCGCATATCCAGTGGTGGGACGCCGGGGCCCAGCCTGCCCAGTGGCTGGCGGCGGGTGACGTGGTGATGACCTCGACCTACAGCGGGCGCATCGCCGTGGCGGCCCAGCAGGGCAGCCCGCTGGCAGTGGTCTGGCCTGGCAGCCTGTATGGCATGGATTACTGGGCGATCATCAAGGGCTCGCGGCATGTCGACCAGGCCAAGCGGCTGATTGCCTACGCCAACCAGCCGGACACCCAGGTGCGTTATGTGCAGCAGATCCCCTATGGGCCGACCAACACCCAGGCGGCCGCGAAGCTCGACCCGTCCCTGGCCAGTTGGGTGCCTACTTCGCCGCAGAACCTGCAGGGGGCGTTGGCGATGAATGTGGAATTCTGGGTCGACCATGGCGAAGAGCTGGAACAGCGCTTCAATGCGTGGGCCAGCAAATAGCGTTCTGCAAAGGAATAACAATGATGACCGCAACGGAACAAAGCCTGCGCCAGGAGCTGGCCGCCTGCTATCGGCTGATCGCCCATTTCCGCATGAGCGACCTGATCTTCACCCATATTTCCCTGCGTCTGCCGGGGCCGGAGCACCACTTCCTGATCAACCCGTACGGCTTGCTGTTCGATGAGATCACGGCCTCCAGCCTGGTGAAGATCGACCTGCAAGGCCGGCCAGTGGAAGCGACGCCGCACCCGGTCAACCCGGCCGGTTTCGTCATCCACAGCGCCATCCATGCTGCCCGCGAGGATGCCCGTTGTGTGCTGCACACCCACACCCGGGCAGGTTGTGCGGTGGCGGCGCTGGAATGTGGGCTGCTGCCGCTCAACCAGATGTCCATGGAGTTTTATGGCAAGGTGGCCTACCACGGCTATGAAGGGATTGCGCTGGACATGGATGAGCAGCGAAGGCTGGTAGCCGACCTGGGCGACAAGCCGGTGATGATCCTGCGTAACCATGGCCTGCTGACCACCGGGCGCAGCGTGGCCGAAGCATTCCTGCGCATGTACTACCTGGAGAAGGCGTGCGAGATCCAGTTGGCGGCACAGAGCGCCGGGCAGGTGATTTTACCGCCCGCCGAAGTGTGTAGGCATACCGAGCGGCAGTTCAATGATCCGGGGCGGGGCTTGAAGCCGGGCGAGCTGGCGGATGCGGATGCGCTGCAGCTGGCGTGGGCGGCGTTGTTGCGGATGCTGGAGCGAGTCGCGCCGGACTATCGTCGTTGACATTGGCGCGCTCGCGGTGAAAGCCGTCTTGCCCTCGCATCGCGTTTGCGGCGCGAGGGCAAGACGTTTCTACGCTGTCGGCGAGAGCTTACCGGACCTCAGGCACGATCATCGCTGCCGGTGCCTCGTGCGCCCGCCCCCGTGCCACCCAGTAGTACAGCACGCTCGGCACTACCAGGCCGATCAGCCACGAAATATCCACACCGCCCAGGTGCGCGACCAGCGGCCCTGTGTAGAGTTTGGTGTCGATGAACGGCATCTGTATCAGCACGCCCACGGTGTAGACGATGATTCCAGGCCAGTTCCAGCGGCCGTATCGGCCTTGCGGGTCGGCGAGGGCGGGGATGTCGTAACGCTCCTTGGTGATGAAGTAGTAGTCGACCAGGTTGACCGCGCTCCATGGCACGAAGAACGTCAGCAGGAACAGGATGAAGGACTTGAACGCGCTGAGAAACGAATGCTGGCCAAGCAAGGCCACCAGGGTGGCGGCGCCGACGATGCCCAGTACGAACAGCAGGCGCTGCGCACGGCTGATCGCCAGGTGGCCGCGGAAGCCGCTGATGATGGTTGCGATGCACATGAAGCTGCCATAAGAGTTCAGCGTCGAGATGGTCACCTTGCCAAAGGCGATGCAGAAATACAGCAGCGCTGCGGTGCTACCGGCGCCACCCAGGCCGACGATGTAGGCCACTTCGTGACCGGAGAACTGGGCACCGGCGATGGCGGCGGCGAACACCCCGAGGATCATTGATGCCTGGGCACCGATCACCGAGCCCAGGCCTGCGGCGAGGAAGGTCCTCACTGGCGATGTACTGCTTGGCAGATAGCGCGAGTAGTCGGCCACATAGGGGCCGAAGGCGATCTGCCAGGATGCAGCCAGTGATACGGCGAGCAGGAACGATGCCCAACTGAAGTGGCGGTTGTCGAGTAACTGCCCGATGTCGGCCAGCATCATGATGCGACTGAACAGGTAGACGAAGGCAATGATGCCCAGCACGCTGGCGATTCGGCCGATCCAGTGGATCACCCGGTATCCGGCCAGGGTGGCGAGCACGATTATGCTGGCGAAAATCAGGATGCCAGTGCTGTCGCTGACGTCGAGCAATTGGCCGATTGCCTGTCCGGAGAGCACCGTGCCGGTGGCGGTGAAGCCCAGGTACATCAGGCATACCAGCACCATCGGTATGGCCGCGCCGTAGACCCCGAACTGCACGCGGCTGGAAATCATCTGCGGCAGCCCCAGACGAGGACCTTGAGCGGCATGAAGGGCCATGACCGCGCCGCCGATCAATTGACCGAGCAGCAGGCCGATCAGCGACCAGAACACGTCGCCACCGAGCACCACGGCCAGGGCGCCGGTCACGATTGCCGTGATCTGCAGGTTGGCTCCGAGCCACAAGGTGAACTGACTGTACACGCGTCCATGGCGTTCAGTCTCGGGTATGTAGTCGATCGAGCGCCGCTCGAGTACGGGTTTGCTGGACATTCAGTGGCTCCGCTTCATTGTTTTTGTGTAAGCGAGTCAGTCATCGGCGGGACGCAAGGCGGATGACCTCGCATGATATGAGCATGTATATACAAGTTCGGTCAAGCCATCTATTGCGAGTGAAACAGTCGTGCTGTTGCGCAATGATGGGTTGCAACTGTGCTGGTCCCTGTCAAAGGAATAGCCTTATGCTGTAACGAAATATGTCTAGAAAGCTTGAAGAAGGATGTCGCAATGCCGCTCAAGGACCTGCTCATCGCCCTGGTGGTGATTGTTGCCTGGGGAGTCAACTTCGTGGTCATCAAGGTTGGCCTCGATGGGTTGCCGCCGATGTTGCTGGGGGCATTGCGCTTCTTGCTGGTGGCGTTCCCGGCGATCCTGCTGGTCAAGCGGCCCAAGTTGCCCTGGCGCTGGCTGATCGCCTATGGTGCGACCATTTCGTTGGGCCAGTTCGCTTTCCTGTTCCAGGCCATGTACAGCGGCATGCCGCCAGGGTTGGCCTCGCTGATCCTGCAGTCGCAGGCGTTCTTCACCCTCGGCTTTGCCGCGCTGTTTCTTGGCGAGCGGCTGCGCCTGGCCAGCGTGCTGGGGCTGCTGGTGGCCGCCAGCGGCCTGGCGCTTATCGGCAGCGAAGACGGCGGCCATGTACCGATGCTGGCGCTGATGCTGACCCTGTGTGCCGGTGCCATGTGGGGCATGGGCAACATCATTACCCGGCGCTTTGGCTCGGTTGACCTGGTGGCGCTGGTGATCTGGGGCGGGTTGATTCCGCCACTGCCGTTCCTGGCATTGTCCTGGTGGCTGGAGGGGCCGGAGCGTATTGGCCATGCCCTTGCCAATATCAGCTGGAATTCGGTATTGGCCCTGGCTTACCTGGCGTTTGTCGCCACCATGCTCGGCTACAGCCTGTGGAGCAAGCTGCTGTCGCGCCACCCGGCCGGCAAGGTGGCGCCGTTCTCGCTGCTGGTGCCAGTGATTGGCCTGAGTTCGTCGGCGTTGTTGCTGGGCGAGCGTTTGACCGCGACCCAGGGCTGGGGCGCATTGCTGGTGATGGCAGGGTTGCTGGTGAACGTGTTTGGCGCCCGCATTGGCCAACGGCTGCGCGCGGTCAGCGCGTAGTTGATCCTTCAATCACTGCCCGACTGAAAATCGCAAGCCAGCGCAAACCCTGTGGGAGCGGGCGTGCCCGCGAACACGGGCGAAGCCCGTGCCAACCACCGCGGTGCCTGCTTCGCGGGCACGCCCGCTCCCACAATGACGGCATATCTGCGAGTGGAATTGCGCTCTGTTAGAATCGGCCTCTTTTGCCAGGCCAATTGAGTGCACCCCATGATCATTTCCACCACCAGCCAGCTCGAAGGCCGCCCGATTGCCGAATACCTGGGCGTGGTCAGCTCCGAATCGGTGCAGGGCATCAACTTCGTGCGCGATTTCTTTGCACGCTTTCGCGACTTCTTCGGCGGCCGTTCGCAAACCCTGGAAAGCGCACTGCGCGAAGCCCGGGAACAGGCCACCGAAGAACTGAAGGCGCGGGCACGCCAGTTGCAAGCCGATGCGGTAGTGGGGGTGGATTTCGAGATCAGCATGCCGTCGGTACAGGGCGGCATGGTCGTGGTATTTGCTACCGGTACAGCGGTGCGCCTGAAGTAGAGCGTCTGCCGCTGGTCGGGTCCAGGGCTTCGGTCCGGGCGGTCCGCAAATGACCAGCTAGTCTCACCTTCACAGGTCGCGTTTGGTTGAGCAACTGTTCTGGTTGCTGGCGCGTCCGCCACTGGAGGGAGACAGGGCATGAGCGAATCCTTTTTCGAAGACCTGAACGACGCGTTCCCGATCAACAGCCAGGTGCGTTGCGGCCAGGCGGCATTCCGCCTGGGCTTCGCCCACATGACGCTGGATGATTCCGAACAGCTCCAGCCTGCACACCTGCAGCGCAGCAAAAAAGGCCGCTTCATGCCGCGGGTTCCGCTGAAGAAGTGATCCCGCTCCAGCACAACCCCGCCGAATGGCGGGGTTTTTATTGCCATTTCTTGATCCGCCTCATGGCATTGCCGGGTAGCGCTCGCAGGATGGCCAAGGCTGTGGTTTTCTTGCGCGGCATTCCAGCAACGGAGGATTGAATGCTCATGGGAGTCAGGGAAGAGACCTATTGGCAATGGGCCGACGCCCAGCTGCACAGCCGCTGCCACGACGAAGCACTCAGTGACGGCACCACGCTGGATGTGCAGGTGCGCTTGTCGCGCCTGGGGGCGACCCAGCTGTTCCTGGGGCTGTATGCCGGGGATGGGCGAGCATTGCTGGAGGAGTATTACCCCGCACGGCCAGGCGAGACCATGACCCGCGCCCTGGTGTGGGGTGTCGACCGTGCCCGGGCGATGGCAACCGGCGCCTTGCCGCTGCCAGAGCACCGCAGCCAGCGGCGCCAGGCATGAAAAAGCCCGGCCTATGCGGGCCGGGCTCAGGTAAGGGTGTGAACCCTCAGTTGAGCGGTTCGATCACCTTGACTGCCTGCTGCTCACGGGCAGCGGGCCATTCTTGTTGCAGGGTCTGCAGGACGCGGCCAACGAACTCGGTGTCAGCGGCGGCCTTCTTGCCGACGTAGCCTTGGCCACGGCGGTAGACCTTGAAGCGGGCACGCATGCTGGGCAGGTGCTCTTCGAATTCATCTTCGACGGTGTTCGGTGGCAGGCGGTCGAGGCGCACTTCACCGGTCTGGCTGACCCACAGCAGATGGTCGTCAAGGCTGTCCTTGCGTACGGCGAACAGCTGAGCCAATTGGTCGATAGTCGGATTGTTGTTCAAGTTCATCATAAAGCCCCCATTACCCATTCGTAGGTGATTTTTCACAGTTGGCGCTACCACGGTGTAGCGCACTACCAAGGCTGCTACAGCAGCATCGCAACAGGGGCTTTCTCACGCTGCCTTTTGGACAGTTTCCCTCTCCACGGACGGCCTGCGTTACCGCGCAGGCCGTCTGGAACACCCTTGCCACCGCTCCCGATCAGGGAGACGGCTTCATCATGCCCAAGGGCGATGAACGGCGTCAACCATTTTGTAGTGAATATTTTTAGCCACTACATCGTGTCGTTTTGTTCGACAATCGCTGCCCGCACTACAGCCCGGACAGAATGTCGAAGGCCGCGCGCACCCGGGCTTCGTTCGGGTAATTTCGGTTGGCCAGCAACACCACGGCCAGCTGTTCGGCGGGCACGAACGCGGCGTAGGCGCCGAAACCATTGGTCGAGCCGGTCTTGTTGTACCAGGCTGCCGGCAGCGGCGGCAGGGCTGGTTGCAAGCGCGTGGTTGCCTGCGGTTCACGGATAAGCTGCGGGCCGTTGCCATCGACCAGTGTGCCCAGCGTGACCGGGTAGGGGTAACGCTCCCAGCCCAGGCCCTGGGTCATGGCGCCGACCTGGAAGTAGCCCCGCTGGGTAATGGCCGTGGCTTGTGCCAGCGCCGGTGGTAGCCCCTCCGGCTGCATGTGCAGGCGCACATAGCGCAGCAGGTCGCTGGCGCTGGTCTTGATGCCGTAGGCTTCGTCGGCGTAAGGGCCGGGGCCGACACGCACCGGCTTGTCGGCACTGTCGTAGCCCTGGGCATACAACCCCTGGGCGCTGGCCGGGACCTGCAGATAGGTGTTTTCCAGGCCCATCTGTTTCAGCAGGCCCTCGCTCATCAGCGTGGAAAACGGCTGATGCTGCGCGCGGGCGGCCAGGTCACCGAACAGGCCCAGGCTAGGGTTCGAGTAGCAGCGCTGGGTGCCAGGTTTGGCGCGGGGTTGCCAGTGACGGAAGAAATCGACCACCTGCGGCGGCGTCTGCACCGCATCCGGGAACTGCAACGGCAGGCAGTCGGCACTGTAGGCGCCCAGTTCCAGCACGCTTGCGTCGCCGATGGGGGCGCCGGCGAGGGCAGGGTGATAGCGCTTGGCCGGGGCATCGAGGTCCAGCTTGCCTTCGGCACTGGCCAGTGCGGCCAAAGTGGCGGTGTAGGTCTTGCTCAGCGAGCCGATCTCGAACAGCGTGTCGCGGCTGACCGGCACATTGTCTGCCTTGCTGGCCACGCCATAGCTGAAGTAGTGCGCGTGGTTGCGAGCATAGATGGCCACGGCCATGCCGGTGATGCCTTGCTCCTGCATCAACGGGCGGATGATCTGGTCGACCTTGGCCTGCAACTGGTCGTCGGCCTGGGCGGCACTGTGGCCCAGGGTGAGAGTGATGGCGGCTGCAAGTGCAGCCAGGCGGGAGAGGGGCATGAGCGGGTCCTGTGCTGGAGCGTGTCCGTTGAGCGACACCGGTGGGGGTTCCGGCGTTAGCGGCGAAAAACCGAAGACCTTATCGTCTGCCCTTGCACAATGACAAGACGGAAACTGTGATGAAGTATTTGCGCATGTTATTCGACAATTTCACCCTGGCCTTGCTCGGGGTGGTACTGATTGCCACCGTGCTGCCTTGCTCGGGCGACGGCGCGGTGTATTTTGGTTGGCTGACCAACCTGGCCATCGGCCTGCTGTTCTTCCTGCATGGCGCCAAGCTGTCGCGCGAGGCGATCATCGCCGGTGCCGGGCACTGGCGCCTGCACTTGCTGGTGTTCTCCTGCACCTTCGTGCTGTTCCCGTTGCTGGGCCTGGCGTTCAAGCCACTGTTCGTGCCGCTGGTGGGCAACGAGCTGTACCTGGGCGTGCTCTACCTGTGTGCCTTGCCGGCCACCGTGCAGTCGGCCATCGCCTTCACCTCGCTGGCGCGTGGCAACGTGCCGGCGGCCATTTGCAGTGCGGCGGCATCCAGCCTGCTGGGTATCTTCCTCACGCCGTTGCTGGTGATGATGTTGCTGGGGGCCAGCGGCGATACCGGTTCCGGCCTGGATGCGGTGCTGAAGATCACCCTGCAGCTGCTGGTGCCGTTCGTGGCCGGGCAGGTCGCCCGGCGCTGGATCGGTGCGTGGGTCAAGCGCAATGCGCGCTGGCTCAAGGTGGTGGACCAGGGCTCGATCCTGCTGGTGGTCTACACCGCGTTCAGTGAGGCGGTGGTCACCGGGCTGTGGCACACGGTATCGCCGCAGCACCTGGCCGGATTGTTTGCCGTGTGCGGGATTTTGCTGGCAGTGGTGCTGTACGGTACCCGGCTGCTCGGCAAGCTGCTGGGCTTTGACCTGGAGGACCGCATTACCATCCTGTTCGCCGGTTCGAAGAAGAGCCTGGCTACCGGGGTGCCAATGGCGCAGGTGTTGTTCGTCGGCAGTGGCATTGGCGCGATGATCCTGCCGCTGATGCTGTTCCACCAGATCCAGCTGATGGTCTGTGCGGTGCTGGCGCAGCGTTATGCCAGCCGTGAGCAGGTGGCTGAAGAAGCTTCGGCGGCATCCTGACAGGGCCCTATCGCCGGCAAGCCAGCTCCCACCTCGACCGCACAGCTCTCAAGGCCTGTGCAGTCCCTGTGGGAGCTGGCTTGCCGGCGATGGGCTGCAAGGCAGCCCCAGACTTACCGGACCTGCCCTGAACCACGCTCGCGCAGCGCCTTGCTTACCTCGCCCTCGATCTTGTAGGCCGGCGCTTCCAGGTCGTCGTAGTTGCGCGTGTAGCGCCGGGCGAACTCTTCCACACCCAGCTGCTGATACTGCTGCACATGCTTGAGCTCGTGTGCCCACAACGCCACGTTGTCCTCGGCATCGGCGGGGCGGCGGAAAATGATCGTGTCGATCAGCGTCACGGCGTTCACGTCGGGGTTCTGCAGCAGCGCATTGGCCGCGCTCATCTGCTGTTCGTCACCCACCCGGAAGCGCGCCGCGTCGAGCACGGCAAAGTCGTACCAGGGTTCGAGTTGCGCACGGATATGCAACGGGATCGGCTCGACGCCGCTGGCGGTGGCTTCGTCGCGGGCCTGGTGCAGGGCGTAGGTCAGGCTGGACGAAGCCAGCACTTCCACATCCTTGAAAATCTGCCCGGCCTGCCCAGGGTCGATGGGCGCACAGAAACACCCCATCAGGCACACCTGGTACTGCCCTGGCGGGCAGGCCTGTTCGGCCAGTGCAGGCAGGCTCAGCAGTAGCCCCAGCAGTAGACTAATCCGCTTCATGCAGGGTCTTCTCGACAAAGTGGCGGCTGGCGTCCAGTACCTGCGACTGCACGCTTTCAGTGGCCAGCATGCGCCCGACCAGCAAGGCACCGACGCACTGGCTGATCAGCACCCAGGCCAATTCGTCGTCCTCCAGGGTCGCGCTCCAGGCCTGGTGCAGCTCTACCAGCCAGTGCTCGGCCACGGCGCGCACGGGTGCTTCGGCCCGGGCAATCTCCACCCCCAATGGCGGCAGCGGGCAGCCACCTTCGGCATTGTGCAGGTGGGCCAGGCTCAGGTACTGCTGCAGGCAACGGCCCAGGCGTTCGCGGCTGGCGCCCTGGTTGGCCAGGCGCGCCAGCGGGCTGTTGCACAGTTCCTGTCGCACTACCTCGGTGAACAGGTCGTCCTTGGACGGGAAGTGATTGTAGAAGGCGCCGCCGGTCAGGCCGATCGCCTTCATCAGCCCGGCCACGCCGGTGCTGGAAAAACCCCCGCGTTTGGCCAGCGCGCCGCTGCTGGCCAGCAGCCGCTCGCGGGTTTGCTGCTTGTGTTCGTTGGTGTAGCGCATTCAGTTGCCTCTGCAGGCGGGCTTGACGGTGGCGGCGATCATAACATAGCGTTCGTTTACTAAACGATCATTCACCAATGGGGACAGGCATGACAGAACAACAAAAAGTGGTGCTCGTGATTGGCGCCGGGGATGCTACCGGCGGCGAGATCGCCAAGCGCTTTGCCCGCGAGGGCTACATTGCCTGTGTTACCCGGCGCCAGGCTGACAAGTTGCAGCCGCTGCTGGACGAAATCCGCGCTGCCGGCGGCCAGGCCCACGGGTTTGGCTCCGATGCGCGCAAGGAGGAGGAGGTGGCGGCGCTGGTCGAAACCATCGAGCGTGATATCGGCCCGATCGAAGCATTTGTGTTCAATATCGGTGCCAATGTGCCCTGTAGCATTCTCGAGGAAACCCCGCGCAAATACTTCAAGATCTGGGAGATGGCCTGTTTTGCCGGTTTCCTCACCGCCCAGGCGGTGGCCCGGCGCATGGTCCAGCGCGAGCGCGGCACCATCCTGTTCACCGGCGCCACTGCCGGCACTCGTGGCGCGGCGGGCTTTGCGGCATTCGCCGGGGCCAAGCACGCCTTGCGCGCCTTGGCCCAGAGCATGGCGCGCGAGCTGGGGCCGCGGAACATCCATGTCGCCCACGTGGTGGTTGACGGGGCCATCGACACCGCCTTCATCCGTGACACGTTCCCCGAGCGCTACGCCCTGAAGGACCAGGATGGCATCCTCGACCCGGCCCACATCGCCGACAGCTACTGGTTTCTGCACGCCCAGCCCCGCGACGCCTGGACCTTCGAGCTGGACCTGCGTCCCTGGATGGAACGTTGGTAAGCCCCTTTCACCGAGCAAGGACCGTAACCACATGAACAAGACTGTCGATTTCTTTTTTGACCTGGGCAGCCCGGCCAGCTATCTGGCCTGGACCCAACTGCCTGGCCTGTGTGCCCGCCAGGGTGCCACGCTGCGTTACCGGCCGATGCTGCTGGGCGGGGTTTTCCAGGCCACCGGCAACGCCTCGCCGGTGATGATCCCGGCCAAGGGCCGTTACATGTTCACCGACCTGGCGCGCTTCGCCGCGCGCTATGGGGTACCGTTCGAGTTGCCGCCGGGGTTCCCGGTCAATACCTTGACCCTGATGCGCGGGGCAGTGGGCACCCAACTGCGTTCGCCGGAGCGGTTCGAGGCGTTGCTGGCGGTGCTGTTCAATGGGCTGTTTGCGCAGAGCCGCAACCTGGGCGATAACGCTGTCCTCGACGACACGCTGAGCCAAGGCGGCTTCGACCCGCAGGCATTTCGCGCGTTGGCGGGTGATGACGAGGTGAAGGCCGCGCTCAGGCACGCGACAGAAGAGGCAGTGGAGCGCGGGGTGTTCGGCGCGCCGACCTGTTTTGTCGGTGACGAGATGTTCTTCGGGCAGGACCGCCTGGACTTTGTCGAAGAGGTCCTGCGTAAGGGTGTCGACAGCCTTACCTGAAGGCGCCCCTCCCACAGGGTTGGCGCCTTCCCTGTGGGAGCGGCTTCAGCCGCGAACACCGGCGAAGCCGGTGCCATCCCGCACGCATGAAGCAATCAGAAGTTCGCCGGGGTATTGGCGCTGATAATCTCGGCCTCGTCCGGGCCGATGTTCTTGAAGCTGTGCGGCAGGGTAGTAGGGATGTAGTACCCGTCGCCCGAGTTGAGCACGCTCACCTGGCCATCGACCCACAACTCGACGGTGCCGCGGGTGACCAGGCCACACTCTTCACCCTCGGCATGCACGATCGGTTCGCCCGAATCGGCGCCCGGTGCATACAGTTCACGCAGCATGCGCATCTGCCGGCCTTCGACACTGGCGCCGACCAGCAGCATGCGCAGGCCATTGCGGCCCAGGTCTGGCTGCTCGCCGCCACGGAACACGTAGCGCTCTTCGCGCACCGGCTCGTCGAAACTGAAGAACTCCGCCAGGCTCATCGGAATGCCTTCGAGCAGTTTTTTCAGGGAGCTGACCGAAGGGCTGACGCGATTCTGCTCGATCTGCGAGATCGTCGAATTGGTCAGCCCGCTGCGGCGGGCCAGTTCCCGTTGGGAGAGGTTGTTGCGTTCACGCACCAGTTTGAGTCGCGTCCCCGTGTCCATAGCCGCCTTGTAATCAGAGGTGTCAATAATAATGAGCGATGCGCATTAAAACACACTCTGCGCGCTTGCGCGCTGTGCTTGTCAGGCCCGCTGATCGCGGGGCATCGGCCATGACCCGACCAGCAGCAACAGCGCCGCCACCGCCAGGAATGGCAAGCGTGGATCGACGGCATAAACCAGGGTGCCGGCCAGCGGCCCGATCACTGCGCCCATGCCCTGGGCAGCACCGATGGAGCCGGCCGTGGCGCCTTGCTCGGAGGCGTGCATGGCATTGGCCGCCAGCGCCGAAAACGCCGGGAAAACAAAGCCCATGCCCGCCGCCGCGACGAAGTAGCAAGCCCACAGCCAGGGCGCCGTGGTGGCCAGCGAGCCGCAGGCAAAGCCCAGGGCCGAAACTGTGGCGCCGACCCGGATCATCTTCAACGGCGGCCATTCCAGCTGGCGCAGCAGCACCTGCGCCAGGATCAGCGCCACACCCACCGTGGTCAGGGCGATGCCTGCGGCCTGGGCCGCCTCGGCAGGGCCCAGGTGCAGGCGGTCGAGGGCAAAGAAACCGACGATGATCTGCGATACCGTGACACTGAGCATGGCGCTGAACGCCACCAGCAAAGGCCGGCGCAGGCGCGGGTCGTTCAGCCGCACCGGGCTGGGGGCATGGCTGTGCGACAGCGCCTGCGGCTTGAGGGTGAACAGCAGGACCAGAAAGGCACTGGCCGGCAGCAGCGACATGATATGGAACGGCAGGCTCAGGCTATGCCGCGCCAGCAGCGCTGCCAGCGCCGGCCCCACCACCAGGCCTACTGCGTTGGCCGCCCCCAGCGAGGCCATGGCCCGGGCCCGGCGTTGCGGTTCGACATGGTCGGCGATCAGCGCATTGCAGCCCACCGGGATGGCAGCGTAGAAGGCGCCAATACAGCCGCGCGCGACCATCAGGCCGATGAAGGCCAGGGTCGCCCCCGGCAGCCAGCGCAGCGCACCTTCGACGAACAGGCACAGCAGCCAGTAGGCCAGGGTAAAACCGGCACTGCCCAGCAGCAGGATGCGCCGACGGCCCAGGCGGTCTGCGGCGCGCCCCCAGGGCCGGGCCAGCAGCACCCAGACCACGCCCGCCACGGTCACGGCGGCACCGGCTTGCCAGGTGGCCATGCCGAGCTGGCGGGCGATCGGGCCGATCAGGGCGACGAAGGCCATCATCGACATGGTACAGGCCATGTTGGCCAGCAGCAGGGGGCGCAAGTCCAGGGTACTGGCGGGTGCGAGTGTGGCAGGATCCTTTGCGACATTCATAGGGCAGTCCAGGGCGGTACGGCAAATAGAAAGCCGATCTTGTTGGGAATTATTATCGATTGTCGACCCCCTGGGCTGCCGAGCGTCATTCGCTGCGGCGCAGTGGGCCAGGCCACATGCTACGCAACACGCCATCGCGGCGCACCCACGCGTGCATCAAGGCCGCCCCCACATGCACCAGCACCGTGGCGAACAGCAGGTAGCCGGCCCAGCCATGGGCCTGACGCAGCACGGCGTACAACTGCAGGTCATGCGGGGCAATCGCCGGCAAGCCCAGCGGGCGGGGGTAGCCACCGGCCGACAGCATGGCCCAGCCCAGCAGCGGCATGGCCAGCATCATGCCATAGAGCAGCAGGTGCGAGGCCCCGGCTGCCCAGCGTTGCAGTGTGGGCAGGTCGTGCGGCAGGGCTGGGTGGGGCAGGGCCAGGCGAACGGCGATGCGCAGCAGCACCAGCACCAGAAGGGCCAGGCCGGTTGCCTTGTGCAACCCGATCAGCACGGGGTGGCGCGGCGACAGGTCGGCGACCATGCTCACACCGATGAACAACATGGCCAGGATCAGCACGGCCATCAGCCAGTGCAACAGGCGGGCGAGGGGGTGGAAGGCGTCGGTTTTCATGGGTGGGCTCCGGTGCCGAGCGATTCGCGGCTGCGGCGATTGAAGGATTCCGAGTAGGCGGCCGAACGGGCGGCGAGGATCGGGTCGGCGGAGGCCTGGATGCCCCGGGGCAGGATCAGTGGGTCGAAGTTGAGGTCACGGCAGGCACCTTGCTCGGGGCCGTCGACCTGCTCCAGTACCAGCGTGCCGGCGTCCACGCTGCGTCGTTCGGCAGGCCAGGGGCTGGCAGGGTCGTCCACCGCATCGCCAGGTTCCGCCAGCACCAGGCGCAGGGTCCAGCGCAGCGGGCCTTGGGCCAGCCTTTGCTGCAGGTCGTGCTGCAGGAACTGTTTGTCATCGACCTGGGCAGGCAGGGCGGCAAACGCTGTTTGCGGCTCCAGTTGCCAACGCACGGGGTGGGCCGCGCCGCTTGCATCGATCAGGCGGAAGGCGTTGATGCTGTGGTACTGCGTGCTGGCGAAGCTGTTGCTGGGCTTGTAGCCTGCCGCCCATTGGCGAAACGCCGCGCTTTCCGGGTGGGCGGCGAAGAACGCCTGCAGTCTGCCCGGGTCCGGCTTGCCGGTGGCCGGGTCTGGCGCCCCCGCCAGCACCTGTTCATAGAAGGCTTGTGGCGTGCTTACCGCCAGCACCGGCGGGTTGTTCATGCCGGTACGCCAGACCTGCCCGTCGTCGGTGCTCAGCTCGATGGCCAGGCTACGCACCGGTATGCCGGTATCCGGCGCGAACGGGTTGGCGCCGCCGATGGCGAAGCGGCCGATCACTGGCACCCGCGGCTGGCTGAACGCCCGTGCCGTGGACAGGCTGGCTGCCTGCCCGCTGGGCTGGAAGTAGCCGCTGACGCACAGGCCCTTGGCGTGGTTCTTGCGGTAACCCGGGTAATGCCCGGCCTGGGCTTCGAAGGTGTCGATGATGCGCTGCGGGGTCAGGCGGGTTTCGCCAAGCCAGCCGGCGGCATAGGCAAAGGCGGCGCCCGCGCCCAGCATCACGGCGCCGATGGCGGCCAGGCGCGGGGCCTTGGCCGGGCCGTGCAGGGGTGAGTTCATGGTCATTGTCCGGTTCGGTGAAGGTGCCGGTACGACGGCGCAGGGAAAAACTTATTCCCTCGCCGGGAATAGAATTTCCTCACAGGCGTCTGCCTCTTACACTGACAGCCCCAGAGGCCGGGACTTTGCCATGCATGATCTGGACGACCACCAGTGGCGCGAGCTGCTGGCCCGCCTGCGCCGCTTTGCCGTATGGCTGACCCGCGAGCCGGGCAGCGCCGACGACCTGGTGCAGGCCACGGTCGAGCGGGCCTTGAGCCGGCGCGACCAGCAACGCGACGCCGATGCCTTGCGGGCCTGGCTGTTCACCATCCTTTATCGGTTGTTCCTCGACGGCAAGCGCCGCGAACGCCTGCATGCGCGCTGGCTGTCCTGGTTCGGCCGTGGTGAGCGCGACGACGAGCCGGTTGGCGGCAACCTCGAGGCCATTGTCCTGGCCCAGGCCGACCTGCAGGCGTTCGCCCGGCTCACGGCAGAACAGCGTGCGCTGTTGCTGCTGGTCAGCATCGAGGGTTTGAGCTACAAGGAGGCCGCCCAGGCCCTGGGTATCCCTATCGGCACTGTGATGTCGCGCCTGTCGCGCGCCCGCAATGCCTTGCGCGAACTGACCGAGGGCAGCCCCCAGCCCCCGGCCTTGCGGAGACTGAAATGACGCGCCTGATCCCCAGCGAAGACGAACTGCACGCTTACGTCGACGAGCGCCTGGAGCCTGTGCGCCGGGCCGAAGTGCAGGCCTGGCTGGCGGCCAACCCGCAGGCCGCGGCCAAGGTCGAGGGTTGGCGTGCCGACGCCCGCCGCCTGCGTACGGCACTGGCCGGGTTTGGCGAAGTGCCCGGGGCGGCGCAGCTGGACCTTGGGCAGTTGCGCCGGCAATTGCGCCAACGCCGCCAGCGCCGCTGGGCCACGGCGGCGGTGTTGCTGCTGGCATTGGGCGTGGGTGGCCTGGGTGGGTGGCAGGTGCGCGACGCGACCTTGGCGCGTGCCGACCTGCCGATGGCCGATGCCGTCCAGGCACACCGCTTGTTTGCCGGCAGCCAGGCGCTGGATATCCAGGCCAGCGACCCGGGCCAGTTGCGCGACTGGCTGGGGCGCCACTTCAGCCGCGTGGGCCAGTTGCCGGACCTGGCGGGCTACGGCTTCAAACCGGTGGGCGCGCGCCTGCTGAGCAATGAGCAGGGACCGGCGGCGCTGCTGGTGTTCGAGGATGGCAAGGGCCAGCGCATCAGCCTGTTCCTGCGCTCACCAGGTGATCAGTATCGGCGCATGCCGGACGGGCAGCGGGTGGATGGCCAGCTGGAGGCGCGTTATTGGTCGCATGGGGCCTACAACTTTGCTCTGGTCAGCGCGGCGGACGATGTGCGCGGGGCGGGGGTGGGGGAGGCGTTGCGGTTGGGTTTGTAACAGATGCGCGGTCCCTGTAGGAGCGGCCTTGTGTCGCGAAAGGGCCGCATGGCGGCCCCAGCAATTTGTGCATCGAAGCTGAAATCCTGGGGCCGCGTTGCGGCCCTATCGCGACACAAGGCCGCTCCTACAGGTGCTGTGCGTTCAGCTGGCGATCAGCTCAATTCCAGCCAGATCGGCGCATGGTCCGACGGCTTTTCCATCCCGCGCAGTTCATAGTCCACACCCGCCGCCTTGATCCGCGGCACCAGGTGCTGCGAGGCCATGATCAGGTCGATGCGCAGGCCGCGCTTGGGTTCGTCCTCGAAGCCACGGCTGCGGTAGTCGAACCAGCTGAAGCGGTCGGAAACTTCCGGGTACAGGTGGCGGAAACTGTCCACCAGGCCCCAGCCTTTCAGACGTTCCATCCACTCGCGCTCTTCCGGCAGGAAGCTGCACTTGCCGGTCTTGAGCCAGCGCTTGGCGTTGTCCGGGCCGATGCCGATGTCGCAGTCCTGCGGCGAGATATTCATGTCGCCCATCACCAGCAGTGGCTGGTCGTTGCGGAACTGGCCTTCCAGCAGCGCCTGCAGGTCGCTGTAGAAGCGCTGCTTGGCCGGGAACTTGGTGGGGTGGTCGCGGCTTTCACCCTGGGGGAAGTAGCCGTTCATGATGGTGATCGGGTTGCCATCGGCATCGGCGAAGGTGCCCCAGATGAAGCGGCGCTGGGCGTCTTCTTCATCGCTGGCAAAGCCTTTGTGCAGGCTCAGCGGTGCCTGACGCGACAGCAGGGCCACGCCATAGTGGCCTTTCTGGCCGTGGTAATGCACGTGGTAGCCCAGCGCCTGCACGTCGGCCAGCGGGAACTGATCGTCGCTGACCTTGGTTTCCTGCAGGCCGATCACGTCCGGCTGGTGCTTTTCGATCAGCGCCGCCAGCTGGTGCGGGCGGGCCCGCAGGCCGTTGATATTGAAACAGACGATCTTCATGGAAAGATAATCCCGGTAAAAGGCGCGATGCTAGCCGACATCGCTTGCCATCACCAGCATGGCGGCTTCGGGAGCCTGCTGCTAACGTCCTTCCCAGGGCACTGTAAGCCCATTCCAGGAGGACTGCCCGCAATGCCCGAAACCACTGCCACTCCGGCCCGTGTCTGCCTGCTCGATGACGGCTACAGCCGCGAGGCGCGTTCGTTGCTGTACAACGCCTACCGTCACGAACCTACCTTCGCCTATATCTTCGAGGCCCAGCGCCCAGGCTATGAGCGGCGCCTGCGGGTGATGGTGCGCGAATGGGTACGCCAGCACTTCTACCTGCAACTGCCCGCCATCGGCCTGCTGGTGGAGGACCGCCTGATCGCCCTTGCCCTGATCGTGCCGCCGCTGCGCCGGCTGGGCGTGGCCGACAGCTGGGCCTGGCGCCTGCGCATGATGATGGGCACCGGCCTGCGCTGTACGCGCCGTTACATGGACTACCAGGCCGCCCTGGCCACCTGCCTGCCCACCGACGAGGTGCATGTGCTGCCGCTGCTGGGCGTGCACCCGCAATTTCAGGGCAAGCACTACGGCGAGCAATTGTTACAAGCTGTGCATGACTGGTGCGCAGACGACCCTGGTACCCAGGGTGTGGTGCTGGACACCGGCAACGAGCACTACCTGGCCTTTTACCAGCGCCAGGGCTATGAGGAAATTGGCGAGGTGGCTGTAGGACCAATCCGTGAGAGGGTGTTCTTCCATCCCAACCCGGTCTCTTCCAATTCTGCTTTTGCCTGAGCAGACGGCGCGGCGGCTCCCTTGAGCGCCCGGCTCTGGTAGCATGCGCCGCATGACGTATTCAGGAAGATTGACCTGGGGCCTGGTTATCTGGGTCGCCAGTTTCGCAGCATGGGGCCAGAGCGAGTTGCTGGTGAAGGTCAAACCGGCCAACAAGGCGCTCAAGGCCAATGTCGAAGGCTATATCGGTTCCCTTGGCGACCGCGATGAAGAAGCGCTGCTGCGCTTCAGTCGCGGCGCCCAGGAGCAGGCGCGCAAAGCCGCGCAGGCACTTGGCTACTACCAGGCGCAGATCGACACAGAGGTCAAGCCCGCCAGCGAGGCTGACCGTTCCCCGCAGCTGATCATCACCATCGACCCCGGCGAGCCGATTCGCCTGCGCAACGTGACCGTACGCATCGAAGGCCCCGCCAGCGAGATGAAGGCCTTTCGCGTGCCCGACAGCAAGGCCCTGCGCGCCGGTGAACAACTCAACCACGGCCATTACGAGGATGCCAAACGGCTGATCCAGAACCAGGCGTCGCGCTATGGCTTCTTCAGTGGGCGCTTCAGCCGCCAGCGCCTGGCGGTCGACCCTCAGGCGGGTGTGGCCGATATCGAACTGGTCTACCAGAGCGGCCCGCGCTATCACCTGGGCGCCGTCACCTTCGGTGGCGACACACCGCTGGACGACGACCTGCTGCAGCGCATGGTCTCGTTCAAGCCGGGAACACCTTACGACTCGGAACTGATCGCCGAGCTGAACAATGACCTGCAATCGAGCGGCTACTTCGAAGGCGTGCGCGTGGATGCGGCGCCCACCGCCGCCGTGGGCGAAGAAATCCCCGTGGATGTCCGCCTGGAAACCCGCAAGCCCCGCACCATGGGCCTGGGCCTGGGCTTCTCGACCGACGTCGGGGCACGCGGCAAGGCCAACTGGACCCGCCACTGGGTCAACCCGCAGGGCCATAGCTACGGTTGGGAAACCGAACTGTCGGCGCCCCGGCAGAACGTCGGCCTTTGGTACGACATCCCGCTCGACCCGCCGCTGACCGACAAGTTGCGCTTTGCCGGCGGCTACCAGAACGAAGAAATTGCCGGCACCGACACCCTCAGCAAACTGCTGACGGTGGGCCCCGAGTGGCACAGCAAGCTGCCCAGCGGCTGGCAGCGGGTGATTTCTCTCAAGTACCAGCGCGAGGAGTACCGCCTGGGTGATGACTCCGGGCTGAGCAACCTGCTGATGCCGGGGGTGAGTTACTCCTTCCTGCGCAGTGACAACCGCATCGACCCGCATAACGGCTACCGCCTGCAGTTCGATGTGCAGGTGGCCAAGGAAGGGCTGGTCTCGGACACCAACCTGCTGCATGGCAACGTGCTGCTCAAGGGCCTGACCACGCTTGGCCATGACCACCGCTTGCTCGGCCGGGTGCAGTTCGGTGGCAGCGCGACCAATGGCTTCAAGAACAACATTCCGCCGTCGCTGCGCTTCTTCGCCGGTGGCGACCAGAGCGTGCGTGGCTATGACTACCAGACCCTGTCGCCGAAGAACAGCGACGGCGACCGCATTGGCGGGCGCTACCTGGTCGCCGGCAGTGTCGAGTACCAGTATTCGCTGACCGAAAAGTGGCGGCTGGCAACCTTCGTCGACCAGGGCAACTCGTTCAACGACCTGGAGCTGCCAAGCCTCAAGACCGGTGTCGGTTTTGGCGTGCGCTGGGTGTCGCCGGTCGGGCCGCTGCGCCTGGACCTGGCCAAGGCGCTGGATGATGAAGGGGGAATTCGCCTGCACTTTTCCATGGGGCCTGAGCTGTGAAACGCGTGATCAAGTACATTCTGGCGGGCCTGCTCGGGGTAACCGCAAGCCTGGGCCTGGTACTCGGCCTGCTGCTGGGGACCGAGGCCGGCAGCCGCTGGGTGCTGGGCAAGGTGCCCGGGCTTGAGGTGGCTGACTTCCAGGGCCGCCTGGCCGGTAGCTGGCAAGCCAGCCGGCTGAGCTGGGCCGATGCCGGCAGCACGGTAGAGGTGCAGGCACCGCTGCTGGCCTGGTCGCCGGCATGCCTGCTGCGCTCTACCTTGTGCATTGACCAGTTGCAGGCGCAGCGCATCGACATGGCCTTTGCGCCCAGCGCCGAATCGGCCGACAGCGGCCCGCTGCAGTTGCCTGCCCTGCGCTTGCCGCTGGCGATCGAACTGGGAGAGGTCAAGGTTGGCCAGTTGCGCCTGGATGGCAGCGACCTGCTTGGCGACTTGCAACTGGCGGCGCACTGGACCAATACCGGGCTGCGCATCGACAGCCTGCACCTGCAGCGCGATGACCTGCAATTGAACCTGCAGGGCGACCTGCAGCCCGAAGCTGACTGGCCGGTGCAACTCCAGGCGCAGCTGCAACTGCCAGCGGTGGACGGCAAACCTTGGCAGCTGGCGCTGACCGCCACCGGCGAGCTGCAGAAAACCCTGAAACTCGCCGGCACCAGCAGTGGTTACCTTGACGCCACGCTGAACGGGCAATTGCAGGCGTTGGCCGAGCACCTGCCGGCGACCTTGCAGATCCGCTCCGAGGCATTCAAGCCGGCCGCCTCGTTGCCCGACACCGTGCAGTTCAACCAGCTCAAGCTCGACGCGCGGGGCGACCTGCTCAAGGGCTATCAACTGTCGGGGTCGGCCAGCCTGCCGGCCGAGCAGTCGCCGATCGCCTTGCTGTTGTCCGGGCTGGTCGACAGCAAAGGCGCCAGGCTCGATGCCCTGGACCTGAACGCCAGCGATACCCAGCGGGTCAAGTTGCAAGCCACGGCTGACTGGCAGCAAGGCCTGGTCGCCGACGCCCAGTTGGACTGGCAGGACTTTCCGTGGCTGCGCCTGTATCCGCTGGAGACGCCCCCTGAGGTCACCCTCAAGCGGCTCATGGCCCAGGTGCATTATCGCGATGGCAACTACCAGGGCACCTTCAATGGCGACCTGGATGGCCCGGCCGGCGCGTTCAGCCTGGCCAGCCCGTTCGAAGGTGACCTGAGCCAGGTGAAGCTGCCGCAGTTGGCGCTGAGCGCCGGGCAAGGCAAGGCTGCCGGCAGTGTCGCCGTGCGCTTTGCCGACACCCTGGCATGGGATGTCGACCTGCAGTTGTCGGCGCTCGACCCGGCCTATTGGCTGGCCGAGCTGCCGGGTACCCTGGCGGGGCCGCTGCGCAGCAAAGGCGAGATGAAAGGCGACGCCCTGAGCCTCGATGTCCAGCTTGACCTGAAAGGCCGCCTGCGCGGCCAGCCGGCAATGCTCAAGGTCGAGGCCCAGGGGGCAGGGCAGAGCTGGACCTTGGGCGCCCTGGCAATCCAGCTGGGGGACAACCGCATCAATGGCAGTGGCAGCCTGCAGCAGCGCCTGGCCGGGCGGGTCGACCTCGACCTGCCGCGCCTGGGCCAGTTGTGGCCAAGGTTGCAGGGCCAGGTCAAGGGTCGGCTGGACGTCGCTGGCACCTTGCAGGCCCCGCAAGGTACGCTGACCCTCCAGGGCCAGCGGCTGGCCCAGGCGGAAAACCGCTTGCAGCAGCTGGACCTGGATGCCCGCCTGGATAACGCCCAGCGCGGCGTGATCGAACTCAAGGCCAGCGGCATTCACCTGGGTGACACGGTATTGGGCACCTTGCAGGCCAACGGCAAAGGCGACATTCGCCAGCAAGCGTTGACCCTGGCGCTGGACGGCCCGCAGCTCAAGCTCGACCTTGGCCTGGACGGCCAGTTGAACAAGGGTGACTGGCGTGGGCGCCTGGCCAGTGGGCGGATCCAGGCCGGCGGCCAGGACTGGCAGTTGCAGGCACCGGCCCGCCTGCAGCGGCTGGCCAGCGGCCAGCTGGACTTTGCTGCGCACTGCTGGCGCTCCGGCCAGGCCAGCTTGTGTGGCGACGACCAGCGCCTGGCCCCCGAGCCACGCTTGCGCTACCACCTCAAGCAGTTCCCGCTGGACAGCCTGGCCCAGTGGCTGCCGAAGGACTTCGCCTGGCAGGGCCTGCTCAATGCCGACATCAATCTGGACATCCCGGCCAGCGGCCCCAAGGGCAACATCGTCGTCGACGCCAGTGGCGGTACCCTGCGCGTGCGCGACAAGGACCGCTGGGTCGACTTCCCGTACCAGGCCCTGCGCCTGGACAGCATGCTGGCGCCACGGCGCATCGATACCCGCCTGGCGTTCCGCGGCGAGCGCCTGGGCGAGCTGAACGTCAACACCCGCCTCGATCCGCTGGGCAAGAACAAACCGCTGTCGGGTGATTTCCGCCTGGCCGGCCTCGACCTGTCGGTGGCGCGCCCGTTCGTGCCTATGGTCGAGCGCCTGGCCGGGCAGCTCAATGGCAGTGGCCGGCTGTCGGGCACCTTGCTGGCGCCGCAGGTCAACGGCAACCTGATGCTCAGCGGTGGCGAAGTCAGCGGCGCCGAGCTGCCGGTCAGCCTCGAGGACCTGTCATTGCAGGCATTGATTGCCGGCGAGCAGGTACAGCTCAATGGCGGCTGGCGCAGTGGCGAGGCGGGGCGTGGCCAGTTGAATGGCAACCTCACCTGGGGCCAGGCCCTGGGCATGGACCTGCGTCTGCAGGGCCAGCAACTGCCCGTCACGGTCGAGCCCTATGCGACGTTGGAGGTCGCCCCGGACCTGACCTTGCGCCTGATCGACGACAAGCTGGCGGTGACCGGCAAGGTACAGGTGCCCAAGGGCACGATCACTGTACGCGAGCTGCCACCGTCCACTGTCAAGGTCTCGGATGACACGGTGATCGTCGGCCACCAGACCGAAGAGGGCAAGCCACCCATGGCGATGGCCATGGACATCGATGTCGAAGTGGGCCGCGACAAGCTTTCGTTCAGTGGCTTTGGCCTCAAGGCCAACCTGCTCGGCCATGTGCACATCGGCGACAACCTCGACACCCGTGGCGAGCTGAGCCTGGCCGATGGCCGCTACCGTGCCTACGGCCAGCGCCTGACCATTCGCCGTGCGCGGCTGCTGTTCGCAGGCCCGATCGATCAGCCGTACCTGGACATTGAAGCGATCCGCAAGGTCGACGACGTGATTGCCGGTATCCGCCTGAGCGGCAGTGCCGAGCAGCCCACCAGCAAAGTGTTCTCGGAGCCGGCCATGAGCCAGGAGCAGGCGCTGTCGTACCTGGTACTGGGGCGGCCTCTGGGCGCGTCCGGCGAAGACAACAACATGCTTGCCGAAGCGGCCTTGGGCCTGGGCCTGGCGGGTAGCGCCGGGATCACCGGCAGCCTGGCCTCGAGCCTGGGTATCGACGACTTCCAGCTGGACACCGAAGGTTCGGGCAATACCACCAGCGTGGTTGCCAGCGGCAACCTCACCGAGAAACTGAGCCTGCGTTATGGGGTGGGGGTGTTCGAGCCTGCGAACACCATTGCATTGCGCTACAAGCTGAGCAAGAAGGTGTACCTGGAGGCTGCCAGCGGGCTGGCCAGCTCACTGGACATCTTCTACAAGCGCGACTTCTGAGCCGTCGCGGGGGCGGCCGTCAACGGACGATGGCCGCCTCGATGAACTCATTGGTGTCGGGCGAGGGCGGCGGGCTGGGGGCGCGTACCGGGATGATCAGGCTGGTGTACTCCTCGATCAGCCGGTTGAGGGCTTCTGGTGGTTCGCTGGCCTGGAACTGCATGCGGATCTGCACTTCATCGGGGTCACGGTTGTCGCCCTGACGGCTTTGGCCACCGATGGTGACCTTGAAGCTGGCCGCCTTGTTTTCGCCTGCGGTCAGCAGTGCCTGCTGTGCTTCGGTGCCTTTGACCCTTACCGAAAGGTCGACCTGCATGCGCTCGAGGGCCAGGCCCTTGGGCGACACCAACGCGAACAGCGGTACGCGCATGATGTGCTGGCCGTCCATGGCCACTTCGACCATCTTGGCTTTCATGGGCGCGCCCAATGCTTCGGTGTCGCATTCGAAGAACTGGTCGAACAGGTTGATGTACTGCTGCGCGATCAGGCTGTTGGTAGCACTGGCGGCTTCCTGCAGGCCACGGGTGATTTCGCGCAGGTCGATGGAAGTCATGGGGGCGGGGGATTTATCCAATGCTTCGACTCCTCAGGCCAGGTGGTGCCCCCCTGTTGCTGGTCAGGGGGGCTGTTCGGGGCGGGGAGGTGCGCCTCAAGAGGTGGCGGTGCCGAGGGCCGGAGCGCCGTCGGCGGCAGGGTTCTTCAAGGTATCGGCCTGGGAAATCAAGTCCTGGCTTTCCAGTTTGGCGGTTTTGACCACGGTCGGCTTTGTCGCGGCGTCGGTCAGGAAGTCGATCACCCGCATCATCGCTTCAGGCGGGTCCTGGCGTTTCAAGGTCGTGTTGAAGGCGTAGCGGGCGCGGGTGTCAGTCTTGCGGGTTTGCGTGGACTTGTGGCTGACGCTGCCTTTCACGTTGAGCCTGAACGGCCCCCAGCCCAGCGAACCGCTTGCCTCGGCATTCATGTCCTTGCTGGAAACGTCTTCCGACATCTGGTTGATGACCAGTTCGAACTCGACATTACCTTCTTCGATGGAAATGTTCGGGTGGGTGATGGCTGCCACCAGCGGCACTTTCATGGTCTTGCTGACCACGCCCTTGTACTCGCCTTGTTCGTCGACGATGGTTTCGTCGTAGTCGAACTGGATGGCCACGGCCTTGCCGTCCTGGACGCACACCTGCATCAGGAAGTCGGCGTAGGATTTGCTGGCCGTGACCTGGGCCTGGACCATGGCCTGCAGGGGGCCTGCGATCATGCGGTCCATCGGCAAGGCATTGATTACGGAACCGATGAGGCTGTTATCTATCGACATTGCTGGGTTCTCTTCTGGTTGAGTTCAAAACGTGGCTATCAATCGTGGTCACGATGCCTGGGCTTCAGCGCGCGCAATGTTCCTGGCGGCGGATGTTGCCGATCTGGCGCAGGCTCAGGCCGTACTTGTCAGCGAGCAGGCTGCGAGACAGGCCGCTGGCGCTTTCCTTCTGGATCTGCAGGTTGCGCAACTGGCGCATGAAATGGTCAGCCTTGGGGATTTCCAGAGCGACACCGGCAAAGCGCTTGATCAGTGCGTCGAGCGCTTCGGCCGGCAGCACGTCGGCAAGCTTGGTGCGCTCGCGGTGCTTGGGGATGTACTTGGGCCTGCCGCCGTAGGCGCAGGTCAGCTGGTAGGCGTTGTCGATGCCGATGCAGTCGATCAGGGCCTGCAGCGAGTGGGGCAGTTGGCTGATATCGATGTGGCTCAAGTCTGGCAGTTGCATATGGCGCTCCTTCGGGACGGATGGGCTGTGCTAACCGATCACCAGCGGCGTTATGTCGAAGGTGTGGCTGGATTTTCTGTGACAGCCGAGGCATGTCGCTAGGCGCCATATGGGTTGGGGCTTGTAGCTTCCGCGAACAGGTTTTGCAGGCAGCGATATCCGGCGTTGTAGGACATGGCTTCAACATTTGGCTGTGGCGGGTGATTTCCCATCACGTCACTGCCTGTGCAGCGCGTTGGGTGTGGTAACCCTCAATCGCACGGATAGCTGCTCAGCAGGCTGGCGCTGCGCAGGTAGGCCTGGGGGGAGTCGCGCATGCCTTGTGGCAGCGTGCGCCAATCGACCAGCAGGCACAGCGCATGCAGCGGCTGCCCGTCACGGTGGCCGATGACCTGGTCGGCAAAGCTGCGGCGGTACAGTGCCTGGGTCTGCTGCTGCGCTTGTACCTGGTCGGCCTGGGCCAGGGTTTGCCGGGCCAGCTCGGGCAGTTGCACCAGGGGGACACTGAAATGCACCGACGCACCTTTTGCCTGCAGGTAACCGGCCTGGCGCACGCGCTGCCACAGTTGTTGCCATTGGCTGGCGCCAGCTTGGCCAGCCAGTTCGCGGCCCAGTTCGAGCAGTTGCTCGGCCGAGGTCTGGCGGGTGTCCAGCGCATGAAGGGAAAAGGGGGTCAGCAATAGCGACGCGAACAGAAGGGGTTTGTACATGGTGCCTCCGGCATGGGTGCTTGGGAGCCCCATGCTTTCAGGCAGGCGCCGCCCCACCCAGCAGGAAATGCAGCGCCGGGGCCGGTGGCCGTTGTATCATTGCCGCGGCTCGTTGCGAGCCATTTGCCCCTGATGTTGCAAGGAACCTTCGATGACACACGTGCAGCGCCTCAAATATTCCCTTCTGATCATCCTGGTGGTACTGGGTCTGATGCTGGGCCTGTCCCACCTGCAGAAGCAGGGCACGATCAGTGAGCAGACCTTCCAGATGCTGGCCATTGCCATCGCCGTGGTGGTCGTGGTGATCAACGGCATCCTGCGGCGCAAGGTCAAGCCCTGATCCTGGCGGGCCGGCCAGTCATGGCCGGCCATGCGCTCAGCGCACAGGCGTTCGCTCCAGCACGGCGCGTGCCTGCGGGTCGAGGCTGTAGCATTTGTCGCTGCCCAGTTGGATGACGCCCTCGCTGCACAGCCGCTTGAGCACTTCGCGCACGCTGAGGAACGACAGCGGGATATCCAGCTGTTCCAGTTGCGCGTGCACCCCGCGCACGCCAATGCTGCGGCCATTGCGGTCGGCGGCGTGCAAGGCATCGATGACCTTGAGGCGGATCAGGCTGGTACGCAGGCCAAAACTGCGCAACAGCTCGCGGATCTGTTCGTTGCCGATGCGTTCGTCAGCAAAAACGTCCTGTTCCCTGGGCGCTTTGCCTGGGACGCGCCCAGCCTGGATCGAGGGTTGCGGGTTGTACATGTGAATGCTCCTTTTCGTGGACGAACCCGAAATTTGGGTGCCTCACTTACTAGGACGAATGAGAACGGAAAAACTGCAGCCCACGCGCAAAAAAAAGCCTGGTTCTGTTCAAGACGTTCCATTGCCTGGTAATACGTAAAATTTTCATCTGGCCATTCGTCTGATCGGGATGACCCCCGAACCCGAGGAGTGCCCGTGTTTCCACTTTCCCGTCCCATGACTTGCGCTGGCCTGGTCGCCGCCCTGGTAGCCTTCAACGTCGGCGCAGTGCCGGTGCAGTCCGCCGCCGCCGATGCCAGTGCGCAGATTCGACGAACCAGTTACGGGGTGCCGCACATCGTGGCCAAGGACGAGCGGGGCCTGGGCTATGGCATCGGCTACGCCTACGCCCAGGACAACCTGTGCCTGCTGGCCAATGAAGTGCTGACCGTGAGTGGTGAGCGCTCACGCTACTTCGGTGCCAAGGGCAAGACCCTGGAGCAGCGTGACAACCTGGCCAGCGATGTGTTCTTCGCCTGGCTCAACACGCCGGCGGCAGTCGAGGCGTTCTTGCAGGCGCAGCCCGCGCCGGTGCAGGCGCTGCTGGCAGGTTATGCCAGCGGCTACAACCGGGCACTGGCCGAGCGCCGCAGCCAGGGGTTGCCTGCCGAATGTGGCAACGGCGAGTGGCTGCGGCCGATCAGCAGCGAGGACCTGATCAAGCTGACCCGCCGGCTACTTGCCGAAGGCGGTGTCGGGCAGTTCGTCGAAGCGCTGGCGGGGGCGCAACCGCCAACGCTGGCCAGCCAGCAGGCGCCGGCAGGGTTTGCCGCGGCGCTGGCCAGGCAGCAGCGTTTTGCCACGGAACGCGGTAGCAATGCGGTGGCCGTCGGGGCGCAACGTTCGGCCAATGGCCGCGGCCTGTTGCTGGCCAACCCGCACTTCCCGTGGATGGGGGGCATGCGCTTCTACCAGATGCAGCTGACCATTCCCGGCCAGCTCGATGTGATGGGGGCGGCATTGCCGGGCCTGCCGGTGGTCAACATCGGTTTCAACCAGCATCTGGCCTGGACGCACACCGTCGATACATCGAAGCACTTCACCCTGTACCGCCTGCAACTCGACCCCAAGGACCCGACCCGTTACCTGGTCGATGGCAAGTCGCTGCCGCTGGCCCGTCAAACCGTCAGCGTTGCGGTCAAGGCCGAGGATGGCAGCCTGAGCCAGGTACAGCGCCAGGTCTACAGCTCGCAGTTCGGCCCGGTGGTGCAATGGCCGGGTCGCCTGGACTGGGATGCGCATGCCGCCTACAGCCTGCGCGACGCCAACCTCGAGAACACTCGGGTGTTGCAGCAGTGGTACCAGATCAACCGTGCCGACAGCCTGGCTACGTTGAAAGGCTCGATCGAACAGCTGCAGGGTATTCCCTGGGTCAACACGCTGGCGGTGGACCCGGCAGGCAAGGCCTTGTACCTGAACCAGTCAGTGGTGCCATATGTGGATCAGCAACTGCTGAGTGCGTGCAGCAACCCGCAGGCACAAGGGCGCCTGGTGGTACTGGATGGCTCACGCAGCGCGTGCCAGTGGAAGGTCGATGCGCAGGCCGCGCAGCCGGGGATCTTCCCCGCGCGGCTGCTGCCGAGCCTGGAGCGCGAGGATTTCGTGCAGAACTCCAACGACCCGGCCTGGATGGCCAACCCGGCGCAGCCGCTGACGGGTTATTCGCCGCTGGTCAGCCGCAGTGACCAGCCGCTGGGCATGCGTGGCCGCTTTGCCCTGCAACGCCTGCAGGGTACGGCCCGCCTGGGCGTTGACGACCTGCAGCGCATGGTGACCGATGACGAGGTCTACCTGGCCAGCCTGCTACTGCCTGACCTGCTGCAGTGGTGCAAGGGCGCCGATGCGGATGTGCGGGCGGTATGCAGCAGCCTGGCGGCCTGGAATGGCAAGGCTGACCTGGACAGCGGCATTGGCCTGGTGCATTTCCAGAACCTGTTCGATGCCCTGGCCGAGCACCCGGAAAGCTGGCGGGTGGCCTTCGACCCGGCCGACCCGCAGCACACCCCGCGCGGGCTGGCGGTAGAGCAGGCGGCCGTGCGCAAGCTGCTGCACCAGGTCGCGCTGGCGTCGCTCAAGCAGGTGCGTGACAGCGGCATGGCAGGGGAGGCGCGCTGGGGGCAGGTGCAACAGGCGAGCGATGGCACGCCGGTGCCGGGTGGCCCGCAGGCGTTGGGCGTGTACAACGCGATCTACAGCGTGCCGCACGGGCAGGGCAAGCGGCTGGTGGTCAGTGGTACCAGCTACCTGCAACTGGTCAGCTTTACCGACAAGGGGCCGCAGGCCCGTGGGCTGTTGGCGTTTTCCCAGTCGAGTGAAGCGGCTTCGGTGCATGCCGGTGACCAGACCAAGGCGTTTGCGGCCGGAAAACTGGCGGTGATTCCGTTTACCGAGGCGCAGATCAAGGCTGACCCGGAGTACCGGGAAGTGGTGATCAGTGAGCGGGACAAGGGGGCGGTGGTCCAGCAGTAAGGCATGCCGGCCTCTTCGCGGGCACGCCCGCTCCCACAGGTACTGCACCAGGGCTACAAGCGGTGCGGTACCTGTGGGAGCGGGCGTGCCCGCGAAGAAGGCGACTCGGTCGGTCAGGAAAACTCGAACGGGGCCAGCTGAAACCCTTGCTCGTCAACCTGCAAGGCCCAGCCACGGCGGTCCCAGTCGCCCAGCACGATACGCCGTGCCGGTTGCCCGTCGACCACCAGCTTGTGTATCGCCGGCCGATGGGTATGCCCATGCACCAAGGTACGTACGCCATGCGCCGCCATCACCTTCGGCACTTCCTCTGGCGTGACATCGACGATCTCGGTGGACTTCATCCGCGTTTGCGAGCGGCTTTCGCTGCGTAGCTTGCGTGCCAGCTTGTAGCGGGCCGACAGCGGCAGGTGCCGCAACACCCACAGGCTCAGCGGGTTGCGCAGCAAGCGGCGCATTTTCATGTAGGCCAGGTCGCGGGTGCACAGGGTATCGCCATGCATCAGCAGCACCTGCTCACCACCCAGCTCGATCACGCTGGGGTCGTGCAGCAACGTGCAGCCCGCAGCGTCGCAGAAGGCCTGGCCAATCAGGAAATCACGGTTGCCATGCATCAGGTAGATGGCCGTGCCGCTGTCGCTCAGCCGCCGCATGGCCTGGCAGACCGACTGCTGGAAGGGCGTCATGGCGTCGTCGCCGATCCAGGCTTCGAAGAAGTCGCCAAGGATGTACAACGCCTTGGCGTGGCGGGCACGGCCATCGAGCAGATCAAGAAACGCCCGGGTAATGTCCGGGCGTTCTTCTTGCAGGTGCAGATCGGAGATCAGCAGGATCACTCAACGATCTCGGCTTTCTCGATGACCACGTCGTCCTTCGGAACGTCCTGGTGGCCAGCCTTGGAGCCGGTGGCGACCTTTTCGATGGCGTCGACGATTTCACGGCCTTCGATCACTTCGCCGAATACCGCGTAGCCCCAGCCCTGCACGTTCTTGCCGCTATGGTTGAGGAAGTCGTTGTCGGACGAGTTGATGAAGAACTGCGCCGAGGCGGAGTGCGGCTCCATGGTACGGGCCATGGCGATGCTGTACTTCTTGTTCTTCAGGCCGTTGTCGGCTTCGTTCTGGATGCTGGCGCGGGTCTTCTTCTGGCTCATGCCAGGCTCGAAGCCGCCGCCCTGGATCATGAAGCCCTTGATCACACGGTGGAACACGGTGCCATTGTAGTGGCCGTCCTTGACGTACTGAACGAAGTTTTCGGTAGTCAGCGGCGCTTTCTCGGCGTCCAGTTGCAGGACGATGTCGCCGTGGTTGGTGCTCAGTTTGACTTTGGACATGCTGAAACTCGCTCTTTCAAGGCAATCGGAATTAGGGTGCGCAGGGCGCGGGTTATCACCTGACGCAGGATCAGGCGATCGCGACACATGGCGCGCACTGGCCATTTTGCCAGGCTGCGGCAAAAAGCCGTGATAAATCACGCCAGTTTGTCCGGGCCCGACTGTCAGCAGCTTGACTGCTTCGGCTATGATAGGCCCTTTGATTCAATCGGCCTACCCAGGCCGGACACGTGCATTCAAGGATCCTATGAGCAAGCCCACTGCCGACAACGCGCCCAACGCCGCTGCCAAAGGCGCCCCCGCTGTCCCTGCGAACTTCCTGCGGCCGATCATCCAGGCCGACCTGGACTCGGGCAAGCACAGCAGCATCGTCACCCGTTTCCCGCCGGAGCCCAATGGCTACCTGCACATCGGTCACGCCAAGTCGATCTGCGTCAACTTCGGCCTGGCCAAGGAATTCGGGGGCGTCTGCCACCTGCGTTTCGACGATACCAACCCGGCCAAGGAAGACCAGGAGTACATCGACGCCATCCAGAGCGATGTCAAGTGGCTGGGCTTCGAATGGGCCGGCGACGTGCGCTACGCCTCCGACTACTTCGACCAGCTGCACGACTGGGCAGTCGAGCTGATCAAGCGCGGCAAGGCCTACGTCTGCGACCTTACCCCCGAGCAGGCCAAGGAATACCGTGGCAACCTCAAGGAGCCGGGCAAGAACAGCCCGTTCCGCGAGCGCAGCGTTGACGAGAACCTCGACCTGTTCGCCCGCATGAAGGCCGGCGAGTTCAAGGATGGCGAGCGCGTGCTGCGGGCCAAGATCGACATGGCCTCGCCGAACATGAACCTGCGCGACCCGATCCTGTACCGTATCCGCCATGCCCACCACCACCAGACCGGTGACAAGTGGTGCATCTACCCGAACTACGACTTCACCCATGGCCAGTCGGACGCCATCGAGGGCATCACCCACTCGATCTGCACCCTGGAGTTCGAAGGGCATCGTCCGCTGTACGACTGGTTCCTCGACAACCTGCCGGTGCCGGCACACCCGCGCCAGTACGAGTTCAGCCGCCTGAACCTGAACTACACCATCACTTCCAAGCGCAAGCTAAAGCAGCTGGTGGACGAAAAGCACGTCGAAGCCTGGGACGACCCACGCATGTCGACCCTGTCCGGCTTCCGTCGCCGTGGCTACACCCCGGCCTCGATCCGCAACTTCTGCGAAATGATCGGCACCAACCGTTCCGACGGCGTGGTCGACATGTCGATGCTCGAGTTCAGCATCCGTGACGACCTGGACCGTACCGCACCGCGCGCCATGTGCGTGCTGCGCCCGCTGAAGGTCGTCATCACCAACTACCCGGAAGGCCAGGTCGAGCAGCTCGAACTGCCGCGCCACCCGAAGGAAGACATGGGCGTGCGCGTGCTGCCGTTCTCCCGTGAACTGTACATCGACCGCGACGACTTCATGGAAGAGCCGCCGAAGGGCTACAAGCGCCTGGAACCGGCCGGTGAAGTGCGCCTGCGCGGCAGCTACGTGATCCGCGCCGACGAGGCGATCAAGGATGCCGACGGCAACATCGTCGAGCTGCGCTGCTCGTACGACCCGGACACCCTGGGCAAGAACCCGGAAGGCCGCAAGGTCAAGGGCGTGATCCACTGGGTGCCGGCCGAGGGCAGCGTCGAGTGCGAAGTGCGCCTGTACGACCGCCTGTTCCGCTCGCCGAACCCGGAAAAGACCGAGGAGGGCGGCAGCTTCCTGGACAACATCAACCCAGGCTCGCTGCAAGTGCTCAGCGGCTGCCGTGCCGAGCCGTCGCTGGCCCAGGCGCAGCCCGAGGACCGCTTCCAGTTCGAACGCGAAGGTTACTTCTGCGCCGACCTGAAAGACAGCCAGCCGGGCCGCCCGGTGTTCAACCGCACTGTCACCCTGCGTGACTCCTGGGGCAGCTGAGGAACCGCCGTGCTTACCATCTACAACACGCTGAGCAAAGCGAAGGAAACCTTCAAGCCGCTCGATGGCAACAAGGTGCGCATGTACGTGTGCGGCATGACCGTATACGACTACTGCCACCTGGGCCATGGCCGCAGCATGGTGGCCTTCGACCTGGTCACCCGCTGGCTGCGCAAGAG
Organism: Pseudomonas sp. B13(2017); assembly: GCF_002113245.1. Taxonomy (NCBI): domain Bacteria; kingdom Pseudomonadati; phylum Pseudomonadota; class Gammaproteobacteria; order Pseudomonadales; family Pseudomonadaceae; genus Pseudomonas; species Pseudomonas sp. B13(2017). Next base: position 42,368 of record NZ_NEJX01000014.1, read on the forward strand.
CGGCTACGAGCTGACCTATGTACGCAACATCACCGACATCGATGACAAGATCATCAACCGGGCCAACGAGAACGGCGAAAGCTTCGACGCCCTGACCGCCCGCATGATCGACGCGATGCACGAAGACGAGCGCCGCCTGAACATCCTGCCGCCGGACCAGGAGCCGCGTGCCACCGACCATATCGCCGGCATGCACGCGATGATCCAGACTTTGATCGACAAGGGTTATGCCTACGCACCGGGCAATGGCGACGTGTACTACCGCGTCGGCAAGTTCGTCGGTTACGGCAAGCTGTCGCGCAAGAAGATCGAAGACCTGCGCATCGGTGCCCGTATCGAGGTCGACGAAGCCAAGCAGGACCCGCTGGACTTCGTGCTGTGGAAGGGCGTAAAGCCGGGCGAGCCGAGCTGGGAATCGCCATGGGGCCCGGGGCGTCCGGGCTGGCACATCGAGTGCTCGGTGATGTCCACCTGCTGCCTGGGTGAAAGCTTCGACATTCACGGCGGCGGCAGCGACCTGGAGTTCCCGCACCACGAGAACGAGATTGCCCAGAGCGAGGCGGCCACCGGCAAGCAGTACGCCAACGCCTGGATGCACTGCGGCATGATCCGGATCAATGGCGAGAAGATGTCCAAGTCGTTGAACAACTTCTTCACCATCCGCGACGTGCTCGAGAAGTACCACCCTGAAGTGGTGCGCTACCTGCTGGTGGCCAGCCACTACCGCAGCGCGATCAACTACTCGGAAGACAGCCTGCGCGATGCCAAGGGCGCACTGGAGCGCTTCTACCACGCCTTGCGCGGCTTGCCACGGGTGGCGGCCAAGGGTGGCGAAGAGTTTGTCGAGCGCTTCAGCGTGGCCATGAACGACGACTTCGGCACCCCCGAAGCCTGCGCCGTGCTGTTCGACCTGGTGCGTGAGATCAACCGCCTGCGCGACAGCGACCTGGAGGCCGCTGCCGGCCTGGCCGGTCGCCTGCGCGAGCTGGGTGATGTGCTGGGTGTGCTGCAGCTGGAAGCCGATGACTTCCTGCGTGCCGGTGCCGAAGGCAAGGTGGATGCCGCTGAGGTCGAGGGCTTGATCCAGGCGCGCCTGCAGGCGCGTGCGGACAAGAACTGGGCCGAGTCCGACCGCATTCGCGACCAGCTGACCGCCATGGGTGTGGTGCTGGAAGACAGCAAGGGTGGGACTACCTGGCGTCTGGCTGACTGATCGATGTCATCGGGGCTGCTGCGCAGCCCATCGCCGGCAAGCCAGCTCCCACAGGAACCGCGCAATACTGAAGAACTGCGCACTCCCTGTGGGAGCTGGCTTGCCGGCGATGGGCCGCATAGCGGCCCCAGCTTCTATTTGGCTAGCCCGGCGAGCGGGCAGTGCAGTACCAGCCTCGCCCCACCCAGCTCGCTTTCCCCCACCTCCAGCCCGAACCCATGCAGGTCGACGATCGCCGCAACGATCGACAACCCCAGCCCGAACCCCGCATGGCGGTGGCCTTCATCGCTACGGTAGAAGCGCTTCAGCACTGCCGCCCGTTCCTCTTCCGGAATACCCGGCCCGCTGTCCTCGATGGCCAGGTACAGCCCTTTGTCGTCCTGCGTCGCAGTAATCCGCACCAGCCCACCCTCGGGCGTGAACTTGATGCCGTTACCCACCAGATTGGCCAGTGCCTCGAACAGCAGTTCGCGGTCACCGTGCAATGCCGGCAGTTCGGCTGGCTGCTGCAGTTCCAGGCGGATGCCGACGTCTTCGGCCAGCGGCAGGTAGAAGTCGTGCAACTCCACCAGCAGTTCGTGCGGGTCAAGCTGGACGAAACCGGCCCGCCGCTGGCGGTCTTCCAGTTCGCTGATACGCAACAAACCGCGAAAGCGCGCCATCAGGGTGTCGGTTTCGCCGATGGCCTGGTCCAGTGCCTCGGCTTGGGTGGAGTCGACGTCACTTTGCTGGCGAATGCGGTACAGCTGGGCGCGCAGGCGCGTGAGCGGGGTGCGCAGGTCGTGGGCGATGTTGTCGCACACGCCCTTGACCTCGTGCATCAGCCGCTCGATGCGGTCGAGCATGGCATTGACGATGGCCGCCAGCATGTCCAGCTCGTCACGCCGGGCCGACAGCGGCAGGCGGTGGGTAAGGTCACCGGCGACGATCAGTTCGGCCTGGGCCTGGATCGCGCGAATGCGCTTGAGCGGGCGGCGCCTGAGCAGGTACCAGCCGGCAAAGCCTGGGATCAGGGTCAGCGAGATCCCCCAGAGCAGGGCATGCAGGATGATCCGGGTGACCACGAACAGCGAGCCGTTGTCGCGCACCAGCACCAGCCAGCGGCCATCCTGCACCTTGATCGCCACCGCGTCGCAGCTGTCACGCGGCATGTGTGGGTCGTCGGCGTCCAGGCAGCGCTTGAGTTCGTGAACCTTGCCGTCCAGCCCCAGCTCTGGCGGGATGGCGCGAATGCGCCCGCCGATCGGGTTGAGCTGGTTGTCGAACAGGCCGTAGGCGTCGAAGCTGCGCTCTTCGAAGGCCTGGCTGGCGACCAGGGCGTCGTCCAGCTGTTTGCCGCTCATGTGCGCGAACAGGTGCTGGCGCTGCAGCATCGAATGGCGGGTGAGTTTGTTCAGGTAGCTGGACACCTCGAAGTACAGCACCCCCATGAGGATGCTGCTCCAGGCCACGAACAGAAAGCTGTACAGCGCCAGCAGACGGCTGGTCGAGGAGCTCCAGCCCTTAGACGGGTTCAGCAATGGCATAGCCGGAGCCCCGTACCGTACGGATCAGCGGCGATTGGCCGGGTGAGTCGATTTTCTTGCGCAGGCGGCCGATGTGCACATCGATCAAGTTGGTGCCCGGGTCGAAGTGGTAGCCCCAGACTTCCTCGAAAATCATCATCCGCGTGATCACCTGGCCGCTATGGCGCATCAGGTATTCCAGCAGTTTGTACTCGGTGGGCAGCAGGTTGAGGGTCTGTTCGCCACGGCGGGCTTCGTGGCTGATCAGGTCCAGTTGCAAGTCGGCGACCTGCAGGCGGGTCTGGGTCATGGGCACGCTGTTGCGGCGCAGCAGCACTTCGACGCGCGCGGCCATCTCGTCGGAGGCGAACGGTTTGGTCAGGTAGTCGTCACCCCCGGCACGCAGGCCGCGCACTCGCTCGTCGACGTCGGAGAGGGCGCTGATCATCAGGATCGGCGTGGCGATCTTGAGGCTGCGCAGGGTGGTGACGATGGTCAGGCCATCGACCTCGGGCAGCATGCGGTCCAGGGTAATCAGGTCGTAGCCGCCGGCAATGGCCTTGGCCAGGCCTTCACGGCCATTGTCGGCCCAATCCACCTCAAGGCCGTGGCTGGTAAGTTCGGCGACGATTTCCTGGCCGGTGACGGCGTCGTCTTCGATGGTCAGTACGCGAGGCATGCTGGTTCCCGGGCATCTAATGGAGACTTGATTGTGCCAAAGAATAGCCAAACGGCGATTTAAGAAAAATTCATCTGGCGCGTTTTGCCTGCACTGGCCCTATCGCCGGCAAGCCAGCTCCCACAGAGACCCCACAGGCCCCGAAGGCAGCGCAGTACCTGTGGGAGCTGGCTTGCCGGCGATAGGGCCCTGAAAGGTACAAAGCAACCCTCTAGCGTGCGCCGATACCCTCGGCATGCATGATCTGCGCAATGATCGGCACCGGAGTCATCAGGTGCGAACGCATCATGGCGCTGGCGCGCTTGGCGTCCCGGGCCAGAATCACCTCGACCAATGCCGCATGCTCCTGGCGCTTGAGCTCCAGGGCCTGTTCGGAAAACACCGTCTGGGTCAGCCACAGATGCCGGTAGCGCTCGGCCTGATCGAACAGATAGGTGCGCGCCTGCAGCAGGTGCTTGGAGCCGCAGCCTGAGGCAATGGCCGTGTGGAACGCCTTGTGCCGTTCGTCCCATACATCCAGGCGTTGCTCGCGGGTCTTCACTTCCACCACCTTGGCCAGGGTATGCGAGTGGGCCAGTACCGACGCCTCCCAGGCGTCGTCGCCACGTTCGATGGCCAGGGTGATGATCATCGCCTCCAGGTTGGCGCGGGCATCGTAGATGTCGTTCATCTCGTCCAGCGACATGGGCGCCACACGGTAGCCCTTCTGGCTGATCGCGTTGACCAGATGCTCGGCCACCAGCTGCGACAGTGCTTCGCGCAGCGGGCCCACGCCCAGGTCGTAGCGTTCCTTCAGGGTGCTCATCAGCAGCTTTTCTCCGGGCTTGAACACGCCGCGGATGATGTCCTTCTTGAGCCTCTCATACCCGCTGAATGCTGAGTTTTGTCGGGGGGCGAGCGCTTCCAAGGTCCTGTTCCTCAAACGGTTTTGTCGATCATACCGAAAGCGTTCGCTGGCGAAAAACAATGGACAAACACGTGTTTTGTCTGTGAAAAATAAAAATGTAGACATTTTGCGTTTATGGCGATAATTTTAGCTCGCCCGCACTGATCCAGGTCATGACCGGACGGCGCCACTCACTTTCTCTGCCAGGACACTGCCATGAACGCTTTTACGCAGATCGACGAACTTGTGATGCCACTGCCGCTCGAACCGCGTGGTTTCACCATCGCCCCCTCGAAACAGTCGCCGCGCCTGCTTGAGCTCACCTTTGCCCGCGAAACGGTCGAAGCGTTCGTCCAGGCTGTTGCCCAGTGGCCGGTGCAGGCGCTGGAGTACAAGTCGTTCCTGCGCTTCCGGGTTGGCGAGATCCTCGACGAGCTGTGCCAGGGCACCCTGCGGCCGGTACTGCTCAATACCATCCTCAACCGCGCCAGCGGCGGCATGCTGATCACCCCGGTCGGCCTGGATGACGTGAGCCAGGCCGAGGACATGGTCAAGTTCACCACCGCCTGCGCACACCTGATCGGCCGCTCCAACTACGACGCCATGAGCGGCCAGTTCTATGCCCGCTTCGTGGTGGTCAACACCGACAACTCCGACAGCTACCTGCGCCAGCCGCACCGGGTCATGGAGCTGCACAACGACGGCACCTTCGTCAACCAGATCACCGACTACGTGCTGATGCTGAAGATCGACGAAAAGAACATGGAAGGCGGCAACTCGCTGCTGCTGCACCTGGACGACTGGGAACAGTGCGACGAATTCTTCCGCCACCCGCTGGCCCGTCGCGAGATGCGCTGGACCGCACCGCCGAGCAAGAAGGTGTCCGAGGATGTATTCCACTCGGTATTCGACACCGATGCCGAAGGCCGCCCGACCATGCGCTACATCGACCAGTTCGTGCAGCCGGAAAACTACGAGGAGGGCATCTGGCTGAACGCCTTGTCCGAATCGCTGGAAGGCAGCGAGAAGAAGCTTTCGGTACCGGTTGGCGTGGGTAGCTTCCTGCTGATCAACAACCTGTTCTGGCTGCATGGCCGTGACCGCTTCACGCCGCACGAAGGCCTGCGCCGCGAACTGATGCGCCAGCGCGGCTATGTGGCCTTCCCCAAACCGCTGTACCAGCGCGGGCAATAATGACAGGGCGTGGGGCGGGCGCCCGCCCACGCGTCTTTGCACAAAACGATGCCACCAGGGCCCGCGCGGGCCTTGGTGAGCCAGTCAGGCAATGCCTGCGTGTGAGGTAAGGCTGTGTACGATTTCATCATCATTGGCGGTGGCATTGTGGGCATGTCCACGGCCATGCACCTGATCAAGGTCTACCCGGATGCAAAGATTCTCCTGCTGGAGAAAGAGTCCGGCCCGGCCCGCCACCAGACCGGCCACAACAGCGGCGTGATCCACGCCGGCGTGTATTACACCCCCGGCAGCCTCAAGGCGCGCTTCTGCCTGGAAGGCAACAAGGCCACCAAGGCTTTCTGCACCCAGCACGGTATCCGCTTCGATGAATGCGGCAAGCTGCTGGTGGCTACCAACGACCTGGAAATGCAGCGCATGAAGGCGCTGTGGGAGCGCACCGCGGCCAATGGCCTGGAGCGCTACTGGCTGTCGGCGGCCGAACTGCGCGAGCGCGAGCCCAATATCGTTGGCATGGGCGGCATCTTCGTGCCCTCCAGTGGCATCGTCAATTACGCCGAAGTGACTGCTGCCATGGGCGCCGAGTTCCAGCGCGCCGGCGGTGAAATCCGCTATGGCGCCGAGGTGGTCGGCCTGCAGGAGCTGGCCAGCGAAGTGGTCGTGCGCACGCAGGGTGACGAATTGCGCAGCCGTTTCCTGGTGACTTGCTCGGGCCTGATGGCCGACCGCGTGGTGAGCATGCTGGGCCTGCGTACCGAATTCGTCATTTGCCCGTTCCGTGGCGAGTACTACCTGCTGCCCAAGCAGCACAACCAGATCGTCAACCACCTGATCTACCCGATTCCCGACCCGTCCATGCCGTTCCTGGGCGTGCACCTGACACGCATGATCGACGGCACCGTCACCGTTGGCCCCAACGCCGTGCTGGCGATGAAGCGCGAGGGCTACCGCAAGCGCGATATCAGCCCCGGCGACCTGTTCCAGACCTTGACCACCCCCGGCATCCTCAAGGTGCTGGCGAAGAACTTCCGCCCTGGCCTGATCGAGATGAAGAACTCGCTGTTCAAGGGTGGCTACCTCAAGCAGGTCCAGAAGTACTGCCCGAGCATCACCAAGGCCGACCTCACGCCTTACCCGGCCGGCGTGCGAGCCCAGGCCGTGTCGCGTGACGGCAAGCTGATCGACGACTTCCTGTTCGTCAACACCGCTCGCAGCGTCAACGTGTGCAATGCACCGTCGCCGGCCGCCACCTCCGCCATCCCGATCGGCGCCTACATCGTCGACAAGGTATGCGAGCAGGTCGGCCGCCAGGGCGGCAGTTTCCCCAAGGCCGACCTGGCGCCCCGTCAGCGGGCTGCCGGCTGACCTACCCGTAATACGTTCTGCGGTTTCGTTTTACTCAACCCGTACTGCCCTACTCACCACCTGGGGCAGGGCGGGCTTTTTCGCGCCTGCGTCGGTGACGTGCAAGCCGGCGGCCCCTGCGTGGGCATGACAAAAACAAAAGGTAGCGCCATGCAAACCCACAAGAACAATTTGAGTCATGGATTGAAATCCCGGCATGTCACCATGCTGTCCATTGCCGGCGTGATCGGTGCCGGCCTGTTCGTCGGCTCCGGCCGTGCGATTGCCGAAGCAGGGCCAGCCACCATCCTGGCCTATATCCTGGCCGGCGCGCTGGTGGTGCTGGTGATGCGCATGCTGGCCGAAATGGCCGTTGCCTCGCCGGACACCGGTTCGTTCTCTACCTATGCCGACCTCGCCATCGGCAAGTGGGCCGGCTACACCATCGGCTGGCTGTACTGGTGGTTCTGGGTACTGATCATCCCCATCGAGGCCAATATCGCCGCCACCATCATCAATTCCTGGGTCCCGCAGCTGGAGATCTGGGTCTTGTCGTTGGTGATTACTCTATTGCTGACTGCCACCAACCTGTTCAGCGTGAAGAACTACGGTGAGTTCGAGTTCTGGCTGGCGTTGGTGAAGGTGGTGGCCATCGTCAGTTTCATCGCGCTGGGGGTGTGCGCCATCTTCGGCCTGCTGCCAGGCTCTGGTGTCAGCGGCGTGTCGCGCCTGTGGGATAGCGGCGGCTTCATGCCCAACGGTTTTGGTGCGGTGCTCAGCGCCATGCTGATTACCATGTTCTCGTTCCTCGGTGCCGAGGTGGTGACCATCGCCGCGGCCGAATCCGACGAAGCGGGCAAGCATATTTCCAAGGCCACCAACTCGGTGATCTGGCGAATCACCCTGTTCTATATCCTGTCGATCTTCATCGTCATCGCGCTGGTGCCGTGGACCGACCCGCGCCTGGCCACCGAAGGTTCCTATGTCACGGTACTGGACACCCTGGGCGTGCCGAATGCCAAGGCCATCATCGACTTCGTGGTGCTTACGTCGGTGACCAGCTGCCTCAACTCGTCGCTGTATACCGCGTCGCGCATGGTCTACTCGCTGAGCCGCCGCGGTGATGCGCCGGCCTGTGCCCAGGTGACCAGCCGCAGCGGCACCCCCGTGATAGCTGTGCTGCTGTCCACTGGCGCAGCTTTCCTGGCAGTGATCGCCAACTACCTGGTACCGGCCAAGGTGTTCGGCTTCCTCATGGCAAGCTCCGGCGCCATTGCCTTGCTGGTGTACCTGGTGATCGCCGTTTCCCAGCTGCGCCTGCGCCAGCGCCTGACCGCACAGGGCAAGACACTGGGCTACCGCATGTGGCTGTTCCCGTGGCTGACGTGGGGCGTGATCCTGTTCATCAGTGGCGTGCTGGTGCTGATGCTGTTCCGCCCGGACCACCGCCTGGAAGTGGTATCGACCATGGTGCTGGCGGTGCTGGTGGTGTGTTCGGGCCTTCTGGTCACACGGCGTCGGGCGCGCGAGGTGGTGGTTGGCCGCGTAGGGCAGGGCGCCTGAGCCGTTCGGCCTGAAGACAGACGAGCAAGTCGCATCAGGCTGTGAGAGGATGTCCGTCATCACAGCCAGGACCCCGAACGCAGCCTGATGAAGACACCCAAAAGAATCGAACCCCTGATCGAAGATGGCCTGGTCGACGAAGTACTGCGGCCGTTGATGAGTGGCAAGGAAGCCGCCGTGTATGTGGTGCGCTGTGGCAGCCAGGTGCGCTGCGCCAAGGTTTATAAAGAAGCCAACAAGCGCAGTTTCCGCCAGGCTGCCGAGTACCAGGAAGGCCGCAAGGTTCGCAACAGCCGTCAGGCCCGGGCGATGGCCAAGGGCAGCAAGTACGGCCGCAAGGAAGCCGAAGACGCTTGGCAGAACGCCGAAGTGGCGGCGCTGTTCCGCCTGGCCGGCGCTGGCGTGAGGGTTCCCAAGCCTTACGATTTCCAGGACGGCGTGCTGTTGATGGAGCTGGTGACCGATGCCGACGGTGACGCGGCCCCGCGCCTGAACGACGTGCACCTCGAGGCCGAGGATGCCCGGGCGTTCCATGCCTTCGTCATTCGCCAGATCGTGCTGATGCTGTGTGCCGGGCTGGTGCATGGCGACCTGTCGGAGTTCAACGTGCTGCTTGGCCCGGACGGGCCGGTGATCATCGACCTGCCGCAGGCGGTGGATGCAGCGGCCAACAACCATGCCTTCAGCATGCTGCAGCGCGATGTGGCCAACATGGCCCATTATTTCGGGCGCTTTGCGCCGGAGCTGAAAAGCACCCGGTATGCGCAGGAAATGTGGGCCTTGTACGAGGCGGGCGAACTGCGCCCGGACAGCCCGCTGACGGGGCTGTTCGAGGATGACGAGCATGCGGCTGACGTGGCCGGGGTGATGCGCGAGATCGATGCGGCCCGGCTGGATGACGCGCGCCGGCGCGCCGCGCGGGCCGAGGCTGAGCATGGGGCGGCCAGGGCGGAGGAACCTGCGCCGCCCTGGCTACAGTAATGTGTTGCCTGTGCCGGCCTCTTCGCGGGCACGCCCGCTCCCACAGGAATCGCGCAGTACTTGTGGGAGCGGGTTTACCCGCGAAGAGGCCGGCACAGGAAAAATGCAGCCATTGCCTTTGACGCAAGACAATATCTCGTCATCTGGCCTTTTCACTGGCGCGTGACAGGCATAAGGTATACGCCGTTCAAATTCCCTGGAGCTGTCATGTCCAACCAATTCCCGTCCGTTCGTCCACGCCGCCTGCGCCAGAACGAGTCCCTGCGCACGATCTTCCAGGAAACCGAGTTCCGCCTTGAAGACCTGATCCTGCCGATCTTCGTCGAAGAGGGCATCGATGACTTCGTGCCGATCACCAGCATGCCGGGCGTCAACCGCATCCCCGAGAAGCTGCTGGCCCAGGAAATCGAGCGCTATGCCCGCGCCGGTATCAAGTCGGTGATGACCTTTGGCGTTTCGCACAACCTGGACGCCGTCGGCAGCGACACCTGGAACGAAAACGGCCTGGTCGCGCGCATGTCGCGTATCTGCAAGGACACCGTGCCGGAAATGGTGGTGATGTCCGACACCTGCTTCTGCGAATACACCAGCCACGGCCACTGCGGCGTGCTGCACGACCACGGCGTGGACAACGACGCCACCCTGGCCAACCTGGGCAAGCAGGCGGTCATCGCCGCTGCTGCCGGTGCCGACTTCATTGCCCCGTCGGCGGCGATGGACGGCCAGGTCCAGGCCATCCGCAGCGCGCTGGATGGTGCCGGCTTCCACGACACCGCGATCATGGCCTATTCCACCAAGTTCGCCTCGTCGCTGTATGGCCCGTTCCGTGAAGCCGGTGGTACCGCGCTGAAGGGCGACCGCAAGAGCTACCAGATGAACCCGATGAACCGCCGCGAAGCCGTGCGTGAGTCGCTGCTCGACGAGCAGGAAGGGGCGGATGTGCTGATGGTCAAGCCGGCCGGTGCCTACCTCGACGTGATCGCCGATATCCGTGCCGCCTCGCGCCTGCCGCTGGCGGCGTACCAGGTGAGCGGCGAGTACGCGATGATCAAGTTCGGCGGCCTGGCTGGCGCCATCGACGAAGGCCGGGTGGTGCGTGAAAGCATTGGCGCGATCAAGCGTGCCGGTGCCGACCTGATCCTCACCTACTTCGCCATGGACCTGGCCCGCGAAGGCATCTGACCGCGAGCCGTTGCCCATGCAAGCCGCTGCCATCGCAGCGGCTTTTCTTTGCCTGCGCCGCAACCGGTGAGGAAAAGCACAAAAAAACCGTAAGCGCTGAATTATTTAGTGTCCCGTTGTATCTCATCCCTTAGAGCATTCATCGACAGGGATACGGACATGAAACCTCGCAAGAAAAGCCTCCAGCCAATCGGCCTGAAGGACATCACCATTGTCGACGACGCCAAGATGCGCAAGGCAATCACCGCGGCAGCCCTGGGCAATGCCATGGAGTGGTTCGACTTCGGCGTCTACGGCTTCGTCGCCTACGCCCTGGGCAAGGTTTTCTTCCCCAATGCCGACCCGAGCGTGCAGATGATCGCGGCGTTGGCCACGTTCTCGGTGCCGTTTCTGATCAGGCCTCTGGGCGGGCTGTTCTTCGGTGCCTTGGGTGACCGCTTCGGGCGGCAGAAAATTCTCGCTGCGACCATCGTGATCATGTCGCTCAGCACCTTCGCCATCGGCCTGATACCGTCCTATGCCAGCATCGGTATCTGGGCGCCGATCCTGCTGCTGCTGGCCAAGATGGCCCAGGGCTTCTCGGTGGGGGGCGAGTACACCGGTGCGTCGATCTTCGTCGCCGAATATGCCCCAGACCGAAAACGGGGGTTTCTCGGCAGCTGGCTGGACTTCGGCTCGATTGCCGGGTTCGTGTTGGGTGCCGGTGTGGTGGTGTTGATTTCTACGGTGCTGGGTGAGGACAAGTTCCTCGAATGGGGTTGGCGCCTACCGTTCTTCCTCGCCTTGCCGCTGGGCATCATCGGCCTGTACCTGCGTCATGCGCTTGAGGAGACACCAGCCTTCCAGCAGCACGTCGACAAGCTGGAAAAAGGCGACCGCGAAGGCCTGGCGACCGGGCCCAAGGTGTCGTTCAGGGAAGTGGCCACCCAACACTGGCGCAGCCTGGTGACCTGCATTGGCGTGGTGATCGCCACCAACGTGACTTACTACATGCTGCTCACGTACATGCCCAGCTACCTGTCGCATAACCTGCACTACAGCGAAGACCATGGTGTGCTGATCATCATCGCGATCATGGTCGGCATGCTGTTCGTGCAGCCGATGATCGGGCTGCTCAGCGACAAGTTCGGCCGTCGACCGTTTATCATCGTCGGCAGCGTCGGCCTGTTTGCGCTGGCCATTCCGGCATTCATGCTCATCAACAGCGGCGTACTGGGGGTGATCTTTGCCGGGCTGCTGATCATTGCCGTGATGCTGAACTTCTTCATCGGCGTGATGGCCTCGACGCTACCGGCAATGTTTCCCACGCACATCCGCTACAGCGCCCTCGCCAGCGCCTTCAATATCTCGGTGCTGATCGCCGGCCTCACCCCGACCATCGCCGCCTGGCTGGTGGAAAGTACTGGCAACCTGTACATGCCGGCCTATTACCTGATGGTGATCGCCGCCGTGGGGCTGGTCACCGGCCTGACCATGAAGGAAACCGCCAACAAACCGCTGCGCGGCGCGGCACCGGCAGCATCGGATATCGAGGAAGCGCGTGAGCTGCTGCAGGAGCACCACGACAACATCGAGCAAAGGATCGAGGACATCGATGCGCAGATTGCCGAACTGGAGGCCAAGCGCAAGTTGCTGGTGCAGCAGCACCCGCGCATCGAGTGATCAGTGTGGCATGTAGCCACGCTGCCAGGTCCGTGGAATGAACCGCGACACCAGGGCCAGCACGCAGGCCAGCGCACAGCTGCCGGTCAGTGCCTGCAGGCCCAGGTGGTGCTCCAGCCAGGCACCCAGCGAGGCGCCCAGCAGCATGCCGGCCCAAGGCACCAGTTGCACCCGCCAGCCATCGCGCCGCTCGCCCAGCAGCCAGCGCCCCAGCCCACGACCGAAGCGTGACAGGGCACCGGTGACGTAGGTCAGGCCGATGGGCAGGCCGTTCACCTGCTCGACCACGGCATTGATCATGCCCATGGCCAGTGTGGCAGCGAGCAGCGCTGGAAAGGTGGCTGCCAAGGGCCATGCTGCTGCAAAGCCCAGCAGGGCGGCGACTACCAGCAGCACCGGCCACGCCCGACGGCGGAAAGCGCGCGCCAGCAGCACGCCCAGGGCGTTGCCGACGACGAAGCTCAGCACCGCACCACTCAGGCGCAGCACCAGGGCCAGGTCCCCATCGCTGATGGCGACGGCCAGGCGTGTGGTGTTGCCACTCATGAACGACACGAAGTCGCCCAGCGCCAGCAGGCCGATGGCATCGGTCATGCCGGCCAGTACGGACAGGCCGGCGACCAGGCCGAGGCCCACGCGACCACGCAGCATCTGCAGGCGCAGCCGCTTGGCTGTGCGCGCGGGGAGGGTGTTGGGCAGCATCCTCGGGAACTCAGCGAGGCATTTCGCGGGCCAGGGTGCTCTTGATGGTGTGCTCCACTACATCGACCAGCACCATTGTCTGGTGGTCCACTTCGATGTTGAGCAGCTCGCCGGCCTTGTAGCTGGGGAAGGTGGTCTGGCGCAGGGTTTCCGGGATCAGGTTGATGGTGATCACATTGTCCTCGACATCGGCTACGGTCAGGCTGCAGCCGTTGACCCCGATGAAGCCGCGCGGGAACACGTACTTGCCCCATTCCGGTGGCATGCGGAACCTGATGAAGGCGCCGGTTTCCTTGATCGACAGCTCGACGATTTCGGCGGTGGTGGCGATGTGGCCGGCCATCAGGTGGCCGCCGACTTCGGCGTTCATCTTCGCCGAGCGTTCGATGTTGACGCCCTGGCCGGCCTTGAAGTTGCGCAGGTTGGTGCGCTCGAGGGTGGCGGTCATGGCGTCGAACCTGACCTGGGTGCCGTGTATTTCGGTGACCGACAGGCAGGTGCCTTCGACACTGACGCTGGCGCCGATCTTCAGCTCGTCGAGCAGTTCGGGGGTGAGGTCGATGGTGAACTGGTTGTGGCCCGGGTAGGTAGTCACATCAAGCAGAGGGCGGACGGCCTGGACGATGCCGGTGTACATGGAGTTGCTCCTGGGCACGGAAAAGAAAACTTCCGAACGCTATGCCCGTGGAGCGGTAAAAGCAAGCCGGCCATTTGTCTGGACACTTGAAACCCACAGGTATGGCGCACTCCTTCAGCTGGTGGGTCCACCCTGTGGGAGCGGGCATGCCCGCGAAGCAGGCGACGCGGTGGATGGCGCCGGCTGCGCCGGTGTTCGCGGGTGAACCCGCTCCCACAGGTATGGCGCATTCCTTCAGTTGGTTGGGGCCCTGTGGGAGCGGGTTTACCCGCGAAGCAAGCGACGCGGTGGATGGCACCGGCTACGCCGGTGTTCGCGGGCGCGCCCGCTCCCACAGGTACGGCGCACTCCTTCAGCTGGTGGGGTCCCTGTGGGAGCGGGTTTACCCGCGAAGCAGGCGGCGCGGTGGATGGCACCGGCTACGCCGGTGTTCGCGGGCGCGCCCGCTCCCACAGGTATGGTGCAGTCCTTCGGCTGACGGGGACCCTGTGGGAGCGGGCATGCCCGCGAAGCAGGCGACGCGGTGGATGGCACCGGCTAGGCCGGTGTTCGCGGGCGCGCCCGCTCCCACAGGTACGGCGCACTCCTTCAGCTGGCGGGGTCCCTGTGGGAGCGGGTTTACCCGCGAAGCAGGCGACGCGGTGGATGGCACCGGCTGCGCCGGTGTTCGCGGGTGAACCCGCTCCCACAGGTATCGCGTGGCTACCGTTCTGAGCTTCACCGGCGAAGGCAATGGGGCAAATACAATTCAGACATGGCCGCTGCTGTTGACGATCCGCAGGCACAGCGCCTCATACGGGTCCAGGTTCACCATCAGGCGCCCATCCTCGGTCAAATCCCCTTCGACCGTTTCATTGATCATGTCCACCACCGGCCCCGGCGTGAACCCGGTCAGTTGCAGCTCCTCGGCAATCACTTCCTGGCCAAAGTTCAGCGCAGTGATCTGGATGCCACGCCCGGCCGGCAGTTCATGCACCATTACCAGCAAGCCTGGGCTGCTGACTTCAGGCACCAGCACCTGGCGGCTGGTGGCGATGCCATAGGCCTGGCGCACCGCCAGCAGCTTCTTCACCTTGCAGGCAAACGAATCGCCATTTTCCAGCTGGCTGTCCAGGCTGCCATACAGCGCTCGGGCACGGGGCATGCCACGCACCGACGTCTGGGCCTGCGGCTCCAGCCCGGCCAGGTCGTAGCCGCCGCGGTGAATCCAGCGGGTATCGCCATCCAGCATCCGCTGCGCGACCGCTTCGGCGGGCAAGGGCAGGGCGCCCACCAGGTCCCAGCCGGACAGCGCCACCACCCCCGGCTGCATGGCGTTGTACATGACCAGCAGTAGGTGCAACTTCTGGATCAGCTCGATTTCTGCAACCCCGATCTGCCCGAGGTCGCGGATGCCCAGTGCGGCAGCGATCAGGCTGGCCGTGGTGCAGGCTATGCCATTGGTGACGAAGCGCAGGTTGTACGGCGCATGCTCGCCCGAGAGCCGTTCGTAGATCTCTTCGCGGATGTGCTCGCGCAGGATGCCGCCGGGCAAGGTCTGGCCTTTGTACAGGTACATGTCATGGGCATGCAGGGTCCAGAAATGCACCAGCTCCACGGTCAGCTCGTCATGGTTCTGCAGGGCATGGATCAGCGAGGCCGGGTCGATGCCGAAGGCATGCATCTCCTTGAGCATCAGGCGCAGGAACTCGGTGTCACCGGTCAGCAGCGCATGCTGGTAGGCCGGCCGGGTAATGAAATCGTAGGACAGGTCGGCACCGCCCCTGGACATCTGCGCGATGTCGTCGAGGGTCAGGTTCAGTTCCTGGAAGCTGAAACCGCCGGCCTTGCGGATCATGCCGCCGATCAGCTGGTTGCCGACGATCGACAGCGGGTGGCTTTCCGACCAGGCAGTGCCGCTGGCGCGGGTCTCCACGCCGAGAAAGCCGTTGGCATCCAGGCGCAGGCCGCGTGCACCCAGGCAGTCCAGGGCGTGCAGGGCATCGCCAATGATCATCTGCTGGGCGGCAAAGGTCGGGTCCAGCCAGTTCAGCGACGGCTGGCCTTCCTTGAAGTAGTGCAGGTACACCCAGCGCCGGGTCTTGCCATCTACACCGGTCACCGGCGGCGTGGCGCTCCAGTCGGTTTCCTTCACACCTGGTTCGAAGAAGATCACCCGTTGCAGCTGGCCGACGATGTAATGGCGGGCCTTGAGCTCGTCGCACTGGGCCGGCAGCAGGTTGACCGCGTCTCGCCCGGCAGGCACTTCGGGCAGCAGCGGCCAGTCTTCCTCGCGGATTTCGACCATGTGGTACAGCCCCGGGTAGGGGCCGTGGGCCAGTTCGGCCAGGCGGAAGTCGGCGCCCTTGCCCGTATGCGAGGGGATCAGGTCGTCGATGGTCACGGCGTTGTGCGCAGCGGCCATGCGGCTCATCTGGATCAGCTCCTGTTCGCTCCCGTACAGCGGGTCGATGTCGAAACTGATGCGGTCGAAGTTGCCGTCCACGCTGGGGGTGAGTTCGCGGCCACGAATGCCGCCGGACAACTTGATCGGGCCGGTGTGCAGGCCCTGGATGCCGATCTCCGACAAGCGCTTCCACAGCGCTTCGTGGGCCAGGGCAGCGAGCACCGAACAGCCTTCGGGGGCGATGATGGCGTCGGGGTAGACGGTCAGCCAGACCGAAGCGATTTCAGTGGCGCGGCGGGGCTGGGCTTCGGCGTAGGGCTGCTGCCACAGGCGCGACTGGCCCGAGTACAGGTGGGTGCGTTGCTGTGAGGCCCTGAGCATGGCGCGGTCTTCGAGCCATTTGACGTATGACGGGTCGGGTTGGGTCATTTCGCGTCCTCTTTGCGTGTCGGCAGCGGCTCAGGTTATGACGGCTGTGGCGGCTGATCGTTCGGCTTGAGTATGGTTTGGCTGCTTCGCGGGCGCGCCCGCTCCCACAGCGGTCTCCACACACGTTGAGAACAGTGCAATACCTGTGGGAGCGGGCATGCCCGCGAAGAAATCCCCACTGATCAAGGTTTGCGAATACGCAACTACCGTGTGGGCTTGCTGATCTGTTTGCCAGCCTGGGAGGCGACTTCCAGGGCTTGGCCATCCCGTTGCTTGCCTTGCCGAGCCAGGCCTTCGAGCTGCGGAATCAGCATGCCCTCCGGCAAATGTCGCCAGAACCGCCCGGGCATGTGCAGGCGCAAGGCGTCGGGGTTGAGGCGGGCAGGGTTGAAGGTATGGCGATAGTAGGTGCGCCACAATTCGGCGCCAGGGTCTTCGGCGTTGCGGGCCCACTGGCGCCAGGGCTCGGGGCACTGGCGCTGGTAGTCGAATGCCTGGCCGTCGAAGCGTATGCCGTCGTGCGCCGTGGCAATCATCCAGCGCAAACGCCCCAGGCGGTCGGCGAAATGCGCACTGGCGCTTTCCAGAATGTCATGCGCCGGCTCGTGATAGGCCACCAGGTCGAGTTGCAGCTGTTCAGCCAATACTTCGGGTAGTGGCACGAAGCGTACAAACGCATGCAGGTGGTGCGCTTCGCGATTGACCTGCTTGATCCGTCTTTGCAGCTCGCTGCCCAGTCGGTCACCCGCCAGCATTGCAGTGCGGTCGCCATGGGCCACCCGCCAAAGTACCTCGTAAAGCAGGTTCCAGCGGTGCTCGCCACGGTAGCGGGCGGCCTGTTCCAGCTGGCTCAACAGCGCCGCTGGCACCTTGGCGCGAAAAGGACCGGAGCCTTCCGGCAGCGCTGTCGGTACGGCCAGCAAATCAGCCACCGGCCCTTGCGCCCAGGTCACCTCCGACGGGTCGATGCCATGCCCCAACAACACCCGGGCCTGGTCACGCCAGGTGGCGAACAGGCCATCGCAGTCGAGCGCGATCATCCCCACAAGCCCATCTGCACCGGCGCCTGCGGCTCACGCAAGCGCGCCCTCAGCAGGCCGCTGCGCAGCTCGGCCTGGGCCGGGCGGTAGTCGCTGGTGACAATGAACGGCCGCGCCTTGTCCAGCACGCAGCGCAGCTGGATCAGGTCATCGTAGCGAATGCGCCGTTCGCGTCGCAGGGCTACCAGGCGCTGCACGCTGCGCAGGCCGATGCCGGGGATGCGCGCCAGTAGCGCCGGCTCGGCACGGTTCACGTCCAGCGGGAATACTTCGCGGTTGGCCAGCGCCCAGGCCAGCTTGGGGTCGATGTCCAGTGCCAGGTTGCCGCTCTGGCCCAGCAGCTCGCCGGCCTTGTAGCCATAGCCACGTAGCAGGAAGTCAGCCTGGTACAGGCGGTGCTCGCGCAGCAGCGGTGGTGCGGCCAGGGGGACGCTGCCGGGGCTGTCAGGGATGGGGCTGAAGGCGGAGTAATACACGCGCTTGAGGCCGTAGCCTTGGTACAGCGATTCGGCATTGCGCAGCAATGTGCTGTCATCGGTGCTGTCGGCCCCTACGATCACCTGGGTGCTTTGCCCGGCCGGGGTAAAGCGCGGCGCCTTGGGTTCGTGGGCCACGGCTTGCTGGCCTTGGTGAATCACGCCCATGGCCTGGCGAATGGTGTGCGCCTGTTTCTCCGGTGCCAGGCGTTTCAGGCTGGCGTCGGTCGGCAGCTCGATGTTGACGCTGAGCCGGTCTGCCAGGCGCCCGGCCTCTTCGATCAGCAACGGGTCGGCATCGGGGATGGTCTTGAGGTGGATGTAGCCACGGAAGTCGTGCTCTTCGCGCAACAGCTTCGCCACGCGGATCAACTGCTCCATGGTGTAGTCAGCAGACCGGATGATGCCGGAGCTGAGGAACAGGCCGCTGATGCAGTTGCGCCGGTAGAAGTCCAGGGTCAGCCGGACCACTTCCTCGGGGCTGAAGCGCGCGCGTGGCACGTTGCTTGAGCGACGGTTGACGCAGTACTGGCAGTCGTAGAGGCAAAAGTTGGTCAGTAGCACCTTGAGCAGCGAGACGCAGCGCCCGTCGGGAGTGTAGCTGTGGCAGATGCCCATGCCATTGGTAGCACCCAGGCCATCAGCCCCGCGCGAGTTGCGCTTGGGCGCGCCGCTGCTGGCGCAGGATGCGTCGTACTTGGCAGCATCGGCAAGGATGCCGAGTTTGGCGATGAGTTGCATGGGGCTGACCTGTGATACTGAATATTCATACAGTATTTTGAGATGTGACGGATTGCAAGCGATTGTGCGCCGGCCATGCCCGACTACCTTGGCGGGCAGGAACCTGGACTGCCCCCGAAAAAGTGGCGCGATCCCCTGTGGGAGCGGCCTTGTGTCGCGAAAGGGCCGCAACGCGGCCCCAGAATTGATGCGCAATAGTTGAAATTGCTGGGGCTGCTTTGCAGCCCTTTCGCGACACAAGGCCGCTCCCACAGGGATAGCGCGTAGCTTGAGCTCAGCGCCAAACCTTTGGGAGCAAGCGTGCCCGCGAAGTCCTGCAGAAACGTTGGAGGCACTAAGGCGAGCCCGTCCAGGCGAAGTGGTAGACGTGGCTGGGGGCCGTGGCCTGGCACTGGCCGTTATCGGCATCGGCACCGACCACATACCACTCTGCGCGCGAGGTCTCGCCCAGCCTGCGTGCCTTGTCGGCACTGAAGCAGCGGCCCAGCTCCGAAGCCGGTACCAGGGCGAAGGCCGTGGGGTTGTGGCGCAGCCAGTAAGCGGCCGTGTCCGCCCTGGGCTGGCCGGTGAAACCGAAGTGCACGATGGGTTGCCGGGCAAACAGCCAATGCCCCTCGCGCCAGTTGACCAGCACCAACTCGGCGCCGCCGGTGGCCCGTGCGGCTTCACTCATCAATGTTTCATGCGGGTTGCGGCCTTCCTTCAGCGGCTCGACGAAGCCGCGTGCGAACCACAGCGCGAACCATGCCAGGGCCACGGCAGTGAACGCCTTGCGCCAGGCTGGCCGGCGCTGCAGCCAGCGCTTGAGCAGCCACGGCAGCAGCGGCGCGATGGCCAGCACCAGGCCCGGCAGCGCCGGGAAGATATACAGCTTGCGCTTGCCGCTGCTGAGGCTGAAAAACAACAGCACCAGCACCACCCAGCCGAGCAGCAGCAGAAAGCGCGCGTCGCGTTTTTGCAGCTGCCGGCGCCAGGCCGGTACCAGCCAGGGCAGGGCCAGCACCAGTGGCAGCCAGTATTTTGGGATGACCTTGACGAAGAAGTACCAGAACGGTTCGCGATGGTCCCAGGCATTGGCATAGCGGCTGGCGGTCTGGCGCAGGAGTATTTCCTTCAGGTAGGCCAGCTCCGCCGCGCCACCACCATGGGCGATCGAAACCAGCAATGGCAGCAGCCACACCGCGCAACCGGCCAGCAGCCACGCCAGCCCCAGGCTCCAGCGCCAACCCTGGCCGGGCATGGCCACCACCCCGTGCCAGCGGTGGCGCACCGCCCAGGCATAGGGCAGCAGTAGCAGCGCCGGGACAAAGCCCACGCCCTTGCTGATAATGCCCATGCCCATGGCCGCGCAGGCCAGGTAGAACCAGCCCCAGGCCGGCCCGAGCAGCAAGTGGCGCAGCATGCCGTAGAAACCCAGTGCCACCCATAGGCACAGGAAGCTGTCGATCTGCCCGGTGCGCAGGATGCTGTAGCTCTGGTAGGTGGCCAGGAACAGCAAGGCGGCGATCACGCCGATGCGCCGGTTCCACAGGCGCCGCCCCAGGTCATGCAGCACCCAGGTAATGGTCGCCGCCGACAGCAGCCCTGGCAGGTACAGGGCAACCTTGGGCGAGCCGGTGAGGTGGCTGAACAGGGCCACGGTCCACATGAACAGCGGCGGCTTGTCGCCGTAGATTTCCGCCGCCCGGTGGGGGATGAACCAGTTGCCGCTCTGCAGCATTTCCAGGGCGACGCCGAGAAAGCGTTCTTCATCCACGTTCATCGGCTGGCGCCAGCCGATACCCGCGCCCACCAGCAACACCGCGAGGGCAATCAGGGCCAGGCGTTCGGCCCCGAGCGTGTTGAACCTTGGCAAGGGCTATTCCTTCTGTTCCTGGTGGCGAGCGATCAGCTGCAGGTTGCGCAGGTAGACCAGGAAGCCGAAGCTCTGGCCGATGATGAACACCGGGTCCTGGCGATAGATGGCGTAGGTCAGCAGCAGCGCGCTGCCGAGCATGCTCAGGTACCAGAAACCCACCGGGATCACGCTGCGGCGCTTGAACTCGCTGTACAGCCACTGCAACACGAAGCGCCCGGTAAATACGGCCTGGCCGGCGAAACCGATGACCAGCCACAGGGTTTCGCGGGTCATCCTTCGAACTCCTGGGGGCGCGTGTCCAGGCGGGTGCGCCGGATCAGCCACCAGACCCCGAACAGGTCGAGGATGCCGACCAGGGCGCGGTCCAGGTTGCCGTACTTGGACACCCCGGCCTGACGTGGCCGGTGGTTGACCGGGTGCACCAGCATGCGGCCGTTGTGGCGCAGGATCAGCGCCGGGATGAAGCGGTGCATGTGGTCGAAGTAGGGCAGGCGCAGGAAGGCCGCGCGTTCGATCAGTTTCAGCCCGCAGCCGGTGTCTGGCGTGGCGTCCTTGAGCAAGCGGCTGCGCAGGCCGTTGGCAAGCCGCGACGCCCAGCGTTTGCTGGCGCTGTCGCGGCGGTTGACCCGGTGCCCGGCCACCAGCTTGACGCCGCCGGCCAGGTCCTGGTTGGCGCGCACCAGGGCCAGCATGCCGGGGATGTCCGCCGGGTCGTTCTGGCCGTCACCGTCCAGGGTCGCCAGCCAGCGCCCGCGCGCCGCCTGGGCGGCATGCCACAGCGAGGTGCTCTGGCCCAGCGAGCGCTCGTGACGGAGGATGCGCAGTTGCGTGTAGCCCTGGCTTTTCAGTTGCAGCAGTACGCTCAGGGTGCGGTCGCTGCTGCCGTCATCGACCACCAGTACTTCATGGTCTTCAGCCGCCAGCGCGATGCGTATTTCCATCAAGAGTGACGGCAGGTTGTCGACCTCGTTCCTGGCGGGAATGAGCACCGAGAGGTCAAGTGGATCTGTCATGAGGCTACCTGTAATCTTGTTGTGATTGCGCGGCTCAGACCCGGTAGAAATCCCGGTACCAGCCAACGAAGGCGTTGACGCCGTGTTCCAGCGATGTGCCGGGGGTGTAGTCGATCCAGCGTGCCAGCGAGCCGACGTCGGCCCAGGTTTCCAGCACATCACCTGCTTGCAGCGGCAGGTAGTCGCGTCGGGCCTTGATGCCCAAGGCATGCTCCAGGCATTCGACGAAGTGCAGCAGGCGTACCGGCTGGCCTCGGCCGATGTTGAACAGCTGGCAGGGCGGTTGCCCCTCGGCCGGCAGTGGCGGCTTCAGGCGCAGGCGCACAATGCTCTCGACGATGTCGTCGATGTAGGTGAAGTCGCGCCCCATCAGGCCGTTGTTGTAGACCTCGATCGGCCGGCCCTCGAGCATGGCGCGGGTGAACTTGAACGGCGCCATGTCGGGGCGGCCCCAGGGGCCGTATACGGTAAAGAAGCGCAGGCCGGTGGTCGGCAGCTGGTACAGGTGTGCGTAGCTGTGCGCCATCAGTTCATTGGCGCGCTTGCTGGCGGCATACAGCGACAACGGTTGCTCGACTGGGTCGTCGACGCTGAACGGCAGCTTGGCGTTGGCGCCGTACACCGAACTGCTGGAGGCGTAGATCAGGTGGCGGGGCGGCTGCTGGCGGCAGGCCTCGAGGATGTTGAGAAAGCCGACCAGGTTGGCCTGGCCATAGGCGCCGGGGTTGTCCAGCGAATAGCGCACACCGGCCTGGGCCGCCAGGTGGATCACCTCACTGAACGCCTGGCCGGCGAACAGCTGTTGCAGTTCGCTCGGGTGGGCGATGTCGAGGGTGTGGAAGCGGAAATTGGCAAAGCCGAACAGCTGCTGCAGGCGCGCCAGCTTCAGCTGGACGCTGTAGTAGGCATTGAGGTTGTCGATGCCGACCACCTCGATGCCTGCTTCGCACAGGCGCCGCGCAACGTGGTAGCCGATGAAGCCGGCCACGCCGGTAATCAGTACGGGCATGCTGGCTGCACCTGGCCACGGCCGATGCCGTAATAAGTCAGGCCGGCGGCGGCCATGTGTTCGGGTTCGAACAGGTTGCGCCCGTCGAACACCACCCGGTCGGCCAGCTGTTGCGGCACCTTGTCCAGGTTGAGCACGCGGTAGTCCTGCCATTCGGTGACGATCACCAGGGCATCGGCGCCGCGCAATGCATCGTCCTTGCATGGCACCAGTTGCAGGTCGGCGCGCGGACCATAGTGCCGCTGGATTTCTTCCATGGCCTGCGGGTCATGGGCCTGCACCCGCGCGCCGGCGGCCCACAGCGCTTCCAGCAGGACCCGGCTGGAGGCCTCGCGGATATCATTGGTATTGGGCTTGAACGACAGCCCCCACAAGGCGAAGACCTTGCCCCGCAGGCCGCGTGGGTAGTGGCGCTGGATCTTGCTGAACAGCCGGCCCTTTTGCTGCTCGTTGACCGATTCCACCGCACGCAGCAGCTGCGGCTCGAAGCCTTCGGCCTCGGCGCTGCGGCGCAGGGCTTGCAGGTCCTTGGGGAAGCACGAGCCGCCAAAACCGCAGCCGGCATAGATGAAGTCGTAGCCGATGCGCGGGTCCGAACCGATGCCGCGGCGTACCATTTCGATGTCGGCGCCCAGGTGCTCGGCCAGGTTGGCGATCTCGTTGATGAACGAGATCTTGGTCGCCAGCATGCAGTTGGCCGCGTACTTGGTCAGCTCGGCGCTGCGCGCATCCATGACCATGAGCTTTTCGCGGTTGCGGCTGAACGGCAGGTACAGCTCGCGCAGCAGCTCTACATCAGCAGGTTCCGCGCCACCGATGATGATGCGCTCCGGGCGCATGCAGTCATCAACTGCCGAGCCTTCCTTGAGGAACTCGGGGTTGCTGACGACGTGGAAGCGGCTGGTATCGGCCACGGCCTGGGCGATGCGCGCCTTGATGCGGTGCACCGTGCCGACCGGCGCGGTGGATTTGTTGACGATCAGCTTGGGGCCGTCGGCATGTTCGAGGATGCTGTCGACCACGGCAAACACGTGCTTCAGGTCGGCGCTGCCATCGGCCTGTGCCGGGGTGCCGACGGCAATGAACTGCAACCTGGCGTAGTTGGCCGCTTCGCTGGCGTCGGTGGTGAAACGCAGGCGACCGCAGGCCAGGTTCTTCTCCAGCATCGGCGCAAGGCCGGGTTCGAAGATCGGGCAATGGCCTGCATTGAGGCTGGCGACCCGCTCGGCGTCGACATCCATGCACAACACCGAGTGCCCCACCTGGGCCAGGCACACTGCCTGGGTGAGGCCGACATAGCCGGTACCGAAAACTGTGACCTTCATTTGACAGCTCCTTGGCGAGAAAGCTGAAAAAAAATGTCACAACGTTGTTTAGATATTGTTACTTGCGCAGGCCGCTGCTTCCTGGGCGACGTTCCACAGCTGCTGGCGGAACCAGCGCCGCAAGGGGTCGGCGTGGGTGCGTTCATGCCATATCTGCATCACCTCGATTGCGGGCAATGTCAGCGGCAGCGGGTACATGCGCAGGTCGTCATCACGCTCGGTGGCTTCGATAGCCAGCGAGCTCAGGCAGGTGAGCAGCAGGTCGGTGCCGCGCAGCAGGCGCGTGGGGGCCACGAAGCTCGACAGGCCAGCCACGACCCGTCGTTGCATGCCCTGGCTGCGCAAGGCGCGGTCGACCAGGCCATCGAGGTCGCCGGTGAGGGTGGTGAGCAGGTGGTCGCTGGCGAGGAAGGTATCCAGGCCCAGGCCGTTTTCCAGGCCGGAATGGCTGCGCGAGGCCAGCACTACCAAGTGTTCGCTGAGCAGGCGCTGTTGGTGGAAGGTTTCCGGCAGGTCGGTGTAGAACCCGGCAACGGCCAGGTCACAGGTGCCTTTCTCCAGTTCTTCGCGAGGCAGCTGGCCACGGGTGTTGTGGGTGACCAGCGTCAGGTTCGGCGCCTGGCTGCGCAGGATCGGCAGCAGCCTGGGCAACAGCGTCTGCTCTACAAAATCGGTGCTGTACAGGTGCAGGCGGGCAGGGCGGGTGAGGAAGTCCTGCCCTTCGCAGCGTTCATAGAAGCCCTCCAGGCCCACTACCAGGCGTTCTACCTCGGGCGCCAGTTCGTGGGCGCGTGGCGTCGGGGTCAGGCCCCTGGGCGCGCGGACGAACAGCGGGTCGCCAAACTGATGGCGCAGCTTGTTGAGCTTGTGGCTGAGGGCGGGCTGGCTCAGCGCCATGCGCTGGGCGGCGAGTGTGGCGTTGCGTTCCTGATACAGCACATGGAACAGGTACAGCAGGTTGAGGTCCTTGCTGGAGATATTCATTTTCTGGATCGCAGACATGAGAGCTTTCGAATTATCGAATCATAGCCTTGCCATTAGCATGAACGCATCCCGCCGACATGATCGGACGGCTCTTTTTGCCTGATCAGGAGATTGTTGCATGACCAAGATGTCCCGGCTTGCCCTGGCTGTTGCCAGCACCCTGCTTGCCGCTGGCGCCCACGCTGCGCCCAAGGGAGAGGTGCTGGTGCTGTTGTCCAGCGAGAACCAGCTGCCGCTGCAGGACGGCAAGCGCTACGCCACTGGCTACTACCTCAACGAGTTCGGCGTGCCTGCCGACCAGTTGCTCAAGGCTGGCTACAAGCTGGTGCTGGTAACCCCCAAAGGTAATGCCCCGAGCGTCGACCAGCGTTCGATCGACCCACGCTACTTTGCCGGTGATGCGGTGGAGATGCGCCGGATCGAGAAGGTCGTGCAAGGCCTGCCGGGCATTGACGATACCCTGTCGGTGAAAGAGGTCCTGGCAGGTGACTTGGGCCGCTATGCCGGGCTGTTCATCCCCGGCGGCCATGCGCCGTTGATCGACCTGGCCAACAACCCGGACGTGGGCGCCTTGCTGCGGCATTTCCACCAGGCCGGCAAGCCCACAGCCGCCATCTGCCACGGCCCCATCGCCTTGCTCTCGGCCCAGCAGGACCCGGCGAGCTACCAGTCGGCGCTGGCGCGTGGTGAAAAGCAGGCAGCCAATGACTGGCTGTACAAGGGTTACAAGATGACCATCTTCTCCGACCCGGAGGAGCAGGTGTTCGAGGGTTCGCTCAAGGATCAGCGGCTGTTGTTCTACCCGGCCAACGCCATGGCAATGGCAGGGGGCGACATGGGCTATGCCAAGGCCTGGCAACCGAATGTGGTGGTGGACCGCGAACTGATCACCGGGCAGAACCCGTTCTCGGACAAGGTGCTGGCCAAGGTACTGCTGGAAAAGTTGGCCCGGCAGGCAAAGCCCTCTGATCAAGGCATCTAGACTTACAAGTGGCCTGCATCGGGTAACGCTCGGCAGGCCCATACCATTCAACCGACCACCGCCTCCCCGGAGCGGATGTCCCTCGCTGGCGATGGCCTTCTTTGCAGAGGAGGGCAGGTCATGGACGAGGCAAGGCTTCACGACTTCATGGGCAAGCTGGTGGGCGACATGGGCGCGGCGGCGACCTTGGCCAACGTGATTCTTGGCGATGAGTTGGGGTTGTACCGGGCCATGGCCGACAGCCAGCCGACCACCCCCGAGGCGCTGGCGGAAAAGACCGGCTGCCACCCGCGGCTGGTGCGCGAATGGCTCAGCGCCCAGGCCGCCTCGGGCTACATGGTGCATGACAAGGGCCGTTTCGTGTTGCCCGAAGAGCAGGCCATGGCTCTGGCGCTGGAGGATTCGCCGGCCTACATGGCCGGTGGAGCGGCGGTGGTGGCCGCGCTGTTCCATGACAAGGACAAGCTGGTCGCGGCCATGCGCGGCGATGGCGGGCTGGCCTGGGGCGACCATCACCCCTGCATGTTCAGCGGCACCGAACGGTTCTTCCGGCCGGGTTACCGCACCTTCCTGGTGGCCGAATGGCTACCGGCGCTGGAGGGCGTGGTGGCCAAGCTGCAGGCGGGCGCCAAGGTGGCGGATGTGGGCTGTGGGCATGGCGCTTCCACGCTGGTCATGGCCCAGGCGTTCCCGGCATCCACCTTCGTCGGCTACGACTACCACGGGCCTTCCATCGCCACCGCCAACGAGCGTGCGCGCGAGGCGGGGTTGGCGGGGCGGGTCAGCTTCCAGCAGGCCAGCGCCAAGGACTACCCGGGGCATGACCATGACCTGGTGTGCTTCTTCGATTGCCTGCACGACATGGGCGACCCGGTGGGGGCTGCTAAGCATGCCTACCGTGCGTTGAAGGCCGACGGCACGGTGATGCTGGTGGAGCCTTATGCCGAGGATTCGCTGGAGGGCAACCTGACACCGGTCGGGCGCTTGTTCTATGCGGCGTCGACGTTTATCTGCACGCCGAACTCGTTGTCGCAGGAGGTGGGGTTGGGGCTGGGTGCGCAGGCGGGGGAAGCGCGGTTGCGGGCGGTGTTCGAGGAGGCGGGTTTCGGCCGGTTCCGGCGGGCGACGCAGACGCCGTTCAACCTGATTCTGGAGGCTCGGAAGTAGAGGTCAGCCTGTGCCGGCCTCTTCGCGGGTGAACCCGCTCCCACAGACCTGTGAAATACCTGTGGGAGCGGGTTCACCCGCGAAGAGGCCGGGCCTGCAAAAGCAGAAGGGGCGCCTTGATGGCGCCCCCTCTGTCTTGCTGCTTAGGCTTCAGCGTCCCAGGGACGATCGCCTTTTTCATCCTTGACGCGGGTCGGCAGGCCCATCACATCCAGCGCCTTGAGGAACGGCTCGGCTGGCAGCTCTTCGACGTTGACCATGCGCTTGGCATCCCACTCGCCACGGGCGACCAGCAGGGCGGCAGCCACTGGCGGTACACCCGCGGTATAGGAAATGCCCTGGCTGTCGGTCTCGGCGTAGGCTTCTTCGTGGTCGGCCACGTTGTAGATGAACACTTCGCGCGGCTGGCCATCCTTGGTGCCCTTGACCAGGTCACCGATGCAGGTCTTGCCGGTGTAGCCCGGGGCCAGCGAGGCTGGGTCCGGCAGCACGGCCTTGACCACTTTCAGTGGTACCACTTCCAGGCCTTCGGCGGTTTTCACCGGTTGCTCGGAGAGCAGGCCCAGGTTCTTCAGCACGGTGAACACGTTGATGTAGTGCTCGCCGAAGCTCATCCAGAAACGCACGTTCGGCACGTTGAGGTTCTTCGAAATCGAGTGAACTTCATCGTGGCCGGTCAGGTACAGGTTCTGCGAACCTACCACCGGCAGGTCGTCGGTACGCTTGACCTCGAACATGGTGTTGCTGGTCCACTGGCTGTTCTGCCAGCTCCACACTTGCCCGGTAAACTCGCGGAAGTTGATTTCCGGGTCGAAGTTGGTGGCGAAGTACTTGCCATGCGAACCGGCATTGACGTCGAGGATGTCGATCGAGTCAATGCTGTCGAAATACTGTTGCTGCGCCAGCTTGGCGTAGCTGTTCACCACACCCGGGTCGAAACCGACGCCGAGAATGGCGGTAATGTTCTTTGCCTGGCACTCTTCGAGGTGTTTCCACTCGTAGTTGCCGTACCACGGCGGGGTCTCGCAGATCTTGCCCGGCTCTTCGTGGATGGCGGTGTCCAGATAGGCGACACCGGTATCGATGCAGGCACGCAGCACCGACATGTTGAGGAAGGCGGAACCAACGTTGATCACGATCTGCGATTCGGTCTCGCGGATCAGCGCTTTGGTTGCCTCGACATCGAGGGCATTGAGCGAGAAGGCCTGGATGTCGGCGGGTACCTTGAGGCTACCCTTGGCCTTGACGCTGTCGATGATGGCCTGGCATTTGGAGATGTTCCGTGACGCGATGGCGATACGACCCAGTTCGTCGTTATGCTGCGCGCACTTGTGGGCCACCACCTTGGCGACACCTCCTGCACCAATGATAAGAACGTTCTTCTTCAATTTATCCCTTGCTCCTTACTGAAAGCCGGTCTTACGACAGGCTGGAAACGTAGTCTTCGAAACCGAACTCGCGCACCACTTCGACGCTGCCGTCGAGTTGCTTGACCACGATGGATGGCATTTTCAGACCGTTGAACCAGTTTTTCTTGACCATGGTGTAACCCGCCGCGTCGACGAACGACAGGCGATCACCGATGGTCAGCGGACGATCGAATTGGTATTCGCCGAAGATGTCACCGGCCAGGCACGACTTGCCGCAGACCATATAGGTGTGCGCGCCGTCGTTGGGGGCCATCTTGGCGTTGAGGCGGTAGATCAGCAGGTCGAGCATGTGCGCTTCGATCGAGCTGTCGACCACGGCCAGGTGCTTGCCGTTGTACAGGGTGTCGAGCACGGTCACTTCCAGCGAGGCGCTGTTGGTGATGGCTGCTTCGCCCGGCTCCAGGTACACCTGCACGCCGTACTTTTCCGAGAAGGCTTTCAGGCGCGCGCAGAAGGCGTCCAGCGCGTAGTCTTCACCGGTGAAGTGGATGCCGCCACCGAGGCTTACCCACTCGACCTTGTGCAGCAGGTGACCGAAGCGCTCTTCGATGTGCGTGAGCATCTTGTCGAACAGGCCGAAGTCGCCGTTTTCGCAGTTGTTGTGGAACATGAAGCCGGAGATCTGCTCGATCACCTGTTCGACCTTGGCCGGGTCCCATTCGCCCAGGCGGCTGAACGGGCGGGCAGGGTCTGCCAGCAGGTAGTCGGAGCTGCTGACCTGCGGGTTGACGCGCAGGCCGCGGACCTTGCCTTCGGACTGTTCGGCGAAGCGCTGCAGCTGGCCGATCGAGTTGAAGATGATCTTGTCGCAGTTCTCGAGCATTTCCTCGACCTCGTCGTCGGCCCAGGCCACGCTGTAGGCGTGGGTTTCGCCGGCGAACTTCTGGCGGCCGAGCTTGAGCTCGTACAGCGACGAAGAGGTGGTGCCGTCCATGTACTGTTGCATCAGGTCGAAGACCGACCAGGTGGCAAAGCACTTGAGGGCGAGCAGCGCCTTGGCACCGGAGTGTTCGCGCACGTAGGCGATCTTCTCCATGTTGCCCAGCAGCTTGGTTTTATCGATGAGGTAGTACGGCGTCTTGATCATTTAAAGGCCCCCGGCCAGGCCGGCCAAAAAAAGGACACGCATTGTGCCTTCACTTGCCGCAGACCGAAAGGGTGGGTTACGCATTTCGTCGTGGTTGACGCTGTTGCGAGAGGATTTTTCCGGTTGCGGCGGGCTCAGTAGAACAGCGGCATGTGACTATCGTAATCAGCATCCGGGTGCCGCAAGGAGAATCCGATGAGTGTTGTATTGGATGGCACCGGCTCCGCCGGTGTTCGCGGGCTTGCCCGCTCCCACAGGAACCGCGCATTTTCTGAGCCTCGCGCTAAACCTGTGGGAGCGGGCAAGCTCGCGAAGAGGCCGGTACAGGCAACCTCAATCAACCTGCTGCAACCACGCCTGGATCTGCTCCAGCGTGGCGGTAGCCCCGCCACAAACCACCACCAGCACATTCTGGTACTGCGCCAGGGCGCCCGGTGCATAGGCCAACGCCAAAGCAGCCCCACAGGCAGGCTCCACCAGCACGCGATGGTCCAGCAGGAACCGCTCGCACGCCTCCAGCGCCGCGCGGTCAGTGACCAGGTGGCTGTGCACCGGATGCTCCTTCACGCACACCAGCGCCTGGTCAGCCACACGCTTGGCCCCCAACGAGGTCGCCACCGAGGCAATCCGTTCCAGCTCCACTGAATGCCCCGCCTGCATGGCCGCATGCAGCGATGCCGCGCCCTCGGTTTCCACCGCCAGCACTGGCACATTGCCCCAGCCGTTGCGCTGTAGCCCCTCGACCACACCACTGAGCAAACCACCACCGCCTACCGACAACACCACGGCATCCGGTTTCACGCCGGCCTCGGCGACTTCATCCACCAGGCTGGCATGCCCGGCCCACAGCAGCGGGTCGTCGAATGGGTGAATGAAGGCGTCATCCGGGCCGACCAAGGTCTGCGCCAGGGCGTTGGCCTCCTGCCAGGAACTGCCATGCACCACCACCTTGGCGCCCTCCAGGCGCAGCAGGTCCTTGGCCCGCTCGGTGGTGGTCTCGGGCACTACCACGGTCACCGGCACGCCCAGCTTGCGCCCGGCATAGGCCACTGCCAGGCCGGCGTTGCCGCCCGAGGAAGACACGAAATGCCGCGCGCCACGGGCATGGTGCACCTCACAGGCGTGGCCCACGCCGCGCAGCTTGAACGAGCCGCAGGGCTGCAGTGCATCGACCTTGAGCCAGACGTTGCTGCCTGCGGCCAGTGACAGCGGGCGGGATTCGATCAGGGGGGTATGAATATGCAAGGTCATTGGCTGGCTCCGCGCAGTTGCTCGAGATAGTTGTAAACGGTGTAGCGGGTCACACCCAGGGCGCTGGCGGCCTTTTCCACACCGCCCTTGACGATGAACAGGCCACGCTCCTGCATCACTCGCACGGCCTCGACCTTGGCCTGCTTGTTCATCCGCCCCTGGCCGCTGCGCTGCAGGGATGCCTGGATTATCTCGCTCATCAGCAGTTCCATGTCGGCGGGTTCATTGACGGCAGGTGTGGCCCCCAGCGGTTGGAACTGCTGAAGAAAGTTCATGGCGGCATCCAGGCCGGTGACGTCGGTGTTGACGCAAAGGCTGGCGAAGGGGTGGCCGTTGCTGTCACGGAAGATGGCCGTGGCGCTGCGCAGCGTGCGGCCCTTCAGCGTGGTGGGGTAATCGGGCAGCACCACCGGCTCACAGCCGTGCTGATCGGCCGAGGCCTGCATCAGTGCCTTGAAACCTTGGTCTTGTTCCGGGGCGGCGAGAATCGGGCTACCGACGCTGCGGCCGGAAAGGTGGCCGTTGACGATCGCCACCACGGAGTGTTCCGGATGGTCGAGGTCGTGCAGGAGGATTTCCATGTTGCGCGCGGCAACGCTGCCCAGCGCCTGGATGGCGGCCTTGAGGACGGTGAGGGTGAGCTGGCGTTCTTCGCTTGGGGTGATAGGCATGGCAGATCGTAAAATCAACGTTTTGTGTATTTTTACACAAAAAGTTGAATTAGGCGATTTGCTTTTCCAGGCCCATTCGCGGGTAAACCCGCTCCCACAGGGACCCCACGGTATTCAAAACCTGTGGTGAACCTGTGGGAGCGGGTTTACCCGCGAATGGGCCGAAAAGCGGCCCCTTTAACCCTCAGCCCAGGGCCGGGGTGCGCGGTGGGATCATACGCCGCGACCCGGTCGCCTCGAAGGCCGCACCAAAGCTCAGCAGCGCATTGTCGCTGTAAGCCCGGCCAGCAAAGGTCAGCCCCACCGGCATGCCGATATCGGCCATAACGCCCATCGGCACGGTCACGGTCGGCACGCCCAGGTGACGGATCGCCAGGTTGCCGTTGGCCACCCAGATGCCGTTGCTCCAGGCGATGTCCGCCGATGCCGGGTTGACGTCGGCATCGGCCGGGCCCACGTCGGCCACGGTGGGGAACAGCACCGCGTCCAGGCCCAGATTGTCCATCCAGTCTTCCAGGTCGATCTTGCGGGTCTGCTCCAGGCCGCGCAGGCCGTCGGGCAGGGTTTCGATCTGGTCCCAGGTCTTCAGGCCACGCTTGGCCATGTTGACGTACTCGTCCATGCCAGCGGCCAGGTCGTCCTCACGGTTGGGCAGGGTGCCCGGGTCGTGGGGGAAGATCTGCGGCCCGTCGACATCGGCCAAGCGGTTGAGCCTGGGGTCACCGTTGGCGCGCAGGAAGTCGTCGAAGGCCCACCCCGACAGCTCCCACAGCTCGTCATGCAGGAACTCCTTGCTGACGATGCCGCGGTTGTACACGGTCGGTGCGCCCGGGCGGTCGCCCTCGCAGTTGGACACCAGCGGGAAGTCCACTTCCAGCACTTCGGCACCAGCCGCCTCCAGTGCCTGACGGGCCTGCTGCCACAGGTCGATCACCGTGGCGCGGGTGTTGATGCGCTGGCCAGTCGGGCCGCCGATGCCAGGCTTCTCGGAAGTACCGGCCTCGGCATCGGCATTGATGTACATGCGTGGCACGCCAAAGCGCTTGCCCTTGAGCGCGCTGGCATCCACGGCCAGGTCCAGGTACGAAGCCGGGCGCACCGTCGAAGCCGCCGGGATTGGCACCCAAGGTTGCAGGCGCCACAGGTCGCCGCGCTTGTCGGCGTCGTCGGCTACGACCACGTCAAGGATTTCCAGCAGGTCGGCCATGGTGCGGGCATACGGCACCACCACGTCCATGGTCGGTGTCAGCGGCCAGTTGCCACGCACCGAAATCACCCCACGCGACGGGGTATAGGCGCACAGGCCGTTGTTGGACGCCGGGCCTCGGCCGCTGGACCAGGTTTCTTCGGCCAGGCCGAAGGCACTGAAGCTGGCAGCGGTGGCGGTGCCGGCACCGTTGGACGAGCCCGAGGCGAACGGTGCGGTCAGGTAGTTGGCGTTGTACGGGCTTTCGGCGCGGCCATACACGCCGCGTTGCATGCCACCGTTGGCCATGGGCGGCATGTTGGTCTTGCCCAGGCACACGGCGCCGGCGGCGCGCAGGCGTTCGATGGTGAAGGCGTCGCGCTGGGCCACCAGGTCCTTGAAGGCTGGGCTGCCGGAGGCAGCGGTCAGGCCTTTGACCAGGTAGCTGTCCTTGGCGGTATAAGGGATGCCGTCCAACGGGCTCAGGACCTGGCCTTTGGCGCGACGGGCGTCGGAGGCTTCGGCCTCTTTCAGCGCCTCGGGGTTGCGCACCACCACGGCGTTCAGGGCAGTGGCGGTGTCGGCGCCATCGTAGGCATCGATGCGCGCCAGGTAGGCCTGGACCAGCTCGACCGCCGTCGTGCGGCCCGACTCGAGCGCGTCGCGCAGCTCGGCAATGGAAACCTCGGTTACCTCGATCATGCGTTCACCAAAAAAATGTGCAGGTGGGGGCTAATGCGAGGAGTGTACAAGAAGGGCTTGGCCGGCGCAGGTTTGCGCGGGGGCAAATGGTTTTTTGCAGGCGGGCATTGTCGAGCCTCTTAAGCCCGGCGCGAAACCTTGTAGGAGCGGCCTTGTGTCGCGATAGGGCCGCAAAGCGGCCCCAATTATTTCACTGTCATACGAAGACCCTGGGGGCGCTTCGCACCCCTTTCGCGACGCAAGGCCGCTCCCACAAGGGGGCCGCGTCAACCGTCCAGGTCTGCCGCTGCATGCCGCTCCGGCACCTGGCTGGCCTCATCCCCCCAGGTCCGGTTCACCCGTGTGCCACGCTGCACCGCCGGGCGCAAGGCAATCTCCTCGGCCCAGCGCTGCACATTCGGGTACTCGTCCACCGCCAGGAACTCCGCCGCGCCATACAGGTTGCCGCGCACCAGCTGGCCATACCAGGGCCACACGGCAATGTCGGCGATGCTGTATTCCTCGCCGCCCAGGTAGCGGCTTTCGGCCAGGCGCCGGTCGAGCACATCCAGCTGGCGCTTGGCTTCCATGGTGAAGCGGTTGATCGCGTACTCGAACTTTTCCGGCGCATACACATAGAAGTGGCCAAAGCCGCCGCCCAGGTATGGCGCCGCGCCCATTTGCCAGAACAGCCAGTTCAGGCTTTCGGTGCGTGCAGCTGGCGCTTTCGGCAGCAAGGCACCGAACTTTTCCGCCAGGTACAGCAGGATCGAGCCCGACTCGAACACCCGCACCGGCGGCTCGACGCTGCGGTCGAGCAGGGCGGGGATCTTCGAGTTGGGGTTGACCTGGACGAAGCCGCTGGAGAACTGCTCACCCTCGCCAATGCGGATCAACCAGGCATCATATTCGGCGCCCGGGTGGCCCAGCGCGAGCAGCTCTTCGAGGGCGATGGTGACCTTGACGCCATTGGGCGTGGCCAGGGAGTACAGCTGCAGCGGGTGCTTGCCCAGCGGCAGGTCCTTGTCGTGAGTCGGGCCGGCAACCGGGCGGTTGATGCTGGCGAACTGGCCGCCGGACGCTGCGTCGTTGCGCCAGACCTTGGGTGGCACGTAGGCGGGCTTGCTCATGCATGAATCTCCTTCAATGGCGCGAAACGGTCACGTAGAGACGTGGACCTGCATCTATGCCACGGGTTCGACGAAAAGCGCAAATGCATAGGGCGCGGGCGTGAAGTGCATGACTTCGGTTTCATCCAGGTTTCATCCGGTGCAGCCCAGGCCAGTTCTATGCTGAGCTATCTCTTCGCCCTGCAAGGAACCGCCGGCCGATGACTCTCCCACGCTGCGTGTTGGCGCTGGCCCTGTTCGGCAGCCTGCTGGCCCACGCCGAGGCCGCGCCCTGGGTTGCCGGCCTGCACCACATGACCCTGGCCGACCCGGTCGACGCCCGGCCCATGCAGGCGCTGGCGTTCTACCCGGCTATCGGCAATACCCGCAGCAGCCGGATAGACGGCTACCCGATCGACGTGAGTGAAGAGGCGCCGGTAGCGTTGGGCCAGTTCCCGTTGCTGGTGCTGTCCCACGGCAATACCGGCAGCCCGCTGGCCTTGCACTACCTGGCGACGTCGCTGGCGCGCCAGGGCTTTATCGTGGTGGCGGTGGTGCACCCCGGCGACAACGCCCGCGACCACAGCCGCCTGGGCACCCTGAGCAACCTGTATGGCCGGCCGCTGCAAGTGAGTGCCGCGATTACGGCCGCCCGCGATGATGCCTTGCTGGGGCCCTACCTGAACGGTGGCAAGGTTGGGGTGATAGGCTACTCGGCCGGTGGTGAAACCGCCTTGATTCTCTCAGGCGCGCGCCCCGACCTGGACCGCCTGCGCAAGTACTGCCTGGAGCGCCCGAACGACGCCGACGCCTGCAGGACCCACGGCGTACTGATTGCCGACCGCAGCGAGCTGGTGCCAGAGGCCGACCAGCGGGTGGGGGCGGTGATGCTGATGGCGCCGCTCAGCCTGCTTTTCGGACGCCATGCCTTGGCCGGGGTGCAGGTGCCGGCGCTGATCTACAGTGGCGACAGCGACCAGTTGGTGGCGGTGGACCGCAACGCCGAAGCCCTGGCCCGCAAGTTGCCGGTCACACCGGACTATCGCCTGCTGGCTGGCGCCGGGCACTTCGTGTTCATGGCCCATTGTGATGCCGAGCAGTCCGTGCGGATGCCGGCGCTGTGCAAGGATGCCGCAGGCGTGGACCGTCGGCACATCCACCATTCCCTGCAACGTGAAGCCGCGGTGTTCTTCAGCCAGGCGTTGGGCGCGCCGCAGCCTGCCGAGCGTTCAGCCGCGAGCGGCGCGCCGCGCCAGCAACAGCGTTAGGCCCACACCCGCCAGGGCGAGCAGGGCGGCCACGCAGAAGATCGAGGCATAACCCAGGTGCGCCGCCACCGCGCCCATCACCGGCCCGGCGATGGCCAGGGCCATGTCGAAGAACACCGCGTAGGCACCCAGCCCTGCGCCGCGGCTGCTGCTGGGCACCTGCTTGATCGCTTCCACCCCCAGCGCCGGGTACACCAGCGACAGCCCGAAACCGGTAAGCCCGGCACCGATCAGCGCCCACGGCGGCGATGGTGCCAGCCACAGCAGGCCCAGGCCGAGCACTTCGGTGGCCATGCACGCGATCGCCACGTTGTAGCCACCAAAACGGTTGACCGCGTTGACGAACAGCAGCCGGGAAATGATGAAGCACACGCCAAAGGCACTCAGGCACCAGGCCGCGCCCGCCCAGCCGCGCTCCAGGTAATACAGGGTGACGAAGGTGGTCAGGGTGCCGTAGCCGATAGAGGCCAGGGTCAGGCCCAGGCCACAGGGTGCGACCCGGCCGAAGGCCGACCAGAAGGGCAGGCGCTCGCCACGCACCACCACCACGTCCGGCCGCTTGCGCAGTACCAGCAGGGCCGATACCGCCAGCACCAGCAATGCCGGCCCCAGCACGCTGAAGTCCAGCCCGTCCACGGCCAGTACACCCAAGGGGGCACCAATGGCGATGGCGCCATAGGAGGCGATACCGTTCCAGGAAATCACCCTGGCGGTGTGCTCGGGCCCGACCTGGCTGATGCCCCAGCTCAGCGTGGCCACGCCGATCAGCCCTTGGGCGATGCCCAGCAGCAGGCGCCCGCCGAGCAACAGCGCCAGGCTCAGTAGCGGTAGCGTCAGGGTCCAGGCCGATAGCAGGGTCAACACCCCGCAGCCGGCAATCCCCAGCAAGCCGAAGCGAATGGCCTGCTTGCCCCCCTGGGTATCGGCAACGCGCCCGGCAAACGGGCGGCTGAGCAGGGTGGCCAGGTATTGCAGGCCAATGGTCAGCCCGGCGACCACCGCGCCAAACCCCAGCTGGTCGTGCACATGGCTGGGCAAGACGGCGATCGGCAGGCCGATGCAGAGGAAGGCAATGAAGGTGTAGAAAACGATCGACAGGATCTGCAGGGTAATTTGTAGCGTGTTGCTGGCGGGGGCGGGTTGTTGCGCGGTCATGGGCTCGTTCGCGGGCGGGCGGTTGGGCGTGGTCCCATCATGGCCGTTGCGCGAAGGAAATGAAAGCAGGCTAACGAATTATTCGTCGGGCAGTGCCAGCCTGTGGGATCGGCGGTGGATTCTTCGCGGGTGAACCCGCTCCCACAGGATTTGCATAGGCTTCAAGTGCTACGCAGTCCCTGTGGGAGCGGGTTTACCCGCGAAGAGGCCGGCCCAGCCATACAAGATGGCCAGGCCGCCGCATCAATCAGACCACTACCTGGCTACGCAGGTAATCGTCATTCGCGGGCTCGCCCGCTCCCACAGGATTTTGCATAGGCCTCAAATGCTACGCAGTCCCTGTGGGAGCGGGTTTACCCGCGAAGAGGCCGGCCCAGCCATACAAGATGGCCAGGCCGCCGCATCAATCAGACCACTACCTGGCTACGCAGGTAATCGTCATTCGCGGGCTCGCCCGCTCCCACAGGATTTTGCATAGGCCTCAAATGCTACGCAGTCCCTGTGGGAGCGGGTTTACCCGCGAAGAGGCCGGCCCAGCCATACAAGATGGCCAGGCCGCCGCATCAATCAGACCACTACCTGGCTACGCAGGTAATCGTCATTCGCGGGCTCGCCCGCTCCCACAGGATTTGCATTGGGCTCAAGTGCTACGCAGTCCCTGTGGGAGCGGGTTTACCCGCGAAGAGGCCGGCCCAGCCATACAAGATGACCAGGCAACTCCATCAATCAGACCACTACACCCTGGCTACGCAGGTAATCGTCGTAGGTGCCGCTGAAGTCCACCACGCCATCAGCCGACAGCTCGATGATGCGCGTGGCCAGCGACGACACGAACTCACGGTCGTGGCTGACGAACAGCAGGGTGCCCGGGTAGTTTTCCAGCGCCAGGTTCAGCGCCTCGATCGATTCCATGTCCAGGTGGTTGGTCGGCTCGTCCATCACCAGCACGTTCGGCTTCTGCAGGATCAGCTTGCCGAACAGCATGCGGCCTTGTTCACCACCGGAAATCACCTTCACCGACTTGAGAATCTCGTCGTTGGAGAACAGCATGCGCCCGAGGGTGCCGCGGATCACCTGCTCGCCGGAGGTCCACTGGCCCATCCAGTCGAACAGGGTCATGTCGTCTTCGAAGTCGTGGGCGTGGTCCTGGGCGTAGTAGCCCACTTCGGCGCTGTCGGTCCACTTCACTTCACCCTTGTCCGGGGTCATTTCACCGACCAGGGTGCGCAGCAGGGTGGTCTTGCCGATACCGTTGGGGCCGATGATCGCCACGCGCTCGCCAGCCTCGATGGTGAAGCCCAGGTCCTTGAACAGCACCTTGTCGTCGAAGGCCTTGGCCATTTTCTCGACGGTGACGGCCTGGCGGTGCAGCTTCTTGGTTTGTTCGAAACGGATGAACGGGCTCACCCGGCTCGACGGCTTGACCTCGGCCAGCTGGATCTTGTCGATCTGCTTGGCCCGCGAGGTGGCCTGCTTGGCCTTGGAGGCGTTGGCCGAGAAGCGGCTGACGAAGGTCTGCAGTTCGGCGATCTGGGCTTTCTTCTTGGCGTTGTCCGACAGCAGCTGCTCGCGGGCCTGGGTGGCAGCGGTCATGTACTCGTCGTAGTTGCCCGGGAATACGCGCAGCTCGCCGTAGTCCAGGTCGGCCATGTGGGTGCAGACACTGTTGAGGAAGTGCCGGTCGTGGGAAATGATCACCATGGTGCTGTTACGCGCGGTGAGGATGGTTTCCAGCCAGCGGATGGTGTTGATGTCCAGGTGGTTGGTCGGCTCGTCGAGCAGCAGCACGTCCGGGTCCGAGAACAGCGCCTGGGCCAGCAGGACACGCAGCTTCCAGCCCGGTGCCACTTCGCTCATCGGGCCGAAGTGCTGTTCCAGCGGAATACCCAGGCCCAGCAGCAGTTCACCGGCACGGGATTCGGCGGTGTAGCCGTCCATTTCGGCGAATTCGGTTTCCAGCTCGGCGACGGCCATGCCGTCTTCCTCGGTCATTTCCGGCAGCGAGTAGATACGATCGCGCTCGGCCTTGACCTTCCACAGCTGGCCGTGGCCCATGATCACTGTGTCGATCACGGTGAATTCCTCGTAGGCGAACTGGTCCTGGCGCAGCTTGCCCAGGCGGGTGTTCGGCTCGAGCATGACCTGGCCGCCGGACGGCTCCAGGTCACCGCCGAGGATCTTCATGAAGGTCGACTTGCCGCAACCGTTGGCGCCGATCAGGCCGTAGCGGTTGCCGTTGTTGAATTTGACGGAAACGTTTTCGAACAGCGGCTTGGAGCCGAACTGCATGGTGATGTTGGCGGTAGAAATCAAGTGCTTGTCCTGCGGGGGTTCCAGAGGTGTATTTAGGCCATCTTGTCAGTCTTGGGCCAATTTTGGGCCAATTCGACTCGGGGCGGCAGCTTCTCCAGCTCCCTCCAGTCCGAGGAGGAGCTGATCCATTTCGCGTAGGTAGAAAGCAACATCTCGACGCTGTGACCAAGCTGGTTCGCGATGAACGCGGGTTCATCCCAGACATCAGGCATAGGGTGGCGTAGGTGTGGCGGGTGTCGTACTGACGGCGTTCACGGATGTTCAGCGCCTTGGGCGCCGATTTGAAGTGGCGGATTGTAACACTTGGTTCGTTGATCCACAGCCCACCTTTGCTCGGCTGGAACAGAAATGGGCGGATCGGGTGCGCTGGCTTGGGATGCCATGCGCCGGAGAGTTGCCATCCTCTGGGCCTGCTGGATGGCATTCAGCGCGCGCTCGTTGAGCAGCACTGATCTGCAAATACTTCCAAGCGTCGCATAGAGGCGCGAGATATCATCGTCAGCGCTTTACTCAGGGATGATCACTAGCTGAAGGGATTGCTTACATGGAAAGAAGCTATTTCGTAACGATGCTTGCACTGATTCTTCATCAAATAGATGCCGCGTATTGGCAGGAATGGGAGATGTTTTTCCTACCGGGTGGGGTACAGGGCTTCCTCCTGTTCAATATCTTGGCAATACCCGTGTTGCTGGTTGGTTATCGAAGCGTGTTGCTGGGTACGGTTAACGCGGTGTTCTTCGCCAAAGTTTGTGCCGGCCTAGGCCTGATCACGTTCCTTATCCATGCCGGCTTCGGATTGGCTGGATATCACCAGTTTCACCTGCCTGCTTCGATCTCCATCCTCATTCTCTGCTTGGCCAGCTCTGTATGGCTGATGGCAGGGATACGGTCCTCATCGCAATGATCGCAGGCGCCGCACTTACGATCCTGCATCGCTGCGCATTCAAATCACACCTGAAGCGGGTTCATCAGCTCGGCACCTTGGTTACGCACATTCCCCACGGCGATACCCACCCGGTACCACTCGAAGGCTTCGGCCGGCTCACCCAGGTTGAGCACCAGTTGTTCTGCGCGCTCGCTGGGCATTGCTGCCGCGATCCACTCGTACGCCAGTTCTGGCGACAACACGACAGGCCGGCGGTCGTGAACGTCGACCATTCCGCCCTGAGCGTCGGCGGTAATGATGACGAACCCGTCGTGCTCGGTGCCGGTGAACTGGCCGATCGAGGCGCAAAGGGCAGGGCGCCCATCCTGGCGGCGGATGTAGTACGGTTGCTTCTTCGGCCCACCTTCATCAACCCATTCGTACCAGCCGTCGATAGGGGTGATGGCCCGGTGCGGCCAGATCGCCCGGAAGAATGGGCCATGCGCCACCTTCTCGACCCGGGCGTTGATCGGTGCAGCGCGATCGTTTGCCCAGTGCGGCCGCCATCCCCACTTCACTAGGTCCGCTCGTGGGCCTGCGTCATCCATCCGCAGTACTGCCACCAGCGTGGTCGGCGCGATGTTGTACCGGCCAAGCGGCTGGTCGCCGACGTTGTTCCGCCAGGCCTCTGGCAGGCTCAGGGTTGCAACGAAGTCATGTATGCCACGGTACTGGCTGAGCCTTCCGCACATACGCCCTCCTACCGAAACCTGAAGGATAGCCGTTGGCTGGTAGTAGTGCCGCCAGTCATACGGGGACGGCCAGGCACCCCGCTTGCCACGATGCAGGGCGAACGGATTTCAGCGCCTGCCCGCAACGGGGTCAGCCTGCCGTTGCGGGCGATGGCTGCAGGCTGCCTGCCTGCTCGGGAACCCTGATGAACACGTTGTATCTGCCACCTTCCATTTCTTCGAAGGCAATCAGTTTTTTCACCAGCGCACCGTTCAGTACCTTGCCGGCATTCAATAGCAGCATGCCATTGTCGGCATTCAGGTTGCGCGCCAGTATCATGCCCTCTGCCAGTTCGTGCGTGCTCAATACCTTGATCGCCGGGTCGGTCAAGGTAATGTCGCGCATGTACTCGGCACAGACGTTGACGAAGTCTTCCACCAGGTCTGGGTCATACAGCTTTCCAGCATACTTGCGTATGTAGAGCAGTGCCTCATCGCTATTGAGCTGGCGATCCAGGACCAGTCCGCGCTGCAATTCGATGAAATCCACGGCCATTTTCAACCAGCGGGCGCCCAGTGGAATTGCCGCGCCCTTCAGGTGGCCCGGAAAACCGCTGCCATCCCAGCGTTCCTGGTGGTGAAGTATGAGTTGTGCAGCCTCTTTTATTGGCTCCAGGGTCATGACCAGCGCTTCGCTCTGTTTCGGGTATGACCGGTACAGTTCGCGCTCTGGTGGAGGTATGAGATCGGCAGGGCAGGTGAGCATGCTGTCGGTCCAGCTCATCTTGCCGATGTTGTAGAGGGCAGCAGCCATGGTCAGGTTGCGACAGCTACCTTCGTCCAGCCCATGGCTGGTGCAATACACCCGTATCAATTCTATGACTTGCCGGTTGGTCTGCTTGGCCTTGGGCAGACGCAGGTTGCCTAACTGCGAAAAGAATTCGGTGCTGGTCACGTAACTGCGCTTGAGTTCTTCATAGGCAAGGTCAAGCATGTCGGCAGTTTGCTGCAACTCGGCGGTGCGCGCCGCTACACGCTGTTCAAGGCTTTCGTTAAGCGCCTTGAGTTGCTTGATCTGAACCTGAGTCAGCTGTTCCAGGCGCTTTCGTTCGCTTTCCGAATGTTGGTGGGCCAATGCCTGGCGCAATGTGACCAACAGCTCTTCATCATTCCAGGGTTTGCTGATGTAACGATAGATGTGCCCATCATTGATGGCTTTCGCGATGGTGTCCGTGTCAGCGTAACCCGTAAGCAGAATGCGCAACGTGTCGGGAAAACGCTCATGTACGTGGGCCAACAGTGTTGCCCCGTCCATGTTTGGCATGCGCGCATCACTCATCACCAGATTGATCGGGCGTTGTTGGAGCAGTTGCAGGGCGTCGGCACCGCTTTCGGCAAGGAGGAGTTCGTAGGGTTGGTTGCGAAGTAGACGACGAAGGCTGCTGAGAATCGAGGGCTCGTCGTCAACCAGAAGTATCACCGGCTTGGCTGCTGCGCCATCGGTAACGGGTAGCTCCATGGGTCCCTCCCTGCCGGTCTCGGCCAGACTACTCCCTGGCCACAGCCTAGATGATATTTGCCCCCGCCGTTAGCTTTTGTCTGTTGGCCTCACTATGCTCGGAGGCAGGTGCATCTCGCCAGGGAGGGTTGTGCTGTGCCGACTTGTCTGCAGGTTCGCATCGTTGCCTCGATGCTTGTCGTTTTGCCGGCATGGGGGCTGGCCCAGAGCATTGGTGGGCCGCTCACGCCATTGCCGGCGGTGCCTGAGCTTGACCCTGCCCGGGTGGAGCTGGGGCGCAAACTGTTCAATGACTCGCGTTTGTCCCTCGATAACAGCCAGTCCTGTGCTGATTGCCATCGCCTGGATCGCGGTGGCGCGGACGGGCAGGCGCGCTCGCCTGATGCAGATGGCAAACCCTTGCCAGTTCACACACCCAGCGTCTTCAACGCCAGCCTGAACTTCCTGCAGTTCTGGGATGGGCGCGCGCAATCGTTTGACGGCCTGGTGCACCTGGCAACCGGTAATACGGATGGCAAAGAAGATGGCTGGGCTACCGTGGTTCAACGAATTGCTGACGATCCGGCCTACCAGACGGGGTTCGCCGAAGCCTATGGCAAACCAGTGACCGCCATCGATGTCAAAGATGCCCTGGTTACGTACCAGCGCACCCTGCTGACACCCGATTCACGCTTCGATCGCTATCTGAAAGGAGATACCAGCAGCCTCAGCCTGGAAGAGAAGCATGGCTATCAGCGCTTCCAGGAGTACGGTTGTATAGCCTGCCACCAGGGCGTGAATATCGGCGGCAACATGCTGCAGAAGTTCGGTGTTTTCGATGATTATTTCACCAACCGTGGCAATGTTACCGGGGCAGACCGGGGACGCTACAACGTGACAGGTGACCCGGATGACCTCCACCTGTTCAAAGTTCCAAGCCTGCGAAACGTGGAGGTGACCGCCCCTTATTTTCATGACGGTTCGGCGCCCACCTTGGAAGCAGCCGTCGATGCCATGTTTCATTATCAGTTGGGACGTACGCCGAGCGACGATGATAAAGCGCTGATCATCAAGTTTCTCCAGACCCTCACCGGCCAATGGGAGGGTAAACCGCTATGAGGTTGAACGCTCGGCGCAGTCTGCTGCTGTTGGCTGCGTGCGCCATGTCGCTGGCTTCCGTGCTGGTCTACCTGTACTGGATGTCCAGGTCCGATGAGAGTGCCAACTACGCCCAGGCGCGCGATCTGATTCGCCAGATCAAGCAGTACGATGCGCAGTGGGAGGGTGCGGTGCTCAAGGCGCGCACCACCACCAATTACAACTACGACCCGCTGGTGCTGCCGTTGATTGAAATGAAGCGCCTATGGCGGGAATTCGACACGCTGGAAGGGCGTCATCAAAAAGCAGAAATGCTCGCTTGGCAAAAGGCTTTTCGCGATTACCAACAGTCCTTTGACGACAAGGTCCTGCTGGTCTCTCGCTTCAAGACGCACAATGCGATCCTGCGAAATTCCCTGGCTTTTCTCCCGGCTGCAGCCGATGTAATACAGGTGCACCTTCGTCAATTGGTCGATGCCGATACACTGCGCCTGCGCAGAATCACCAGCGATACCTATGACTTGATGCTGAGCAGCCTTGAGTTTGCCCAGACCACAACCGATGAAAAAGCTGCCGACATCCTTGTCGGACTGAACAATCTTTCGGTCAACAAGGAGCGCTTGCCCGTCGATTTTCAGGTGCCCATCGATACCATCAGCAAACACATAGAGTTGATTCTTCGTGAGCAACCCAAGGTCGACCAACTGCTCGAAGCGATCGAGGCGGTTCCGATTGCCGAGAGTCTGGACGCCATTGCGCTGATGTTGGACCGCGACGAGCAAGCAGCAGCGCTGACGGCTCAGCGATACCATTTCTATCTGTTGGTGTTTTCCACGCTGCTGGTATTGCTATTGCTGTACATGGGGATGTGGTTGATGCGTAGCTACGCCGAAATAAACCGTGTAAACCGAGCGCTGGTGAGTGCCAACGACGAATTGGAACAGCGGGTCGAACGGCGTACCCAGGCACTTACCCAAGCCAGCGCAGCACTGCAGCGCGAGGTGGATGAACGCCGGTTGCTCGAGAACCAGTTGGTCCAGTCCGAAAAGCTCGCCTCGCTCGGTCAGCTGGCAGCCGGCGTAGCCCATGAAGTC
The DNA here is from genome assembly GCF_002113245.1 of Pseudomonas sp. B13(2017). Classification (NCBI taxonomy): domain Bacteria; kingdom Pseudomonadati; phylum Pseudomonadota; class Gammaproteobacteria; order Pseudomonadales; family Pseudomonadaceae; genus Pseudomonas; species Pseudomonas sp. B13(2017). Next base: position 86,763 of record NZ_NEJX01000014.1, read on the forward strand.
AACAACCCGATTGGGTTTGTCTCTTCCAACCTCGGTGCACTGGATGATTATTTCGGCCGTTTGCAGGACATGCTGAAGGCATATGCCGACGCGGAAAATACTCTGGTTCCGAACGCGCTCGGCGCGGAGCTGGCGAAGTTGCGTACGGAAATCGAGCTGGATTACTTGCTGGAGGATATTCCGGTGCTGATCCGCGAATCCAAGGACGGTATCAGTCGCGTTGCGCGGATCGTCAAGGACCTCAAGGACTTTTCGCGAGTAGAGAGCAGCCATGACTGGCAAGTGGCAGACCTGCTTCAAGGCATAGAGTCAACGCTGAACATTGTTGCCAGCGAACTCAGGCACAAGGCGGACCTTGTCAAGGATTACAGCCCATTGCCGCCGGTCGAGTGCCTGCCCTTGCAGATCAATCAGGTAATCATGAATCTGCTGGTCAATGCCACCCAGGCGATGGGTGCCGAGCGTGGCAGAATTACCCTGCGAACCGGTGCCAGTGACAAGTGGGTGTGGATTGAAGTCGCAGACAATGGTTGTGGCATCCCTGCCGAAAGCCTGCAAAAGATCTTCGATCCCTTCTACACGACGAAGCCCATCGGCCAGGGCACCGGGCTGGGATTGTCACTTTCGTACGGAATCATCAAGCGTCATGGTGGCGAGATCCGCGTAGACAGCGAGGTGGGAGTCGGTACGACATTCAGGGTCGAACTGCCCATCCATCAGGCCCGGTCAGCCTGAGAGCAGCAGGGAAGTGGAATGCAAATTGCTGTGACCCTCTGGGGCATCGATCATGCGGAGTACGCAGAAATGACTCAGAATGACCGCTACTACATGATCTTCGTTGTGGTTGCTGTACTGGTCCTGGATCTGGCGGCGACATTTGTGTTTCTCAAGGCAATCGCCTGACCCCCGTTTGTGGGCCTGGTAGTACCCGAAATCGGGGTCATCTGCAGAGTGACTACCCGGTTTGGGACAAGTTTTGTCCGCCCCCTGTCTGGTTCATGGCCACACGGCGCTGCACGCCCTTGAGTCGACCGCCAGCTGAAATCTCGCCCGCAAGATGACCAGCGGCGTACCTCTGCCTGAACATCCCTCCTTTGTGCGGTCCAACGTAAGCAAGGCCTGGTTTCACCTGGCCGGAGGTACGCACATGAAACGCAAGACTGCATGGGTCGTAGTGTTGTCAGGGTTGCTGCTGCTCGGTGGTTGCTGGCCATATTGGCACCACGGTGGGCATCACGGCGGCGGCCATCACCGGCATTTCAACGACGGTTACCATGGTGGCCAGGACTACCGCCGCTATTGATGCAGGCAGCATCCCTTCCGCTTGCGGCCAGGCCTGTGCGAATACACTGCAAGAGAACGCAAACTCGCCCAGGCCGGCCTGTCTGGAACTTGCCCGCTTATCCATGAACGAAGGTTAACTTCGCGGGGAACGCCCGCCCTGAAACCGATATAGCAAACAAGCATATTGCCCGGCTGACGTTGAGCAGTAACATGGGCAAACAAAAACAAAAAAGGTGCATGCGGCTTGGCAACACTTTCCCAAGTTACTCGATGGGGCGGCAGGAGCGTGTCGCGTGAAGAGCTCAAGATCGGTAGCAGGTGCAATAGTGATGTCCACCTTCGCCACACTGTTCATGGCAGGCTGCGCACATGACCCCGATGTGCGTGAGGGCCATGGGTATGCGGCCGGGGCCACGGAAAGAAGTACGCCGGCGTATCTGGGATGCGTCAAAAGCGAACTTCAAGGGAATGTGAAAACCTATCAGGTCGATGGCGATAATTCGGTCAGACTGTTCGTCGATAGTACCGACCCCGACAAGGCGGGTGGCATGGTCGAGGTGCGGGGCACGGGTAATCAGCGCCAGTTCGCGGCCTATCAACGCGATGCCTGGTATGACCATGGCAGGCTGCTGGACGCCGCGCTGATGTGTTCTAAAGCATGATCAACTGACCCTCGCGAACAAAATGCCCGCCCTCGAGAGCGGGCTTTTTGCATTTGCTGACTCCAGCGGCAATAATCCGCTCATTTGAACGGAGAGCACCAGGTTGGAAGCAAGAAGCATTGTCGCGGAAATGTTCATTGGAATGCCGACGCATTTCTGGGTGTTGCCGGTTGCCGGCCTAGTCGCCTGGTTCGGCCTGAAATGGGCCGAGCAGTCCGATAACCGCGCCACCATGCTGCGGACCGTGACCTACCTGCTGCTCATCGCGTTGGCGGTGTTGCCCAACGGCTTTTATGCGCTGTTTCCCCCGTCGCCCGACATGCCCGAGCTGTTGTTGAATCGTGAACCGCTACCGAACTACGAAGGCCGCTTCTATCTGGATGCGTTCTACGTGTTCAGTGGGTGGGCACTGAGCAAAGTGGCAAAGCTCAAGTTCAACTAAGGAAACGCTGAACGAGCCGCTCGAAGACCAGCACCGAGCGGCCTACTGTCTCATGTTGCTCGATAATCTGCCTTGCTGTCGGGCTTACCCAGGCTCAAGTTGAAAAGGTTCGTCAGGAGCTGGAAGCAAACACGATTTGTTTGCATTTATCAAGGTGTGGGGGCGGCTACTTTTCAACTAATACCTTCCTGTTAACACCAACTTTCAGTTACGCCATCCTGCGGTGAGGAAGGGCTAACTCAAAAGTAATAGATCAGGTAGATTTTTGCGAACCTTGATGATGATCCTCCCCGCAAGACACCTTCCTTAAATATTTTAAGGCCCGTCTGGCGTTTTATCGGGGTCGTGCTATTTGTGGATATACGCGTGCGATCGCTCGGTCGTGCTGTAGACAAAAGGACTGTCACGTATGTCGATTCAGGCCAAGGTATCTCCCCTCGCTCAAAGTGTTACTTCTGCCGCCCCCATCGCAATCCCCGATAACGGAATCCTGACGCTTACTCAGAGCAGTAACATTGTTCTGGATATTGCTCCCGAAAGCGTGACGAGCTACACAAAAAGCGGGGCGGACCTGATCGTACAACTGAAGTCTGGCGAGAGCCTGCGCATTGCCAACTTCTATGTCGAGGGGCAGCCGGTAAGCCAGTTGTACCTGGTAGACCGGGACAAGCTGCTTGCCGTCGACCTGCCACCGGTCGCTGCCGATGGGCCGCTGGTGGCAGGTTATGTGCCCCAGGAAACTGCGGCCGGGTTCGAGTCGCTCACTGGCGCCGACGGCACCATTGCCGGGCTCAGCCCCGGCGCTGCATTGCTGGCTGGGGCTGCGATCATTGGCGGCGGCGTCGCGATCGCCAACAGCAACGATGGCGGTGGTGGTGGCGGCGGCGGTGACAGTGTGCCGCCTGACACCACGGCTCCGGCGCCCGCCAGCGGACTGCAGATTGCCCCGGATGGCAGCAGCATCAGCGGCACGGCCGAGCCGGGCGCCACCGTGGGCATCGACAGCAACGGCGACGGGCAAACCGACGTCAGCGTGGTGGTCGGCTCTGACGGCAAATTCCAGATTCCACTGAATCCGCCACTGACCAACGGTGAAACGGTTACCGTGGTGGTGACCGATCCGGCCGGCAATAGCAGCCCGCCCGCGACCGTGCAGGCCCCTGACTTCCCCGACGCGCCGCAAATCAACCCGAGCAACGGCTCCAGCCTCAGCGGTACCGCCGAGCCGGGCAGCACCGTGGTGCTCACCGACGGCAACGGCAACCCCATCGGCCAGACTACTGCCGACGGCAACGGTAACTGGTCGTACACACCCGATAGCCCACTGCCCGATGGCACGGTGGTCAAAGCAGTGGTAGTGGATGCCGCCGGTAACAGCGGCCCGCCCGCCAGCATCATCATCGACGGCGTGGCGCCAGCGGCACCCGTAATCAACCCGAGCAATGGTACCGAGCTCAGTGGTACCGCCGAGCCGAACAGCACCGTGACCCTCACCGATGGCAGCGGTAACCCGATCGGCCAGGTGACGGCCGATGGCAACGGCAACTGGAGCTATACCCCCGCGACCCCGCTGCCCGATGGTACCGTGGTCAACGCGGTGGCCCAGGACGCGGCTGGCAATACCAGCGGGCAGGGCAGCACCACCGTGGATAGCGTGGCGCCGGGCGCTCCCACCATCAACCTGAGCGACGGCAGCAGCCTCAGCGGTACCGCCGAGCCGAACAGCACGGTAACCCTCACCGATGGCAGCGGTAATCCGATCGGCCAGGTGACGGCCGATGGCAGTGGCAACTGGAGCTACACCCCCGCGACACCGTTGCCCGACGGTACCGTGATCAACGTGGTGGCCCAGGATGCAGCTGGCAACACCAGCGCTCCGACGAGCACGACAGTGGATGCGCAGGCCCCGGCTGCACCAGTGGTCAACCCCAGCAATGGCACCACGATCAGTGGCACCGCTGAACCGGGCAGCACCGTTACCCTGACCGATGCCGGCGGCAACCCGATCGGCCAGGTCACCGCCGATGGCAGTGGCAACTGGAGTTTCACTCCGGGCAGCCCGTTACCCAACGGCACCGTGGTGAACGCCACCGCGACCGACCCGACCGGCAACACCAGCGCTCCATCAAGCACCACAGTGGACTCGGTGGCCCCGGCCGCGCCGGTGGTCCAGCCGAGCAACGGCAGCGAAATCAGCGGCACCGCCGAACCGGGCAGCACCATCACCCTGACCGATGGCAGCGGCAACCCGATCGGCCAGACCACCGCCGACGGCAGCGGCAACTGGTCGTTCACCCCAGGCACACCGTTGCCGGATGGCTCCGTGGTCAATGCCACGGCGACCGACCCGGCCGGCAATACCAGCGGGCAGGGCAGCACCACCGTGGATGGCGTGGCCCCGGGCGTACCTACCATCAATCTCAGCAACGGCAGCATTCTTAGCGGCAGCGCCGAGCCAAACAGCACCGTGACCCTCACCGACGGCAGTGGTAATCCGATTGGCGAAGCCACCGCTGACGGCAGCGGTAACTGGACGTTCACCCCAGCCACGCCGTTGCCCGATGGCACCGTGGTCAATGCCACGGCGAGCGACCCGGCTGGCAACACCAGCCCGGCAGCGACGGTCACCGTCGATTCCAGCGCGCCGGCTGCACCGGTAATCAATCCGAGTAACGGCGCGACCATCGGCGGTACCGCTGAAGCAGGTGCCACCGTCACCCTGACCGATGGCAGCGGCAACCCGATCGGCCAGGTCACCGCCGACGGCAGTGGCAACTGGAGTTTTACACCGGGCAGCCCGTTACCCAACGGCACCGTGGTGAACGCCACCGCGACCGACCCGACTGGCAATACCAGCGCTCCATCGAGTACGACAGTGGACTCAGTGGCCCCGGCCGCGCCGGTGGTCCAGCCGAGCAACGGTAGCGAAATCAGCGGTACCGCCGAGCCGGGCAGCACCATCACCCTGACCGACGGCAGCGGCAACCCGATCGGCCAGACCACTGCCGACGGCAGCGGCAACTGGTCGTTCACCCCTGGCACACCGTTGCCGGATGGCTCCGTGGTCAATGCCACGGCGACCGACCCGGCCGGCAATACCAGCGGGCAGGGCAGCACCACCGTGGATGGCGTGGCCCCGGGCGTGCCCACCATCGACCTCAGCAACGGCAGCAGCCTCAGCGGCACCGCCGAGCCGAACAGCACCGTGACCCTCACCGACGGCAGTGGTAATCCGATTGGCGAAGCCACCGCTGACGGCAGCGGTAACTGGACGTTCACCCCAGCCACGCCGCTGCCCAATGGCACCGTGGTCAATGCCACGGCGAGCGACCCGGCGGGCAACACCAGCCCGGCAGCGACGGTCACCGTCGATTCCAGCGCGCCGGCTGCACCGGTAATCAATCCGAGTAACGGCGCGACCATCGGCGGTACTGCTGAAGCGGGTGCCACCGTCACCCTGACCGATGGCAGCGGCAACCCGATCGGCCAGGTCACCGCTGACGGCAGTGGCAACTGGAGTTTCACACCGGGCAGCCCGTTACCCAACGGCACCGTGGTAAACGCCACCGCTACCGACCCGACTGGCAATACCAGCGCTCCATCGAGTACGACAGTGGACTCGGTGGCCCCGGCCGCGCCGGTGGTCGAGCCGAGCAACGGCAGCGAAATCAGCGGTACCGCCGAGCCGGGTAGCACCGTCACCCTGACCGATGGCAGCGGCAACCCCATCGGCCAAACCACCGCCGACGGCAACGGCGACTGGTCGTTCACGCCAGGCACACCGTTGCCGGATGGCTCCGTGGTCAATGCCACGGCGACCGATCCGGCCGGCAATACCAGCGGGCAGGGCAGCACCACGGTGGACGGTGTGGCCCCGGGTGTGCCCACCATCGACCTCAGCAACGGCAGCAGCCTCAGCGGCACCGCCGAGCCAAACAGCACCGTAACCCTCACCGACGGCAATGGTAATCCGATTGGCGAAGTCACCGCCGACGGCAGCGGCAGCTGGACGTTCACCCCAGCCACGCCGCTGCCCAATGGCACCGTGGTCAATGCCACGGCGAGCGACCCGGCCGGCAACACCAGCCCGGCAGCGACGGTCACCGTCGACTCCAGTGCGCCGGCTGCACCGGTAATCAATCCAACTAACGGCGTGACCATCAGCGGTACCGCCGAAGCGGGCGCCACCGTCACCCTGACCGACCTCGGCGGCAACCCGATCGCCCAGGTCACCGCCGACGGCAGCGGCAACTGGAGCTTTACCCCCGGCACACCGCTGGCCAACGGTACCGTAATCATCGCCACGGCAACCGACCCGACCGGCAACACCGGTCCGCAGGCCGCCACCACGGTGGACTCGGTAGCCCCGGCCGCACCAGTGGTCGAACTGAGCAACGGCAGCGAAATCAGCGGCACCGCCGAGCCAGGCAGTACCATCACCCTGACCGATGGCAGCGGCAACCCGATCGGCCAGACCACTGCCGACGGCAGCGGCGACTGGAGCTTCACCCCCGGTACGCCGCTGGCCGACGGAACCGTGATCAACGCCACGGCGACCGACCCGGCCGGCAATACCAGCGCGCCGGCCAGCACAACCGTGGACGGCGTGGCCCCGGGTGTACCTACCATCAATCTCAGCAACGGCAGCAGTCTTAGCGGCACCGCCGAGCCGAACAGCACCGTGACTCTCACCGACGGCAGCGGTAACCCCATTGGCGAAGTCACCGCTGACGGCAGCGGCAACTGGACGTTCACCCCAGCCACGCCGCTGCCCAATGGCACCGTGGTCAATGTCACGGCGAGCGACCCGGCGGGCAACACCAGCCCGGCAGCGACGGTCACCGTCGATTCCAGCGCGCCGGCTGCACCGGTAATCAATCCCACCAACGGCGCGACCATCAACGGTACCGCTGAAGCGGGCGCCACCGTCACCCTGACCGACCTCGGCGGCAACCCGATCGCCCAGATCACCGCCGACGGCAGCGGCAACTGGAGCTTCACCCCCGGCTTGCCGCTGGCCAACGGTACCGTAATCATCGCCACGGCAACCGACCCGACCGGCAACACCGGTCCGCAGGCCGCCACCACAGTGGACTCGGTAGCCCCGGCCGCACCAGTCGTCGAGCCAAGCAACGGCAGCGAAATCAGCGGCACCGCCGAGCCGGGCAGCACCGTCATCCTGACCGATGGCAGCGGCAACCCCATCGGCCAAACCACCGCCGACGGCAACGGCGACTGGAGCTTCACCCCGACCACGCCGCTGGCCAATGGCACGGTGGTCAACGCCGTCGCCCAGGACCCAGCCGGCAACACTGGCCCGCAGGGCAGCACCACGGTGGATTCGATCGCGCCCGCCGCGCCAGTGGTCAATCCGAGCAACGGCGCCGTGATCAACGGTACTGCCGAGCCGAACAGCACCGTGACTCTCACCGATGGCAATGGTAATCCGATTGGCGAAGTCACTGCCGACGGCAGCGGCAACTGGACGTTCACCCCGGGCACGCAACTGCCCAATGGTACCGTGGTCAACGCCACGGCGACCGATGCCGCCGGCAATACGGGTGCTCCAGGTAGCACCACCGTGGACTCGTCGCTGCCGTCGATTCCGCAGGTCGACCCGAGTAACGGCTCGGTGATCAGCGGTACTGCCGATGCCGGTAACACCATTATCCTCACCGATGGCAACGGCAACCCGATCGGCCAGGTCACCGCCGACGGCGCCGGTAACTGGTCGTTCACACCCGGCATTCCGTTGCCGGATGGCACCGTGGTCAACGCGGTGGCGCGCAACCCCGGTGGGACCGATAGTGCGCCGGCGGTCATTACCGTGGACGGCGTGGCGCCGGCCGCGCCGGTGGTCGAGCCGAGCAATGGCACGGAAATCAGCGGTACCGCCGAAGCCGGCGCCACTGTCATCCTCACCGACGGCGGCGGCAACCCGATAGGTCAGACTACCGCCGACGGCAGCGGCAACTGGTCGTTCACGCCCGGCACGCCGCTGGCCAACGGCACGGTCATCAACGCCGTGGCCCAGGACCCGGCCGGCAACACCAGCGGGCCGGCCAGCGTCACCGTTGACGCCATCGCCCCGGCCGCACCGATTATCAGCCCGAGCAACGGGGTGGTGATCAGTGGTACCGCCGAAGCCGGGACCAAGGTGATCCTCACCGACGGCAGCGGCAACCCGATCGGCCAGACGACCGCCGATGGCAGTGGCAACTGGGCGTTCACGCCTTCGCCTGCGCTGGGCAACGGCACGGTGATCAACGCCGTGGCTCAGGACCCGTCCGGCAACACCAGCGGGCCGACCAGCGCCACCGTTGACGCCGTCGCGCCGGCCGCACCGGTCATCAACCCGAGCAACGGGGTGGTGATCAGTGGTACCGCTGAGGCCGGGGCCAAGGTGATCCTCACTGACGGCAGCGGCAACCCGATCGGCCAGACCACTGCCGACGGCAGCGGCAACTGGTCGTTCACGCCCGGTACGCCGCTGGTCAACGGCACGGTCATCAATGCCGTGGCCCAGGACGCCGCTGGCAACACCAGCACCCCACAAGTCAGCACCACGGTGGATGCGGTAGCTCCTGGCCAGCCGACGATCGAGCCGAGCAACGGTACCGAGATCAGTGGTACCGCTGAAGCCGGCGCCAGGGTGATCCTCACCGACGGCAGCGGCAACCCGATAGGTCAGACTACCGCCGACGGCAGCGGCAACTGGTCGTTCACGCCCGGCACGCCGCTGGCCAACGGCACGGTGATCAACGCCGTGGCCCAGGACCCGGCCGGCAATACCAGCGGGCCGGCCAGCGTCACCGTTGACGCCATCGCCCCGGCCGCACCGATTATCAGCCCGAGCAACGGGGTGGTGATCAGTGGTACAGCCGAAGCCGGGACCAAGGTGATCCTCATCGACGGCAGCGGCAACCCGATCGGCGAGACGACCGCCGACGGCAGTGGCAACTGGACCTTCACGCCTGCGCCTGCGCTGGCAAACGGCACGGTGATCAACGCCGTGGCCCAGGACCCGGCCGGCAATACCAGCCTGCCGGGCAGCACCACGGTGGATTCAGTCGCACCTGGCCAGCCGACGATCGACCCGAGCAACGGGACCGTGATCACGGGTAGCGCTGAAGCCGGGGCGAAGGTGATCCTCACCGACGGCAACGGCAACCCGATCGGCGAGACGACCGCTGACGGCACTGGCAACTGGGCCTTCACGCCTGGTGCGCCGCTGGCCAACGGCACGGTGATCAACGCCGTGGCCCAGGACGCCGCTGGCAACACCAGCACCCCACAGGTCAGCACCACGGTGGATGCGGTAGCCCCCGGCCAGCCGACGATCGAGCCGAGCAACGGCACCGAGATCAGTGGTACCGCCGAAGCCGGGGCCAAGGTGATCCTCACCGACGGCAACGGCAACCCGATCGGTGAGACGACCGCCGACGGCAGTGGCAACTGGTCGTTCACGCCCGGCACGCCGCTGGCCAACGGCACGGTGATCAACGCCGTGGCCCAGGACCCGGCCGGCAATACCAGCGGGCCGAGCAGCGTCACCGTTGACGCCATCGCACCGGGCGCGCCGACTATCGAGCCGAGCAATGGTGTGGTCCTCACGGGTACTGCTGAGCCCGGCGCCACCGTCATCCTCACCGATGGTGGCGGCAACCCGATCGGCGAGACTACCGCCGACGGCAGTGGCGACTGGAGTTTCACCCCAACCACGCCGCTGGCCAATGGCACGGTGGTCAACGCGGTGGCCGAGGACGCCGCCGGCAACAGCAGTGGCCCGGCCAGTACCACGGTCGACTCGGTGGCGCCGTCGGCACCGCTGTTGAGCATCAGTGCCGACGGTGCGCTGCTGACCGGTACCGCCGAGCCGAACAGCCAGGTACGCCTCGTGATAGACGGCGATACCGCCAACCCGATCACGGTGAATGTCGACGGCGCCGGTAACTTCAGCCTGCCGTTGGCGCCACCGCTGATCACCGGCGAGCTGATCAGCGGGGTTACCGCCGACGCTGCCGGCAACCTCAGCGGCCCGGCGACGATCAACGCGCCGGACCTGGCGCCGCCGACCATCAGTGTGCCGGAAGCCGCCGACACCTGGATCAACGCTGCGGAGATCAGCGACGGCATCCAGGTCGACGTGACGATCCGCCCGACCATGCAGGTCGGCCAGGTGATCACCGTCGCCTTCGCCGGGCAGAACGGCTACGAGACGCAGGCAACGCACACCATCACCGCCAGCGATATCCTGGCCGGCAGCGTCACCGTGACCATTCCCCCTGGCGGTGGCATGGGGCCGTTCCCGGAGGGCGCCTCTACCGTCATCGCTGACATCAATGGCGGTACTGCTTCGACCCCGGTGCCGTTCACCGTCGACACCATCCCGCCTGCGACCCCGGTGCTGTCGCTGGTGGGCAGCATCCTGACCATCTCCACCGATCCGGGAACCGAACTTACGGTTGAAGTGGACATCGGCGGCGTCACCGCCACCGCCACGGTGACCGCCGACAACAGCGGGCTGGCTTCGCTGAACCTGCTCACCGACCTGGACATCGACCTTACCCTGGACCAGTTGCTCAACGCCCAGGTCTCGGTGACCGGCGAGGACCCGGCCGGCAACACGAGCAATGTGGCGACCATCGGCGTTGGCGGCAGCATCGAGCAGCCAGTGACCATCGGCAACTTCGGCGTCGATGTCAGCCTCAACCCGCTGAACCCGCGGTTCGGTTTCAGCGGCACCACCGAGCCGGACTCCAGCGTGGTGATCCGTGTCATCACCCCTGCGCTGAACGTCGAACTGCTGCCGATCCAGGCGGACAGCTCCGGCAACTTCTCGCTGAACCTGCTGAGCCCGACCGTCCTCACCCAGTTGGGGCTGAACATCACCGATATCCTCAACCTCGGTTCGCAGATCTCGTTCAACATCGTCGCCACCGACACCAACGGCAACGACAGCTCGGCCTACGGCATCACCCTGGCCCCTAACGGGCTTTCGCTGAACATCGGCCAGATCGACGTCAACGGCACCTCGGGGGACGACGTCATGTCCGGGGCGAGCGGCAGTTCGGAGCACATCAATGGAGGTGATGGCAACGACCTGATCTTCAACGTGGGGACCGGCGATCAGGTAGTGGCCGGCGACGGCAACGACGCCATCCAGATCACTGCGACCAACTTCACCAGCATCGACGGCGGCGCGGGCTTCGACACCCTGATCCTGGCCGATGGCATCGACCTTGACTACAACGCGGTCGGCGTCGGCACGCTCTCCAACATCGAGCGTATCGACCTCGGCAAGGGCGACTCGGGGAGCGTGCTGACCCTGACCGCGGCGGAGGTCGACGCCATCACCGATGCCAACAACGTGCTGCAGATTACCGGCGAGAGCAACGACACCCTCAACGTGGTGGGTGCCGTGAACACCGGGACCACGCAGCAGCTCAACGGCATTACCTACGATGTCTACAACTTTGGCAGCAGTACCCTGCTGATCGAGGACAACACGGTACAGGTCGTGGTCTGATGCGCGGCCTGTCCGTGCTCAAGGGACGGCGCCGTGGCGCGGGAGCCCTCTGGCTCCTGTGCCTGGGGCTACCGTTGTCCGCCCCGGCCATCCCGCTCGACCAGGCGGTGCGGGCGGGATTGGCGATCCACCCGCAGGTGCGTTCGGCGATGGCCGAGGCGGACCGTGCGGGCACCGAGGTTGAGATCGCCAAGGGCGGCTATTACCCCTCTGTCACCATGTCCGGAGGGCCGCAGGAGTTCGACGTTGGCGAGGTCGTCTACGACGTCACCGTCTCGCAGATGCTGTATGACTGGGGAAGGGTGACGAGCAAGGTCGACAGCGCCAGTGCCACCCGGCGCAAGCTGTCCGAGGCGGTGCTGGTGGCGCGCGACGATGCGGCGCTGGATATCGTCGAGACCTATCTCGATGTGCTTGCTTCGGAGCGCCGGGTGGAGACGGTGCGCCAGCACATCCAGCGCCTGGACGGCATCCGCGAGATGACCCAGGCACGCGGCAGCGATGGTTACGCCGACCGCAGCGAACTGGACCGCGCCAACCTCGAACTGTCACGTGCCCAGGAACAGCTGTCGCTGGAGAAGGGCAACCTGCAGGACGCGCGCAACCAGTACGCGATCCTGGTTGGCCAGGACCCCTCCGAACTGGTGGAGCCCGAGCCGATGTCGCTGCAGCGCTACCTGGCTGCCAGCGACGTGGCGCGGGTGATCCGTGAGTCGCCGTTGCAGCGCAAGGCGTTGGAGGACGCCAATGTTGCTGAGGCGCAAGTCCGCGAGGCCAAGGCTTCGTTGCTGCCGCAGTTGAACCTGGAGGCCTCCGCGTTGCGCCGGGAGATCGGCGGTCGCCCGGAAAGCGACTCGGTGATGTCGCTGCGCTTTCGCATGGACACCTTCCAGGGGCTCTCCAACTTCCGCCGGCCGACTGCTGCGCAACAGCGTCTGGAGTCGGCGCAATGGACGGCCGATGCGATGCAGCGTGACATCCGCCGGCAGTTGCAGACGCTCTTCGATAATGGCGACACCCTGCGCTGGCGGGAACAGTCGCTGAGCCAGCAGGTGACGGAGTCGGAGCAGGTGGGCGAGCTGTACCGCGAGCAGTTCGAGGTCGGCCGGCGCGACGTGATCGACTTGCTCAACGTGCAGCGCGAACGCTTCGAGGCCGAGCGGCAATTGATCAATCTGCATATCGAGCGCAAGCGCATCGAGTACCGGGCGGCCGCGCAGGTCGGGCTGTTGGGGGCATTACTGGAGAATCGGTTGAATCATGGAAGTTGAACAATCCCCGGATAATGTCGTGACCCTGAACCACGACGACCCGCTGCGCCAGGGCCTGCTGCTGCTGTGCCGGCAACTGGGCCGGCCGCTGGGCGACGCCGAGCTGGTCGACGGCCTGGCGCTGGAGCACGGACGCCTGCCGCTGCGCCTGGTCGCCCGCGCCCTGCGCCGCGCCGACATCACTGCCAGGGTCGCGGAGCTGCCGTTGCGGCAGATGGACGCCTACCTGCTGCCGGCCCTGCTGTTGCTCGACGATGGCCGCAGCCTGTTGCTGGTTGGCATCGAGGGTGAGCAGTGCGAGGTGCTGGTGCCGAAGAGCGACGGCGGCCGTGAGTGCATGGCGCTGCCCGCTCTGGAGGCGCTTTACAGCGGCACGGCGGTGTTCGCCAAGTGCCGCTACCGCCCCGATGGGCGGGTGGGCGACTACGCCAGCGGCCTGCCGGAGCACTGGTTCTTCGGGCCGCTCAAGCGGCTCTGGCGCTCCTATGCGGAAGTCACGGCGGCGGCCCTGGTGGCCAACGTCCTGGCCGTCGCCTCGGCGCTGTTCGCCATGCAGGTTTACGACCGCGTGGTACCCAACGCGGCCTTCGATACCCTCTGGATACTCGCCAGCGGCGTGGCCCTGGCGATCATCGTCGACGGGGTACTGCGGATCCTTCGCGGGCACCTGCTGAACGTTCTCGGCAAGCGCCTGGACCTGCAGTTGTCGAGCCTGCTGTTCGCGCGTGTGCTGAGCACCCGGATCGCCGCCAAACCGGCGTCGATGGGCGCGTTCAGCACCCAGGTGCGTGAGTTCGAGTCGGTCCGCGAGTTCTTCACTTCGTCCAGCGCCGCGCTGATCAGCGACCTGCCGTTCGTGGTGATCTTCCTGTTGATCATTGCCGTGATCGGTGGCCATGTGGTCTGGGTGCCGCTGGTGGCCTGCGTGTTGATGCTGCTGCCGGGGCTGCTGACCCAGCGCCTGCTGGGGCACCTGTCGCGGCAGAACCTGCGTGAGGGGGCGATGAAGAACAGCGTGCTGCTGGAAGCCTTCGAACACCTGGAGACGGTCAAGGCCGCGCGTGCCGAAGGCCGCTGCCGCCAGCAGTGGGAGACGCTCACCGGGGAACTGGCCGGTACCGCAATGAAGACCCACGCCCTGGCCTCGACCCTCAGCTATTCGGCGAGCATCGTCCAGCAGCTGTGCTATGTCGGGGTGGTGGTGTTCGGCGTCTACCGGATAAGCGACGGCGCGATGACCGTCGGTGCCCTGGTGGCCTGTTCGATCCTGGCCTCGCGGGCCATCGCACCGCTGTCCCAGGCTGCCGCCATTCTTGGCCGCTGGCAGCACACCAAGGTAGCGCTGGAGGGCCTCGACCAGCTGATGTCCGCCGAGCAGGAGCGGCCCGCCGGCAAGCGCTTCGTGCACCGCGACCGGCTCCACGGGCATTACCGTCTGGAGGCGCTGCGCCTGGCCCATGGCGACAGCCCGCCGGTGGTCGACGTGCAGGCGCTGAACATCCAGGCCGGCGAGCGGGTAGCGCTGCTCGGCGGCAACGGCGCCGGCAAGTCGACCCTGCTGCGGCTGCTCAGCGGCCTGCTCGACGCGCAATCCGGCCGGCTGTTGCTGGACGACATCGCCCTGAGCCAGCTCGACCCGGCCGACCGCCAGCGCGGCATCGGCTACTTGCCGCAGGACGTGGCGCTGTTCCACGGCAGCCTGCGCGAAAACCTCAACCTGGCCAACGCCGCGCTGGGCGACGAGGAATTGCTGGAAGCCCTCGATGGCGTGGGGCTGGGCACTTTCGTACGCGCCCACCCGTTGGGGCTGGACATGCCGATCCAGGGCAACGCCAGTCTCTCCGGTGGCCAGCGCCAGGCGGTGGGGTTGGCCCGGGTGCTGCTGCAGGACCCGCCGATCCTGCTGCTCGACGAGCCGACCGCGGCCTTCGACCAGAACAGCGAGAAGCAGGTCATCGACTACCTGCAGAAATGGCTGGGCCGCCGTACCCTGATCATCACCACCCACAAGAAAAGCGTCTTGGCGCTGGTGGACCGTGCGGTGGTGCTGCGCAACGGCCAGGTGATCATGGACGGCCCGCTGAACCAGGTGGTGCTGGGCAACCAGGTGCAGGCGCCACAGGTCGCCGAAGGAGCCGGCCATGGCAGCTGAAAAGAGTTCTGAAGTGCTGCGTCGGCAACTGGCCGACCCCTTGCTGGCGACCACTCACCCGGTCTATCGCCCGCTGCTCTGGACCCTGCTCGGCAGCGTCTTGCTGTTCGTCGCTTGGGCCGCCTGGGCAGAGCTCGATGAAGTGACGCGCGGCGATGGGCGGGTGGTGCCTTTCAGCCGTATCCAGAAGATCCAGAGCCTGGAAGGGGGCATTCTCGACCGTCTGCTGGTGCAGGAGGGCGACCTGGTGGAGGTCGGCCAGCCGCTGCTGCGCCTGGACGAGACGCGCTTTCTCACCAATTTCCAGGAGTCGGCCAACCAGGCCGGCGTGCTGCGCGCGGCCATCGCCCGGCTGGACGCCGAAGTGCTGGGCAAGGCGGCCATCGAGTTTCCATCGGACATCGACCCGCAAGGGCCGCTGGCGCGTTCCGAGCGCGAGCTGTTCAAGTCGCGGCGGGACAAGCTGCTCGAAGGCAGCCAGGCAATCCAGAGGCAGATCAGCCTGGCCCAGAGCCAGCTCGACCTGGTCCGCCCGCTGGTGGCCAAGCGTGCGGTGAGCCAGATGGAGGCGCTGCGCCTGAGCCAGGACATCGCTACCCTCAACGGCAAGCTGACCGAGCTGAAGAGCAGCTACTTCCAGGATGCCTATACCGAACGCTCACAGCGCAAGGCCGACCTCAGTGCCCTGGAGCCGATTGTCCAGCAGCGCCAGGACCAGCTGCGCCGCACCGGGATCGTTTCGCCGGTGCGTGGGCGAGTCAACACCGTGCTGATCAACACCCGTGGCGGGGTGATCCAGCCCGGCGAGGCGATCATGGAAGTGATCCCGGTGGAGGACCGCCTGCTCGTCGAGGCCAGGATCAAGCCGCGCGACGTGGCCTTCCTGGTGCCGGGCATGCCGGCCAAGGTGAAGATCACCGCCTACGACTTCAGCATCTATGGCGACCTCAAGGGCACTCTGGAGCAGATCAGCGCCGACACCATCGAGGAGGACACGCCCCATGGCAAGGAGTCGTTCTACCAGGTGCTGATCCGCACTGACGGCAGCCAGCTCAAGCGCGGCGAGGAGGTGTTGCCGATCATCCCCGGCATGGTTGCCGAGGTGGATATCCTCAGCGGCAAGCGCAGCGTGCTCAATTACTTGCTGCGCCCGCTGATCAAGGCCCGTCTGTACTGAACTGGGGTGTCAGGCCATCAGTACGGATGCCAGCAGCTTGATTGCCGATGTGCGGTGATGGCCGGCACTGTAGGCCAGCACTATGTCGCGGCAGTACCTTGGTTCTTCGCTCAGAATCCGGGCGTTCGGCGATTGCTCCAGCAATGACGGCCATTGCGGTACCAAGGAAACACCTTGCCCCAGCGACACCAACAGGCTGATGGCCTCGAGCGCATCCAGGTCGCAAGCCACGCTGGGCGCGAGGCCCAGATCGTCCAGATAACGCTGGGTTATCAGGCCGCCCCAGGAGTCCACGGCATATCGGATATAGGGCCCGGTGGCCAGCATTGCCTGCGCTTCAGCCCGGGAGGCCGCGGCAGGTGCCAACAAGCACAGCGGTTCGCTGCGCAACGTGAGCGTTCTCAACGATTTTGCTGTCTTGAAGGGTGGCGCCACCAGAATTGCCGCATCCAGTTCCTGATTGATCAGCTTGTCATGAAGCAGTTTCGAGTCACCGGGCGTGATGGTGAGTTTGAGGTCGGGCGCGGAGGATGACAAATGCTCCAGTGCTGCCGGTACAAGGCCGGTGAGGGCGGTTGATATGGCGCCAATGCGCAGTTCCCCGGTCAGCGTATCGGCGTTCAGGTCGTTCCTGAGCTGATTGGCATGCTCGACGATGCAACGTATCCGTGGAATCAATGCCAGCAGCTTTTCTGTCGGCCTTATCGCGTGTGCCTCTCTATTGAAGAGAGTGCAGCCCAAGTGTTTCTCCAAGTTTCGAATGCGCAAACTTATTGCGGCGGCTGAAACATTTGCTTTCTTTGCCGCACCCGCAATGGAGCCGCATTCAACAACAGATATGAGGCTTTCCAGATTTTGAATGTCCATAAGTAATGCTTATGCTCAGACCAAGTGTCAGTTGGTGTACATGAATGCCGGGCGGTGTGAGGATAGTGGTTCCGTTCGAGGAGTACCATCATGTTGACACCCTTTCATGTTGCTTATCATGTCAAAGATCTGGATGAAGCAAGAAAATTCTATAAAGAGGTTCTTGGCTGTGTCGAGGGGCGTAGCACTGATACGTGGGTAGACTTCGAGTTCTTTGGTCACCAGATATCTCTGCATGTGGGCAAGCCCTTTGAAACCAGCCGCACTGGCAAGGTCGGCCCGCACCTTGTACTGATGCCTCATATCGGGGTGATATTGCCTCTGGATCGCTGGCAAGCCTTGGCTGAACGCCTTGAAGTTCTGGGCGTGCAGTTCGAAATTCCACCGGTTGTACGTTTCGAGGGTGAGCCTGGCGAGCAGAGGACAATGTTTTTCCTGGATCCAAGTGGTAACCCGATCGAAATCAAGGGGTTCAAGAATTTGAGTGCAGTCTTTGCTTTCTAGTGTCTTATAAAAACAGAGATCAGTCCTGTGAGAATAAAAATAAATTTGATCACGCAAATTGCAATTGGTCTGGCTGTCGGTATATGCGTTGGCGTGTTGTTGAATCATTTTCCCGATTACAAGGGGTGGTGGATCGAACAGGTGCTACAGCCGGCGGGCGACGCGTTTATAAAACTGATGAAAATGATCATCGTGCCGCTGGTGTTTTCCTGCATGGTGGTAGGCATAGCCGGCTCTGGCAAGCGCGCCCTGGGGCGGGTGGGAACAAAAAGCCTTGTCTATTTCTTTGTCGTGACCGGGGTCGCAATCATTTTCGGCCTGCTGGTCGGTAACGTGCTCCAGCCAGGCGCCGGTGCGGGTTTCGCCGTTTCATCGGCGAGTGAAGCAGTGCCACCGGTGCAAAATGGTTCGGCAGGGCTCGGCAAGGTATTGTTGGGCATCATTCCTGACAATGTAGTGGCCGCAATGGCAGAGGCGAAGCTGTTGTCGGTACTGTTCTTCGCCATCTTGTTCGGGGTGGCACTGTCTACGCTGGATGAACCCAGGAGGCAGCCTTTGGTTGCCGTGCTGCAGACGGTAGTGGATACCATGTTCAAGGTCACTCATATGGTCATGGCCTACTCACCGATCGGCATCTTTGCCCTGATAGCTGTCACGGTGTCGACCTTCGGGATTGATTCACTGATGCCGCTGGCAAAACTGATAGCCATTACTTATGTGGCGGTACTGTTCTTCGCGATTGCCGTGCTGGGCCTTGTCGCCAGGGCTGTTGGCGAGAATATCTTCGAGATCATCAAGGCCTTCAAGGATGAACTGATACTGGCCTTCAGCAGCGCGAGTTCTGCCACCGTCATGCCGCAATTGATGGCCAAGACCGAAGCTCGGGGTGTGCCGCGAGCGATCACGTCGCTGGTGATCCCGTTGGGTTATTCATTCAATCTGGATGGCGCGTCGCTGTTTGCGGGCCTGGGTACGCTGTTTATCGCGCAGGCCTACAATATTGAACTGGCCCTGGCCGACCAGGTGATGCTGGTATTCATCATGGTATTGACGTCCAAAGGCGCTGCCGGAGTGCCCGGGTTCATGTTTGTGATTCTGACTGCAACCCTGACAGCGGCAGGTTTGCCATTGGAAGGCGTGGCCCTGATTGCAGGGGTATATCGATTGATGGACATGCCCGTTACGGCACTGAACGTACTCGGCAATGCGCTGGCGCCAATCGTGGTCGCAAAATGGGAAAGCCGCGCTGGAACATTGCCGGCTGATGTCGTGGTTACGGAGCAATCATCTCGATAGCAGAGGGGAGGCTCGTTCAGCCAGGCGTTTGGAACGGGAATTGCTGCATCCCTGAAAACCTGCCCATTTGGGGATACGGCCATGTTTCCAGAAGATCTGTACTTCATGATTCTCTTCGCCGTTGCCGTGTTGGCACTCGATGTGGCAGCCATCATGCTCTATCGGAGTGCCAAGCCCTGACCCGGGTTTGGGGACTTTCACCCTGAACCGGGTTTTGGTCTACAGTGCTGGGACGTCTCTGGTGTAAGGAAACAGCTATGGCAAAGCGTCGATGGGCAGTTATCGCTACCTCGATCGCGCTGGCAGTGGGGCCGGCGCTCACTTATGCCGACCCGGGTAATGGTAAAGGGCAGGGCCATGGCAAGGACAAGGGCCAGCATGGTCAAGGTCACGGGGGCTCGTATGGTGGGCCGTCGATAAACCGTGGTGATGTGCTTGGCATTCTTGATGGGCACCGTGGCTACTGGAGCGCAGGGCCGGCGCTGCCCCCCGGCATTCAGAAGAACCTGGCCCGTGGCAAACCGCTGCCGCCGGGTATCGCCAAGAAGCTCGATGGCAGGCTGCTGGGGCAACTGCCTCATTACGATGGCTATGAATGGATGCAGGCGGGTGCGGACCTGATCCTGGTGGCAGTTGCTACGGGGATTATCTACGAGGTGTTGAACGGCGCGCTGGATTGACGTCAGGCGCAGGTGTCAGCGAGCGCCCCCGGCAGGCGACGCGGTGGTTGGCACCGGCTACGCCGGTGTTCGCGGGCACGCCCGCTCCCACAGGACAGCGCATTCCTTTGGTTGGCGGGGACCCTGTGGGAGCGGGTTCACACGCGAAGCAGGCGACGCGGTGGCTGGCACCGGCTGCGCCGGTGTTCGCGGGTAAACACGCTCCCACAGGGACAGCGCATTCCTTCGGCAGGTGGGGGCCTTGTGGGAGCGGGCATGCCCGCGAAGCAGGCAACGCGGTGGCTGGCACCGGCTGCGCCGGTGTTCGCGGGTAAACCCGCTCCCACAGGGACAGCGCATTCTTTCGGCAGGTGGGGTCCTTGTGGGAGCGGGCATGCCCGCGAAGCAGGCGACGCGGTGGCTGGCACCGGCTGCGCCGGTGTTCGCGGGCACGCCCGCTCCCACAGGAACGGTGCGTTCTTTCGGCTGATGGGGTCCCTGTGGGAGCGGGTTCACCCGCGAAGCAGGCGACGCGGTGGCTGATACCGGCTACGCCGGTGTTCTCGATAGCGCCCGTTCCTCCAGAATCAGGTGTTTTCCTGCACGTTCAGTACTGAACCCTTATCGTCCGTCGCCAGCAAGCCGCTGGAGTGCGTGCCTTCCGTTTGCAGTTCGGCGAGTGGCACATCTGTAGTACGGAAAAAGCTGCGACCTTGTTCACCAACCCTCAGGGTGATCAGTTTTCCATTCTGATAGAAGAATTGCGTTCTGTTGGTGTTCCTTTGCATGGTGTGTGCTCCGAAGGCTATTGGCAGATACACTTTCCCAGCCTTCACTTACCCAGGCCACTGGCAGAAATATCAGTTGCGGCCCGTGCAGCGAGACTTTGGTTGATTGGTAAGCCAATACAACCCCCGTTAAAATGTCGCGTATCCTTGATGGCCAACTGCAAATGTCTACGTTTCGTATCTTTCTCGCCGCCGTGCTGGTCACCGGCCTTGCCGGCTGCGCAACCCCTGGCAAACCCACTGCCAGCAAACTGACCCACAAATCGCCCCAGCAGTATGCCGCCTGCGTACTGCCCAAGTGGCAAGCGCTGGCGCCACAGGCCACGCAGAAATCGATCGCCCACGGCTACCGGTTGACGGCTCCCAGCGCCGTGGCATCCGATGATGTATTGGACGTAGTCGATTCCCGCGAGGGCAGCCGCGCGACCTTCTACAAGGGCAGCTTCCTGTCTGGCGACAAATTGCGCCAGGCTGCCAAGGAATGCCTGGACTGACTCAGTAACCCGATCCGCTAGAGCCGCCCATGCTGGGCAGGCGGGCCCTGCGCTGAGCATTGCTCCACTCGGCGCAGGTCATGAAAGCGGTATTGTCCACTTTGCCGGTGCCGTCGAAACTCACGCTGTAGGGTTGCCGGTTGTCGGCCTTGGTCAGCAGGTAGTCGAAGCAGGTGCCGGGTACCACGGTGCGTTCGGTCTCGGCATCGGGCTTGCCGCCGACCTGCATGACCTGGTCTCTGCTCATGCCGTTGGCGACTTTCGCCACCAGCGGCTGGTCGTGGTACAGCGCGGAGTTGGACGAGCAGGCAGAAAGCGCTGCCAGTGCAAGGATCAGCGCTTGAAAGGGTTTGTTCATGGCAGTGCTCCGGTAGAGGACGCCGATGAAGGCAGGTGCTCCCAGCGCGAATGTGCGACCCCTGGCTCTGCGATCACACCATCAATCCGCTCGGCTTTTCATCATACGCCTGTACTGCCGCACCCGCAGTAACGTGCAGCCTTGCTCCAGCAACAAGGCGCGCAAGGGCGACGCATGCGCCTTGGGCCGGCTGCCGGCCGCCAGGCGGCGCATCTGCAATTTCACCAGGGCCATGTAGGCCAGTGCGGCAAATGCCTTGCGCTTCCAGCGAATGGGCTGCAGCTCGGCGGTTGCCGTCGGCTCGCCGTTCTGCCAGCGTCGGGGCAGGGCAGGCTCGACTGCCAACGCCGTGGCAATCCCCGCCATGGCCACACCGCTGGCCAGCACCTGCTCGACCACCGGCAACCGCCGGATACCGCCGGTGACCATCACCGGCATCTTCGCGATGGCGGCGATTTCCCGGGCAAACTCCAGGAAGTAGGCCTCGCGAGCCAGGGTGCGCCCATCGCGGGCATCACCCTGCATCGCCGGTGCCTCATAGCTGCCGCCCGACAGCTCCACCAGGTCCACCGGCAATTCATTCAGCCACAGCACTACCTGGCGCGCATCCGCCGGTTCGAAACCGCCGCGCTGGAAATCCGCCGAATTCAGTTTCACTGCCACGGCGAAACCGGGCGAAACCACTTCGCGCACGGCCTTGACCACCTCCAGCAGCAACCGCGCACGATTTTCCAGGCTGCCACCCCAGCGATCCTGGCGCTGGTTGCTCAGTGGCGAAAGAAACTGGCTCAGCAGGTAACCGTGGGCAGCGTGAATCTGTACGCCACTGAAACCAGTTTCTTCAGCCAGCGCCGCAGTGCGGGCGAAGCGCTGGATCAACGCGCCGATCTCGGCTTCGTCCAGTGCCTTGGGCAGGGGGAACAGCTTTGACAAACCGCCCATGTCCAGGGCAATGGCCGAAGGCGCCACGGTGGGCTGGCCGAGGTTGGCCTGCATCTGCCGGCCCGGGTGGTTGATCTGCATCCAGAACTGCGCGCCGTGGGCGCGGCCGATGCGCGCCCAGTCGCGAAAACGTTGCAGTGGCTGGCTGGCATCGAGCATCACGCCACCCGGGCCGGTCATGGCGCCAGGGTCGACCATCACGTTACCGGTCAGCAACAGCCCGGCACCGCCCTCGGCCCAAGCCTGGTAAAGGCGCAGCAGCTGGTCGGAAGGGGTCTGGTCCGGGTTGGCCAGGTTTTCCTCCATCGCCGCCTTGGCGATGCGGTTGGGGATGACACTGCCATTGGGCAGGTGCAGGGGCTGGAACGGCGTCATGGCGATCTCCGCAAAGGGTTGCCACGCATCGGTTTTTGCGCGCGTGGGCTAGGTTCGGGAGAAGGCTAAGGTTAAAGTCAGCTTTAAGGTCAAGAGGGGAATGCTGCCGCTATGAAAATTGGTGAACTGGCGCGACGCACGGGGCTTAGTGCATCGCGTATCCGCTTTTACGAAGCCAGCGGACTGATTACTGCGCGGCGCCTGGGCAATGGTTACCGGGATTACCCGGAGCAGGTGGTGCGGGCGCTGGAGATCATCACCTGCGGCCAGCAGGCCGGGTTCAGCCTGGAAGAAATGCGCAAACTCACCGACGCCTCCGGGGCTGCGGCGGGTGGGCATGATCTATTGCTGGGCAGCCTCAAGCGCAAGGTGGCGGAGATCGAAGCGATGCAGCAGCGGCTGGCGCACAACCGCGCGCAGTTGCTGGCGGTTATTGCAGGCATGGAAGACAAGCCGCAGGGGATGGATTGCGAGGAGAATGCCCAGCGCCTGATTGCCGGATGGCAGCAGGGCGAGGCCACGAACACGTGACCCCCTGTAGGAGCGGCATTGTGTCGCGATGGGCTGCGTAGCAGCCCCCGGATCTTGCGTCGATGCACAGATTGCCGGGGCCGCTACGCAGCCCATCGCGACACAAGGCCGCTCCCACAGGGATCGAGCAAGGCTATTGCTTGCGCGATCAGCCTGCATCACCGCGCTTGTTCATCTGCTCGCACTGCATCAGCGCATCCGTCCTGCTTGGATAACTGGGCTTGAGCCGCTCCTTCGCTTGGTTATCGTAAATGTCGAAACCCCCACAAACGGTAGCGGCGTAATAGCGGCTACCCACGCGGAACGACTCCTTTTCGATCGGCACAGCGGGAACGATAACGAATCTTGGTTGCATTTTTCGTGCCTCCCCAGGCAGAGACTTAAGTATTAGTCTGGCCATGGATAACCATCAAGGAGACTCATGAATAAAACCGGTTTTCGTGATCGGCAGGTCGACGCACGTACTGTCATCAAATGAAAACCCGCTGTCGTCCGATGCGAAGCACCCCGCACACCAAGGGCATACAGTCCAATCACCCAGAACTGACGCCATGCGTCCAGATCGATGATTGGAGAGACAAGCATGTCCAAAGTCGTACGTTTCCATCAGACCGGTGGCCCCGAGGTGCTGCGCTACGAGGACGCCGAGGTCGGCGAGCCCGGCCCGGGGCAGGTGCGCTTGCGCCAGGTGGCGGTGGGCCTGAACTACGCCGATACCTATTTCCGCAACGGCACCTACCCGATCCCGCTGCCCAATGGCATCGGCGTGGAAGCGGCCGGCGTGGTCGAGGCGCTGGGCGAGGGCGTGACCCAGGTGGCGGTCGGTGACCGGGTCACCTACACCGGCTTCCTCAACACCCTGGGCGCTTATTGCACCGAGCGCCTGATCCCTGCCGCCGCGCTGATCAAGCTGCCGGATACCATCGCCTTCGAAACCGCCGCCGCCATGACCATGCGCGGCCTGACCTCCGCCTACCTGCTGCGTCGGCTCCATGACTTCAAACCCGGCGACAGCGTGCTGCTGCATGCCGCCGCTGGCGGGGTCGGCCTGATCGTCGCGCAGTGGGCGCAACTGCTGGGGCTGAACGTGATCGGCACGGTGTCCACCGAGGCCAAGGCCGAAGTGGCTCGCGCCCATGGCTGCAACCACGTCATCAACTACGGCGTCGAGGACGTTGCCACGCGCGTGCGTGAGCTGACCGACGGGGTGGGGGTGAACGTGGTGTTCGACAGCGTTGGCAAGAACACCTTCATGGGCTCGCTCGATTCGCTCAAGCGCCGCGGCCTGATGGTTTGCGTCGGCACGGCGTCAGGCACCATCCCGCCGTTCGACCCGCAGTTGCTGGCGATCAAGGGCTCGCTGCAGCTCACCCGCCCGGCACTGGCCGACTTCATCGCCGACCCGGCGGAAAAGGCCGACCTGGCCGGCGAGCTGTTCGATCACGTCGGCAGCGGGCGCATCCGTATCGAGATCAACCAGCACTACGCACTGCAGGATGCCGTCCAGGCCCACCGTGACCTGGAAGCGCGCAAGACCACCGGCTCGTCGATCTTCGTCATCTGAAGAGGGCAACAGCATGCACATCGAACAACTGACCTGCGCGATCGGTGCCGAGGTAAGTGGGGTCAACCTGGCCGACGCGATCCACGACGACGACCTGTTCGCCCAGCTTCGCGCGCAGTTGCTCCGGCACCGTGTGCTGTTCCTGCGCGACCAGCACTTCAGCCGCGCCGAACACGTGGCATTCGCCCGCCGCTTCGGCGACCTGGAGGACCACCCGGTGGCCGGCAGCGACCCGGAGCATCCGGGCCTGGTGCAGATCTACAAGCGCCCGGACCAGCCCAACGACCGCTATGAAAATGCTTGGCACACCGACGCCACCTGGCGCGAGGCCCCGCCGATGGGCTGTGTGCTGCGCTGCATCGAATGCCCGCCCGTGGGTGGCGACACGATGTGGGCGAACATGGTGCTGGCCTATGAAAACCTGCCAGGCGATGTGAAGGCCAAGATCGAAGGCCTGCGCGCCCGTCACAGCATCGAGGCCAGCTTTGGCGCCGCCATGCCGCTGGAAAAGCGCCTGGCGCTGAAGGCGCAGTTCCCCGATGCCGAGCACCCGGTGGTGCGCACCCACCCGGAAACCGGCGAGCAGGTGCTGTTCGTCAACGCCTTCACCACCCATTTCAGCAACTACCACACCCCGCAGCGGGTGCGCTTCGGGCAGGACGCCAACCCCGGTGCCAGCGACCTGCTGCGTTACCTGATCAGCCAGGCCTACCTGCCGGAGTACCAGGTGCGCTGGCGCTGGAAGCCCAACAGCGTGGCGATCTGGGACAACCGCAGCACCCAGCACTACGCCGTCATGGACTACCCGCCGTGCCACCGCAAGATGGAGCGCGCCGGGATCAAGGGCAGCCCCACGTTCTGAGTTCGTCGCCGTCGCTGGCGGCAACCGCACAATAACAATAGCGAGGACTACAGCATGCAATTCTTCGACGATTCGTTGCACCCGGAAAACATGGAAAAGGTGGTGATCACCGTGGCCCCCTATGGCCCGGAGTGGATGCCCGAAGACTTCCCTGAAGACATTCCCCTGACCATGGACGAGCAGGTGCAGAAGGCTGTCGACTGCTACGAGGCAGGTGCCACCGTACTGCACCTGCACGTGCGCGAACTGGACGGCAAGGGCTCCAAGCGCCTGTCCAAGTTCAACGAGCTGATCGCCGGGGTGCGCGAAGCGGTGCCGGATATGATCATCCAGGTTGGCGGGTCGATTTCCTTTGCCCCGGAAGGCGAAGGCGAGGCGGCCAAGTGGCTGTCGGACGACACCCGGCACATGCTCGCCGAGCTGACGCCGCGCCCCGACCAGGTGACCGTGGCCATCAACACCACGCAGATGAACATCATGGAGTTGCTGTACCCCGAGTACCTGGAAGGCACCTCGCTGGCCAACCCGGCGATTCATGCCGCCTACAGCGAAATGACCGTGCCGGCCGGCCCGGCCTGGGTCCGCGAGCACCTGCGCCGCCTGCAGGCCAGCAACATCCAGCCGCACTTCCAGCTGACCGGCATGCATGCCCTGGAGACACTCGAGCGCATCGTCCGCCGTGGTGACTACATGGGCCCGCTGAACCTGACCTGGATCGGCATTGGCGGCGGTTTCGACGGCCCCAACCCGTTCAACTTCTTCAACTTCATCCACCGCGCGCCGGACGGCTGCACCCTGACCGCCGAATCGTTGCTGAAGAACGTGCTGCCGTTCAACACCATGGCCCTGGCCATGGGCCTGCACCCACGCTGCGGCAACGAAGACACCATCATCGACCAGCATGGCAAGCGCTTCACCTCGGTGCAGCAGATCCAGCAGACCGTGCGTGTGGCCCATGAGCTGGGCCGCGAGATTGCCAGCGGCAAGGAAGCACGCGCCATTTACCGCATCGGGCAGCAGTACGACAGCATCGAGCAGACCCTCGAGGCCAACGGCATGGCGCCGAATCGCCAGCCGGGTGTGAAGGGCGTGCCGCAGCGCGGCTGATGCTGGTACGGCTGGCCCGGCCTCTTCGCGGGCATGCCCGCTCCCACAGGTGCGGCACTGGCCCAAAGGTCGACGCAGTCCCTGTGGGAGCGGGCGAGCCCGCGAAGAGGCCCGCAAAAGCAACATGAATGTTGGCTGTAGTCCATAACAACAAGAACAACCTCACGCCCCGCACCCAAGGAGGCAACATGGCCACCTATCTCGCCAGTGCCGAAGATTCCGGCACCGACACCGCCCACAGCGTCCCCCGGCGCTATGCCTGGGTGGTCTTCGCCCTGACCTTTGGCCTGTTGATCTCCGACTACATGTCGCGCCAGGTGCTCAACGCGGTGTTCCCGCTGCTCAAGGGCGAATGGGCATTGAGCGACAGCCAGCTCGGCCTGCTCAGCGGTATCGTCGCGCTGATGGTTGGCCTGCTGACCTTCCCGCTATCGCTGCTGGCCGACCGCTTCGGCCGGGTGCGCAGCCTGGTGCTGATGGCGGTACTGTGGAGCCTGGCCACCCTCGGCTGCGCCCTGGCGGAAAACTACCCGCAAATGTTCATCGCGCGGTTTCTGGTCGGGGTAGGCGAGGCGGCCTACGGCAGTGTCGGCATCGCCGTGGTGGTCGCCGTGTTCCCCCGCGACATGCGCTCGACCCTGGCCGGCGCGTTCATGGCCGGTGGCATGTTCGGCTCGGTGCTGGGCATGGCCCTGGGCGGTGTACTGGCCCAGCACCTGGGCTGGCGTTGGGCATTCGCCGGCATGGCGCTGTTCGGCCTGGTGCTGGCGATGCTGTACCCGATGATCGTCAAGGAGGCGCGTATTGCGCCTCGATGCGCGCAGCAGTCGCAAGGCAAGGCCGGCCGCCCGTTGCGCACCCTGTACAGCAGCCGTTCGGTCATCGCGGCCTACGTCGGCAGCGGGCTGCAGCTGTTCGTCGGCGGCACCGTGATCGTGTGGATGCCCAGCTACCTGAACCGCTATTACGCCATGGGCACAGACCGCGCCGGGGCTATCGCGGCAGTCATCGTGCTGTGCAGCGGTATCGGCATGATCCTCTGCGCCATGCTCTGCGACCGCCTCGGGCGGCAGCGCCCGGACCGCAAGATCAGCCTGGCCATCGCCTACTGCCTGGGCAGTTGCGCGCTGTTGTCCCTCGCTTTCGCGCTGCCAGCCGGCACCGCCCAACTGGTGCTGATCTGCCTGGGCATGATGATCGCCGCCGGCACCAACGGCCCGTCCAGTGCCATGGTCGCCAACCTCACCCACGCCTCGGTGCACGGCACCGCGTTTGCCACCCTGACCCTGGCCAACAACCTGTTGGGCCTGGCCACTGGTCCGCTGATCACCGGGCGCGTTTCCGACCTGATCGGCCTGCATGCCGCCTTCCAGCTGGTGCCGCTGATGAGCATCGGCGCAGCGGCGGTGTTTTTCCTCGCCAAACGTCATTACCACCGCGACATGGATCGTCTGCACGCACCGGCACACGACGCCGCCGACGCACCCCGGGAGTTGAAACCGTGAAACAGCTGTTGTCCGTCGAAGTGTTCTTCGATTTCGTCTGCCCGTGGTGCCTGATTGGCCAGCGGCACCTGCAGGCCGCCCTGTTGCTGTTGCAGCGCGAACAGCCGCAAGTGCAGGTACAACTGCAATGGCGAGGTGTGCAGTTGTTGCCTGGCTTGCCAGCCGGTGGCGTGCCGTTCCATGCCTTCTATCTGCAACGCCTGGGCAGCGAGGAGGCGGTACGCGAGCGCCAGGCCCAGGTGCGCGCCGCTGCCCGTGTGGTAGGCGAGGACATCGACTTCTCGCGTATCCGCCGCATGCCCAACACCGGCAATGCCCATCGGCTGCTGCAACGGGCTGCCCAGTTGCTCGAACCATCGCAACTGGAAGCCTTGCTGGCGCAGCTGTTCATCGCCTATTTCCACCAGGGCCGCGACCTGGGGGATAGCCGCACCTTGCTCGACATCGCCCAATGTTGCGGGCTGGATACCGCGCAGGTGGTCGACTGCCTGCGTGACGACGGCAGCCCGTTCCTCGATGGGGCCGGGCGCGCTGGCAGTGCCGTGCCGCGTTTCCGTTTCAATCAGGGGCCGCTCGTTGCGGGTGCACAGCCTGCCGAGGTGCTGTATGCGGCCATGACCGAAGCGCTGCAAGAGGTTGAGAGGGCATGACCCGGCGCATTGCATTGGCCCCCCATCAGGTGCCGGAACGTGACGGCCGTGTGCTGTTGGCCTGCGAAGGGCGCAGCGTGGCGCTGTTCAACGTCGCCGACTCGCTCTATGCCATCGAAGACAGCTGCCCGCACCAGGGCGCGTCGTTGTGCGGCGGGCGGCTGGAAGGCCGTGTCATCCAGTGCTGCGCGCATGGCCTGCGTTTTGACCTGGCCAGCGGCTACCTGGTCAATTCCAGGGCCTTGAAGGTTGCCAGCTACCCGGTCGAGCAGCAGGGCGGGCAGGTCTACATCGTGTTTGACAGTGAGGAGGCGGGGCAATGAATACACTGGCACTTGGCGCTACCCATCAGCGTATCCGCACCCTTGCCCCGGGGGTGGTGGTCAGCCTTGTCGTCGGCGCGGCCGCCAGTTTCCTCAGTGAGCATTACGCGGCCCCGGTCATGCTGTTTGCCTTGCTATTGGGGATGGCGCTGAACTTTCTCGCGGTCGACGGCCCCTGCAAGGCCGGTATCGAGTTCACCGCCCGCACGGTACTGCGCCTGGGCGTGGCGCTGCTTGGCATGCGCATCACCCTGGACCAGATTGCCAGCCTGGGCTGGAAGCCCGTGGCCCTGGTCGTGACCCTGGTGGTGGTGACCATCCTGGTCTCGGTGGTGGTGGCCAAGGTGCTGGGGTTTTCACGGCTGTTCGGCATGCTCACCGGCGGTGCCACGGCCATTTGCGGTGCCTCGGCGGCGCTGGCGCTGGCAGCTGCCTTGCCACAGCACCCGCGCAAGGAGCATGCAACGCTGTTCACCGTGATCGGCGTGTCGGCGCTGTCGACCCTGGCGATGATCCTCTACCCGATGATTGCCCAGTGGCTGCACCTTTCCCCAGCGCAGGCCGGGGTCTTCCTCGGTGCGACCATCCACGACGTGGCGCAGGTGGTGGGGGCGGGCTACAGCATGTCTACCGAGACCGGCGACATCGCCACGGTGGTCAAGCTGATGCGGGTGGCCATGCTGTTGCCGGTCATTGTCTGCGCGGCCATGATCACCCGGCGCCAGGGCCTCGAGGCCGGTGGCCAGCGGCCGCCCTTGCTGCCATGGTTCGCGGTCGGCTTCCTGCTGCTGGCGTGCGTCAACAGCACAGGCTGGGTACCCACCGCGGTGCAAGCCGGTATCAACGACCTGTCGCGCGGCTGCCTGGTGGTGGCGATCAGTGCCCTGGGCATGAAAACCCAACTCAAGGCGCTGGCCGCGGTCGGGCTGAAACCCATTGCGCTGATGGTGGGGGAGAGCGTGTTTCTTGTGCTTTTGGTGCTGGCGTTGATGCACTGGGGCCTTTAGAAGGTGACCGTGGGTGACAACACTCCGCGGCGCCTGCTTCGCGGGCATGCCCGCTCCCACAGGGCCCGCGCTGGGTCGAGGGTTTGTACCATACCTGTTCTGGCCTCATCGCCGGCAAGCCAGCTCCCACAGGGATAGCGCATGGCTTGAGGTCAATACGGTCGAGGTGGGAGCTGGCTTGCCGGCGATGGGCTGCATGGCAGCCCCAATGGGCCAGCCCGCTGTGCCCGCCAACTGGCCGGCGGCATGCCGAACTGGGCGATGAACCAGCGGGTGAACGAGCTGGGCATCGAATAACCCAGCATGTCGGCGATACGCCCCAGCGAATACCCGGGGTTTTCCAGGTAGCGCATCACCAGGTCACGGCGCACGCTGTTGATCAGGTCCTTGAAGGTCAACCCGCTTTCTTCCAGGCGCCGCTGCAGGGTGCGCACGTTCATGCCCTGGGTCTGTGCCACCTGCTCGATGGTGGCGCGGCCCATGGGCAGCAACAGGTAGATGGTCTTGCGCAACTCCAGCTCCAGGGACGGCGTGCCGCCCGCCGGCAGGCTGTCCAGATAGCGCTGCGCCAGGCGCGCCATGGCCTCGTTGGCTTGCGGGCTGGCGCTGTCGAGGTCGGCGGCCGGGCAGACGATACCGTTGAACTCGCTGCCGAACACCAGCGTGCAGCCGAAAATGCGCCGGTGGGTGGCCAGGTCGGCGGGAGGCGCGTGAGTGAAGTTGGCGCTGATCGGGTGCCAATGCGCACCTAGCAGCGCCGCGCACAGGCGCATCATCACGCCGATCGCCAGCTCGGTGGCCTGGCGGCTGCAGGGCGCGCGTTCGTTGATCACCTCTTCACGGATGACCACGGTCTTGCCGGCTTCCTCGATATGAATGGCCAGGGCGTCATTGAGCAGGTGACGGTACTGCACGATTACCTGCAGCGCATCGCGCAGGGTGCGTTGGTGGCTGAGCAGCAGGCTGATTTCGCCGAAGTCCGACAGTTGCCGCAACTCGGCCATGCGCAGGCCGAAGCTTTCGCAACGGGTGGTGCTGGCGGAGGCCTCCAGCAAGGTGATGACGCTGGCAACCGGGATACGCCGGTTGGGGTCATCGAGCAACGCGGCGCTGAGGCCAACCTGTGCCAACAGTGCATGGGGATTGAGGCCCAGGTGGCGGGACACCTCAAGGTAATTGGTCAAGCTGGCGGCACGGACTAGGGCAGGCATCTTTGGTTGTTTTCCATGCGGTTTCTTGTTGTTGGGTATGCCGACATGCGTTTTGTGTTTTATAGCCTGCGTGTCATGAATTGAAAAGCAAAGCCCTGCCTTGGCCATTGTCATCAAATGAAAAGCCCCTGACGCCCAATGTGAAGCACCCGGTGGGTGGGCTGTTTACTGTGAACCTCAAGAGCTACACCGCACACGAGGTTCACCGTGGAAAAACTGCAAACCACTGCCACCGTGCTGATCGTCCCCGGCCTGCGCGACCATGTCGCCGAACACTGGCAGACCCTGCTCGCAGGCCGCCTGGCCAAGGTGCGCAGCGTACCGCCGCTGCAAGTCGATGGCCTGAGCTGCACGGCCCGGGTCGAGGCGATCCAGCGCGAACTGGACCAGATAGATGGTGAAGTGATCCTGGTAGCGCACAGCGCAGGCGTGCTGATGGTCGCCCACTGGGCGGTGCGCTACCGGCGGCCGATCAAGGGTGCATTGCTGGCGGCGCCGCCCGACCTGAACGCGCCATGGCCGGCCCACTACCCAAGCCCGGCCAGCCTGGCCGAGCACGGCTGGTCGCCATTGCCCCAGCAGCCGCTGCCGTTCCCCAGCATTGTCGCGGCCAGCAGCAACGACCACCTGGCCAGCTTTGCCGCAGCCAGCGCCCTGGCCCAAGGCTGGGGTAGCAAACTGGTTGCACTGGGGGCCGTCGGCCACCTCAACCCGGCCTCCGGCTTCGGCCCCTGGCCGCAGGCCGAGGCGTTCATCCAGCGACTGGACCAGCCCAACCTGCAATAGCGCATGGACGCCCCAGCCACGCTCGCAAACGACGGGCGGCGAAAAAAACAATAACAATACGTGGAGCCATCGTAATGCCAGAACACCGCATTCACCGTGCTGTGAAACCACAGCGCTGCCTGCTCGCCTGCGCCATCGGCCTGCTCACGCTGCCCGCCGCCCAGGCGTTCGAAGTCGATACCGGTAATGAAAACTGGGCCGTGCGCTTCGACAACACCGTCAAGTACAACTATGGCGTGCGCACCGAAAGCGCCGACAAGCGCATGCTGGGCACGCCCAACAGCAACGACGG
Source organism: Pseudomonas sp. B13(2017) (assembly GCF_002113245.1). Classification (NCBI taxonomy): domain Bacteria; kingdom Pseudomonadati; phylum Pseudomonadota; class Gammaproteobacteria; order Pseudomonadales; family Pseudomonadaceae; genus Pseudomonas; species Pseudomonas sp. B13(2017). Next base: position 119,401 of record NZ_NEJX01000014.1, read on the forward strand.
TGACTACAACTTCCGCAAGGCCGGCACCAACATCACCAACCGGGTCGACCTGCTGACCGAACTGGATGTGGTCTACCAGGGCAACACCGGGTTCCGCGTCAGCACCGCCAGCTGGTACGACAAGGCCTATGACAACACCGGTTCCAACAGCAACCCGTTCGTCAACGGCAACGGTGACCAGTCCGGCATCAACCCCAGCCTCAATGGCCTGCCCGGCACCGGTGTGCCGCTGGGCAGCCCGCACCTGAGCAACTACGCCCAGCGTTACTACAGCGGCCCGTCCGGTGAAGTGCTGGATGCCTTCGTGTTCTTCAGCCGTGAAGTCGGCAAGGCTTCGCAGGTCAGCGCCAAGCTGGGCCAGCACAACCTGTTCTGGGGTGAAACCCTGCTCAACCCGGTGCACTCGCTGAGCTACGGCCAGTCGGGCCTGGACCTGGCCAAGCTGGCCGCCTCGCCGGGCACCGAGGCCAAGGAGCTGTTCGTGCCGCGCAACCAGCTGTCGACCTCGTTCCTGGTCAATTCCGAACTGACCCTGGGCGCCCAGTACTTCTTCGACTGGGACGCCGCCCGCCTGCCCGAAGCCGGTACCTACTATGGCGGCTCGGACGTGGTAGGCGAGGGCGCCCAAAGCTTCCTGCTCGGCCACACCGGTACCCCGGGGCTCATCCCGGTACGCGGCGCGCTGACCACCATCCGCCGTGGCCATGACCTGAACCCGGGCAAGAGCGGCGACTGGGGCATCATGGCCAAGTGGTCGCCCGAGTGGCTGGGCGGCACCCTCGGCTTCTACTACCGCAAGACCTCCGAGATTCTCCCGCAGGCCTGGCTCGACGCGCGCGGCATGACCGTCGCCAATGGCCCGTTCGGCAACCCGCCGGGCAGCCGCCAAGGCGCAGTCGGCAACCTGTACAACTCGCTGCAAAGCACTACTTACCAGTTCGCCTACTCCGACGACATCGACATCTATGGCCTGAGCCTGTCCAAGGATGTGGGCGGCATCAGTGTCGGCAGCGACCTGAACATCCGCCACAACATGCCGCTGGCGAGCATCCCGGCAATCGTCAGCGCCCCCGGCCAGGGCGGCCTGGGCGGCGGCTTCGGCCTGCTGCCGGCACGCCTGCCCAGCAGCGGGGTGATCTACGACGTGCCCAAGGATGGCGACGGCCTGAGCGCCACCGGCGACACCCTGCACTGGACCTTGAACGGCCTGATGACCATTGGCGACACGCCGCTGTTCGATTCGGCAACCCTGCTTGGCGAGCTGTTCTACAGCAACCTGCTCAAGCTCGATAGCCACAACGAGGCCTTGTACAAGGGCAAGAGCAGCTACCGCGGCATCGACAAGGCCACCCGCGACAACTGGGGCATCGCCGTCAACTTCACCCCTACCTGGTACCAGGTGCTGCCTGGCATGGACCTGAGCATGCCGCTGTCGGTCAACGTCGGCCTCGACGGCGTGTCGCCGGTGCAGGGCGGTGGCGCCGAGAACACCGGCAACTATGCGGTGGGCGTGAGCGCCGCGATCTACAACCAGTACTTCGTCGACCTCAAGTACGTCGACAGCTTCGGTGAGACCAAGGCCTGCAAGGACGGCCAGACCGACGGCAGCACCCCCAACGCCCTGGACGGCGAACAGGATTACACCTGCTACGGCGGCGGCTACGCCTCCTTCTCCGGCGGTGGTGCCACCACCGAGGACCGTGGCGCCCTGTACCTGACCGTCAAGACGACCTTCTGAGTCATGTTTCCTACAGCCTACACAGGAAGACAACCATCATGAATTTCGTACGTACCCTGCTGGCCTCGTGCCTGTCACTGGCCGCCCTGAACGCTGCCCAGGCCGCCGTTTCCACTGACCAGGCCGCGCGCCTGGGCACCAGCCTGACCGTCATCGGCGCGGAAAAGGCCGGCAACGCCGATGGCTCGATCCCGGCCTACCAGGGCGGCCTGCTGACGCCGCCAGCCAGCTACCAGAGCGGCGCCAGCATGCGCCCCGACCCGTTCGCCAGCGACAAGCCGCTGCTGGTGATCGATGGCAAGAACGCCGAGCAGTACAAGGGCCAGCTGACCGCCACCACCCTGGAACTGCTCAAGCGCTACCCCAGCTACCGCGTCGATGTGTACCCGACCCACCGTAGCGTGGCGCTGCCGCAAGCGGTACTCGACAACACCCGCAAGAACGCCACTGCCGCCAACAGCAAGGAGGGCGGCACTGCGGTGGACAACGTGCTGCCGGGCATCCCGTTCCCCATTCCGCAGAACGGCGCCGAGGCCATGTGGAACTTCCTGCTGCGCTATCAGGGCGTGAGCATGACTGCCAAGTACGACTCTTGGAACGTCGACGCTGCTGGCAAGCCATCGCTGTCGACCACCGGCCAGGCCAATATCAGCTACCCGATCTACGAAGACATGGCCAAGCCGATCGGTGCCAAGGACACCTACTACCAGATGAAGCTGGTATACACCGGGCCCGCACGCCGTGCCGGCGAAGCGATGATGCTGCGCGATGCCGCCAACCCGCTGGTGCAGCCACGCAGCGCCTGGCAGTACCTGCCGGGCCAGCGCCGGGTCAAGCTGGCGCCGAACCTGGCCTACGACACGCCCAACCCGGGCACCTCGGGTTCGGGTACCTACGATGACGTGTTCGTCTTCAACGGTGCGCTGGACCGCTACGACTGGACCCTGGTCGGCAAGCAGGAAATGTACGTGCCGTACAACACCTACCAGCTGACCTACAACACCGACGTCAAGCAGGTGATTACCCCCAACCACCTGGCGCCGCAGTTCGTGCGTTGGGAGAAGCACCGGGTGTGGGTGGTGGAAGGCAAGCTCAAGGACGGTGCGCGCCATATCTACCACAAGCGCCGCTTCTACCTCGACGAAGACAGCTGGATCGCCCTGGCCTCGGACCAGTACGACGCCCGTGGCCAGCTGTACCGCGGCTCGTTCGCCTTCCTCACCCAGAGCTACGACAAGCAGACCCCGGACGCCACGCCGTTCATGATCTACGACCTGATCGGCGGCACCTACAACCTCAATGGCGTGGTCGGTGCCTACGGCGGCATCCGCTACATCGACCCGCTGTCGAAAACCCAGTGGTCGCCCGAGTCGCTGGCCGGCAACGGCATTCGCTGAACGCACGGAGCAGAGGTGGCAATGTCTGTCTTCAAACGATGCAGCGTGGTAGTTCTGGCTTTGGCCGCGCTGCAGGGCGCGGCCCAGGCTGCGCCCTTCACCGATGTGCTGGACCTGCCCGCCATGCCCAGCGCCCTGGTCGCCAGCAGCGCCTTGCGCGATGTAACCCTGGCCGGCCAGCGCCTGGTCGCGGTGGGCCCGCGAGGGCACATCCTGTACTCCGACGACCATGGCGCGCACTGGCAGCAGGCCCAGGTGCCGGTCAGTGCCGACCTTAATGCCGTGAGCTTCGCCACGCCCGAGCTGGGCTGGGCGGTTGGCCACGATGGCGTGGTGCTGCACAGCCGTGATGGAGGCGCGCACTGGCAGAAGCAGCTGGATGGCCGGGCGCTGGCCGAACAACTTCCGGGCACAGGTAGCGACAATGCCTTGCTCGACGTTTGGTTCAGCGATGCCCGCAATGGCTATGCGGTCGGCGTGTTCAACCTGCTGTTGCGCACCGTTGATGGCGGCGAGCACTGGCAGCCCTGGCTCGACCACAGCGATAACCCGCAAGGCCTGCACCTGACCAGCCTGGCCGCGGTGGGGGGCGAGCTGTACATCACCGGCGAGCAAGGCCTGCTGCTGAAGCAGGACGGTGAGCGCTTCAGCCGTGTCGAGACACCCTACGCCGGCACACTGTTCGGTGCTGTCGGCAAGCCTGGCGTACTGCTGGTCTACGGCCTGCGTGGGCATGCCTACCGCAGCACCGATGGCGGCCGGCAATGGCAACCGGTCAGCACGGGTGTGAACACCAGCCTCACCGCCGCCGGCGTCGACCGTGATGGCCAGCTGTGGCTGGCCAGCCAGGCTGGCGACCTGCTGCTCAGCCGGGATGATGGCGCAAGCTTCAGCCCGGTGCCGCAAAGCGCCCGTGGCCCGGTGACCGCGCTCGCCACCGATACCGGCAACGGCCTGGTACTGGTGGGTGAGCGGGGCGTGCGCAACCAGGCCGGTAACCCCACGCTGCACCCATAACAAGAGAAGACCCTGATGGCCGCTACCCGCCAAGACACCCTGCCGGTAATCCGCAACCTCGACGATTTCGACCCACGCTCGGGCAATTGCCTGGAGCGCCTGGTGTTCAACCATCGCCTGCCGTTCCTGCTATGCATGCTGCTGGCAACCCTGGTGCTGGGCTACATGGCGCTGACCCGCCTGGAGCTGCGCCCCAGTTTCGACAAGATGCTGCCGCAGAGCCACCCCTACATCCAGAACTACCTGGAAAACCGCCCATCACTGCGTGGCTTGGGCAACGCGGTGCGGGTGGTAGTGGAGAACACCCAGGGCGACATCTTCGACCCGGGCTACCTGCAGACCTTGCGCCACATCAACGACGAGCTGTTCCTCAGCCAGGGCGTGGACCGGGCCTGGGTGAAGTCGCTGTGGAGCCCGGCGGTGCGCTGGACCGAGGTGACCGAGGAGGGCTTCCAGGGTGGCCCGGTGATGCCCGACGGCTACCAGGGCGCTGCGGGTGACATCGAGCAGCTGCGGCAGAACATCGAGCGCGCCAACATCGTCGGCAGCCTGGTGGCGCGCGACTTCAAATCGAGCATGCTGGTCGTGCCGCTGCTCGACCAGGATTCGGCCACCGGCAAAGGCCTCGACTACCACGCCTTCTCGCAGAAGCTCGAACAACTGCGCAGCCAGTATCAGGCCAGCGGCCAGTACCGCATCCATGTGATCGGCTTCGCCAAGCTGATGGGCGACCTGATCGACGGGCTGATCCAGGTGATGGCGTTCTTCGCCCTGGCGGTGCTGACCAGCCTGCTGATCATCTACTGCTACACCCGTTGCGTGCGCAGCACCCTGCTGGTGGTGCTGTGTTCGCTGACCGCGGTGGTGTGGCAGCTGGGCATCGTCGCCTGGCTGGGCTACGCCATCGACCCGTATTCGATCCTGGTGCCATTCCTGATCTTTGCCATCGGCGTATCCCACGCGGCGCAGAAGATGAATGGCATCCTCCAGGACATCGGCCGTGGCACCCACCGTCAGGTAGCAGCGCGCTATACCTTCCGCCGCCTGTTCGTGGCCGGGGTGACTGCGTTGCTGGCCGATGCGGTGGGCTTTGCCGTGCTGATGCTGATCGACATCCCGGTAATCCAGGACCTGGCCATCACCGCCAGCATCGGCGTGGCGGTGCTTATCTTCACCTCGCTGCTGCTGATGCCGGTGGCGCTGTCTTATGTTGGTGTTGGCCGCAAGGCTGCCGAGCGGGCCCTGGAAATTGATGCTCGTTGGGGCCGCTCTGCGGCGCTTCGCGGGCATGCCCGCTCCCACAGGTATCGCGATAGACTTGAAGCTGACGCGGTCCCTGTGGGAGCGGGCATGCCCGCGAAGGGCTGCAACGCAGCCCCGATCAACCCATGGAGCCTGCTCGACCGCTTCACCGAACGCAAATGGGCCAGCGCCGCACTGCTGGTGGCCCTGGCCCTGGGCGCCATCGGCATCTGGGGCAGCCTGCAACTGAAAATCGGCGACCTCGACAGCGGTGCCCCCGAGCTGCGCGCCGACTCCCGCTACAACCTCGACAACGCCTACATCACCCAGCACTACGCGCTGTCCAGCGATACCTTCGCGGTCATGGTCAAGACCGCTCCGGAAGGCTGCCTGCAATACCAGACACTGGTCCTTGCCGACCGCCTGGCCTGGGAACTGCAGCAATTGCCGGGTGTGCAGACCACCGTGTCGCTGGCCAACGCAGTGCGCCAGATCACCGCCGGCACCTACGAAGGCAACCCGCGCCTGAACAGCCTGCAGCGCAACCAGGACGTGCTCAACTACGCCGCCCAGCAGGCCTCGGTCAATGCCCCCGAGCTGTTCAACAACGACTGCTCGCTGATGCCGGTAATCGCCTACCTCAAGGACCATCGCGCCGACACCCTGGCCCAGGTGGCCGCCGTGGCCGAGCGTTTTGCCCAGGCCAACAGCAGCGCCGAACAGCAGTTCCTGCTGGCCGCCGGCAGCGCCGGCATCGAGGCCGCCACCAACGTAGTGGTCCGCGAGGCCAACCACCGCATGCTGTTGCTGGTGTACCTGGCGGTCACGCTGTTCTGCCTGTTCACCTTCCGTAGCTGGCGCGCCACGCTGGTGGCGATCCTGCCGCTGATGCTCACCTCGGTGCTGTGCGAGGCGCTGATGGTAGCCATGGGCATTGGCGTCAAGGTCGCCACCTTGCCGGTGATCGCCCTGGGCGTAGGCATCGGCGTGGACTACGCGCTGTACCTGCTCAGCGTGCAACTGCACTACCAGCGCGCCGGGTTGAGCCTGGCCCAGGCCTACCAGAAAGCTGTGGCCTTCACCGGCCGTGTGGTCGGGCTGGTCGGCATCACCCTGGCAGCCGGCGTGGTCGGCTGGGCCTGGTCGCGGATCAAGTTCCAGGCCGACATGGGCCTGCTGCTGACCTTCATGTTCCTGTGGAACATGCTCGGTGCGCTGGTGTTGATCCCTGCGTTGTCGCATTTCCTCCTGCGTGGCCAGGCCGCCCCGGCACCTGCCGAGGCCCAGGCCACGTCGCTTCCGCAAACCCAAGAAACCGAGTGTTCGCCTCATGTCTGATTACCTTCCGCCACTGCGCGACATGGATTTTCTGTTCAACGAAGTGTTCGACATCCCGGCCTGGTGGGCGCAAACGCCCGCGCTGGCCGAACAGGTCGATGGCGATACTGCCCGGGCCGTGCTCGAACAGGCCGGCCGGCTGATTGCCGAGGTGGTGGCGCCGCTAAACCGCAGTGGCGACGAGCAGGGCTGCCGCTGGGAGGCCGGCCAGGTACACACCCCCGATGGCTTCGCCGATGCCTACCGGGCATTTGCCGCAGATGGCTGGGTGGGTGTGGCTGGTGCCCCGGAATATGGGGGCATGGGCATGCCGAAAGTGATCGGTGCCCAGCTCGAAGAAATGCTCAATGCCGCCAACCTGTCGTTCGGCCTGTACCCGATGCTCACGGCCGGAGCCTGCCTGGCGCTGCTCAACCATGCCAGCGAGCCGTTGAAGGCGCTCTACCTGCCGCCCATGTACCAAGGGCGCTGGACCGGTTCGATGTGCCTGACCGAGCCGCACGCTGGCACCGACCTGGGCCTGATTCGCACCCGCGCCGAGCCGGTTGCCGATGGCCGCTACCGCATCAGCGGGACCAAGATTTTCATCACTGGCGGTGAGCAGGACCTGACCGAGAACATCATCCACCTGGTGCTGGCGCGGCTGCCGGATGCGCCCGCCGGGCCCAAGGGCATCTCGCTGTTCCTGGTGCCCAAGGTGCTGGTTGACGCCGACGGCGTGCTGGGCGAGGCCAATGCGGTGAGTTGCGGGTCGATCGAGCACAAGATGGGCATCAAGGCCTCGGCCACCTGCGTGATGAACTTCGACGGTGCAATCGGCTACCTGGTCGGCGAACCGAACAAGGGCCTCAACGCGATGTTCACCATGATGAACTACGAGCGCCTTGGCGTAGGTATCCAGGGCCTGGCCCTGGGCGAACGCTCCTACCAGGGCGCCATCGCCTATGCCCGTGATCGCCAGCAGGGCCGTGCGCCGACCGGCGCCGAAGCGCCGGGGCAAGGTGCTGACCCGATCATCGTCCACCCGGACGTGCGGCGCATGCTGCTGACCATGAAAGCGCTGAACGAAGGCGGGCGGGCCTTCTCCACCTATGTGGCACTGCAGCTGGACCTGGCCAAATACAGCGAGGCCCCGGTGGCACGCGCCCAGGCCGAGGCCAAGGTGGCGTTGCTCACACCGGTGGCCAAGGCCTTCCTCACCGACATGGGGCTGGAAACCACCGTGCACGGCCAGCAGGTGCTGGGCGGCCATGGCTATATTCGCGAGTGGGGGCAGGAGCAGTTGATCCGCGACTGCCGCATCACCCAGATCTACGAAGGCACCAACGGCATCCAGGCCCTCGACCTGGTGGGGCGCAAACTGTTTGCCGATGGCGGCCAGGCCTATCGCAGCGTGTCCGACGAAATTACCGCCTTTGCCGAGACGCTGCCCACGGCGTGCGCCGAATTTGGTGCGCCGCTGCTGGCTGCCGTGCGCAACCTCGACGAGCTGACCGCCTGGGTGCTCGACCGCGCCCAGGGCAACCCGCGCGAGCTTGGCGCGGCGGCGGTGGAGTACCTGCAGGTGTTTGGCTACACCTTCTACGCCTACCTGTGGGCACGCATGGCCGTGGTATGCCAGTGTCATGCGGCCCCCGAGCCGTTCCACCTGAGCAAGCTGGGCACCGCGCGGTTCTACTTTGCCCGCCTGCTGCCACGCATTCATTCGCTGAGCGCCAGCGTCAGGGCCGGTAGCGACAGCCTGTACCTGCTCGAGGCCGGGCAACTGTGAAGGCCGCCGACATGATCACCACTCGCATCATGCCTGCGGCCGAGCAGGCCTACGCCTATCCGCTGCTGATCAAGCGCCTGCTGCTGTCGGGCGTGCGCTACCAGCCCAACCAGGAAATCGTCTACGCCGACAAGCTGCGCTACACCTACACTACGCTGCTCGAACGCATCCAGCGGCTGGCCAATGTGCTGACCGCTGCGGGGGTCAAGCCTGGCGACACCGTGGCCTTGCTCGACTGGGACAGCCACCGGGCGCTGGAGTGCTTCTTTGCCGTGCCGATGCTGGGTGCGGTGCTGCACACGGTGAACGTACGGCTGTCCACCGAGCAGGTGCGCTACACCATGAACCATGCCGAGGACCGCCTGGTCCTGGTGCATGACGATTTCCTGCCGTTGATGGCGCAATTGCGCGATGACTTGCCGACGGTCGAGGGTTTCATTCGCCTCGGCGAAGGCGACCCCGCAACGCAAGATGTGCCGCTGCTGGGTGAGTACGAACAACTGCTGGCGGCTGCCGAGCCGCAATTCGACTTCGCCGATTTCGACGAGCACTCACTGGCCACGCTGTTCTACACCAGCGGTACCACCGGCAACCCCAAGGGCGTGTACTTCAGCCACCGGCAACTGGTGCTGCATACCCTGGTCGAGCAGGGCACCCTGGCTGCCTGCGGCGAGGTGCCGCTACTGCGCAGCGGCGACGTGTACATGCCCATCACGCCGATGTTCCACGTGCATGCCTGGGGCGTGCCCTATGTGGCCACGGCGCTGGGTATCAAGCAGGTCTACCCCGGGCGCTACGAGCCCAACCGCCTGGTGCGCCTGTACCGTGACGAGGGCGTGACGTTCTCCCATTGCGTGCCCACGGTGCTGCAGATGATGCTCGACAGCGAAGAAGGGCGCCGCGCCGACCTGACCGGTTGGAAGATGCTGCTGGGCGGCAGCGCCCTGACCCTGGGCCTGGCGCAGCGTGCCAGCGAGCGCGGCATCAGCGTGCATTGTGGTTACGGCATGTCGGAAAGCTGCCCGCTGCTCAGCATCACCCACCTGAGCGCCGAGCTGCTGGCACTGCCCATGGCGCAACAGCTGCCGCTGCGTATCGATGCCGGCGTGCCGATTGCCCTGGTGGACCTGCGCATCGTCGACGCTGAAGGCATTGATGTGCCCCGTGACGGCGAAAGCCTGGGTGAAATCGTGGTGCGTGCACCGTGGCTGACCCAGGGCTACCTGCATGAACCGGAGCAGGGTGCCGCGTTGTGGTTGGGGGGCTGGATGCATACCGGCGACCTGGCCTGCATCGACCCGGCGGGTGTGGTGCGTATTCGTGACCGGATCAAGGATGTGATCAAGACCGGAGGCGAGTGGGTCAGCTCGGTGGCGCTGGAAAACCTGATCAGCCAGCACCCGGCTGTCGCGTCGGTGGCGGTGATCGGCATCCCGGATCCGCAGTGGGGTGAGCAACCGTTGGCCTTGGTAGTCTGTTGTGACGGCATGCAGTTCGACCAGGCGGGATTGGTCGGGCATCTGCAGCCGTTTGTCGACAGCGGGCACCTGAACAAATGGGCGATACCACGGCAGTTGCGTTGCGTGGACGAGATCCCCAAGACCAGCGTTGGCAAGATCGACAAGAAACGGATCCGGCAGGCATTTCTCTGAATGCTGGCAGCACCGGCTGATGGCACCGGCTACGCCGGTGTTCGCGGGCGCGCCCGCTCCCACAGGTATGGCACATTCCTTCGGCTGATGGGCACCCTGTGGGAGCGGGTTCACCCGCGAAGCAAGCGACACGGTGTATGGCACCGGCTGCGCCGGTGTTCGCGGGTAAACCCGCTCCCACAGGTACGGCGCATTCCTTCGGCTGATGGGCACCCTGTGGGAGCGGGCATGCCCGCGAAGCAGGCGATGCGGTGGATGGCACCGGCTACGCCGGTGTTCGCGGGCGCGCCCGCTCCCACAGGTACGGCGCATTCCTTCAGCTGGTGGGCACCCTGTGGGAGCGGGCATGCCCGCGAAGCAGGCGACGCGGTGGATGGCACCGGCTGCGCCGGTGTTCGCGGGCGCGCCCGCTCCCACAGGTACGGTGCATTCCTTCGGCTGATGGGCACCCTGTGGGAGCGTGCATGCCCGCGAAGCAGGCGATGCGGTGGATGGCACCGGCTGCGCCGGTGTTCGCGGGCGCGCCCGCTCCCACAGGTATGGCACATTCCTTCGGCTGATGGGCACCCTGTGGGAGCGGGATCACCCGCGAAGCAAGCGACACGGTGTATGGCACCGGCTGCGCCGGTGTTCGCGGGCGCGCCCGCTCCCACAGGTATGGCGCATTCCTTCAGCTGATGGGATCCCTGTGGGAGCGGGTTCACCCGCGAAGCAGGCGACGCGGTGGATGGCACTCTGGCCCGGGCAATATGCCGACGCCGATGTTCCGCTTGCGTGATTGCCTGAGCAAGAAAGCGGATGCAGGCAGGGCTGTGGATGCGTACAGTAGGTTGATCGCAACCTGGCAGGAGCCTGCTTATGTCCAGCGCATTCACCTTCATGCAGTCGCCCGTCGGCACCTTGACCCTGGTAGCCCGTGGCGAGCGCCTGGCTGCCGTACTCTGGGAGGAGGAGCGGGAAAACCGCGTGCGCCTTGGCGCCCTGCACCGTGATGACCAGTGCCCGGTACTGCTGGAAACCGCCCGCCAGCTCGGCGAGTACTTCGCCGGCAAACGCCAGCGCTTCGAACTGGCGCTGGATTTTGCCGGTACCGAATTCCAGCGTCAGGTATGGGCCGCGCTGTTGGCAATACCGTTCGGTGAAACCCGCAGCTACAGCGACATCGCCCGGCAGATCGGCAACCCCAGCGCGGTGCGCGCGGTAGGCGCCGCCAATGGCCGCAACCCGATCTCGATCATCGCCCCGTGCCATCGGGTGATCGGTGCTTCGGGCAGCCTCACCGGCTTTGCCGGTGGCCTGGCGGCCAAGCAGTACCTGCTGGCGCTGGAGGGCCGGCAAAGCCTGGCACTGGACCTGTAAGGCGTCAGCAGAACCAGCTGGCGACCAGGCAGACCAGCACGGCCAACGCCGAGCCGGCCATCAGCGTGTACTGTCGATGAGCCCGGCGCGCATGAGGCTTGACTGCGCGCAGGTACTCGCCAGGTGTCGGCGCATCGGGCCGGTGGCGCAAACCCTCGGCCACATCGGCCAGTTGCCCCTGAATCAGCAGACCCGTCAGGTAGTAGGTACAGGCATAGCTCAGCAACGCCAGAAACAGATAGATCATGTCGGGTGCGGGGCCAGGGGCACCGCCATGGCACTGGCGTTGGCGGTGTCCAGCACGATCAGCCCTTCGCTGTGGTCGTCCAGGCTGGCCAGCAAGCGCCCCTGGCTGTCCCAGGCCGCCGAGCCACCGGCGCCGATGAAGGTGTCGGCCGGCCCCACGCAGTTGGCCAGCAACACCGTCATGCCCAGCTCACGAGCCACCTCGGGGTAGTGCTGGTAACCCTCGCGGATGCCCTTGGCGGTTTTCGCCACGCTGACCAGGTACAGGTCGGCGCCGTGTTCCCGTGCGGCTACCGCATGCGCCATGAACATCGATTCGTAGCAGATCGCAGGCGCTACCCGGTGCGCGCCTACCTGCAGCAACAAGGCTTGATCGCCTGGGCTGAACCAGGGCAGTTCATCATCATGCAGGCGCCGCTTGGCATAGGCCTGGCGCGGTGCACCGGGGCTGAGGATTGGCATGCCGATACGAATGCCATCAGGCGTCGGTAGTGGCAGGCCCGCGGCCACGGTGATACCAAACCGGTCGCACGCTGCCTGCAGCGGGTCCAGCCGCGTCGAACTGACGGGCAGGGCGGCCTGGCGCGCTAGGGTTGGCTCATAGCCGGTCAGCGACAGTTCGGGAAATACCACCAGTTCGGCGCCAAGGGCCGCGGCCTGTTCGATGCAGGCCAGGTGGCGTTCGAGGTTGGCTTGCACATCGCCCTTGAGCGACGCCAGTTGCACGGCGCACAACTTCATGAAAAACCCTTCCCTGGTACAGGTTGAAGGGCCGAGCATACTACCGGCACCAACGCCTGTACCAGTGAAGGGATTTTCAGGATGCCGGGTGGACGGCGAAGCGTTGGCGGAACCAGTCGTTGAGCATGGCCTTTTCGGCATACAGGCGGTCGCTGCTGCTCGTGACCCGGCCCGGGCGGCTGAGGTACATCTTGTCGCTGACCCGTTCCTGCGCCTGCTGGTCGGGTTTGCCCGGTTGGCTGAGGGTGTAGCTGAGGTCGATGGTCGGCCAGGTGATTTCGCGCATGTAACGTACATCGTAGGCCTGGCTGTGCCAGGGCTCGAAACGCCCGGCCAGGTCGATGTCGCGAATGTCGATGACCAGTTGCTGGCCAGGTTGCAGGTAGCGTTGGCCAAGCTTCTGCAGGTACTGGGTCAGGGTTTTCATCACATAGGTGTCGGCGCCACGCTCGTACCCGTGGCTGTCGAGGCTGGCATCGCGGAATTTTTCCGGATGCTCGAAGCGTACCTCGACCTGCGCGGCCGGGGCACCTTGTGCCATGCTGTCCAATGACAGCGCCATGAGCACGGCACACACGAGGGCGGTACGCATGATGCACCTCCGGGGCAGATTGCGTGTGCCTCCATTTTACCCCTGGCATGGCGCTACCAGCAGAGGAAGATTGTAATGGCACGGTTTCGGCGTCTGATTGCCAACCTGCGGGGGCGTGACCTGGCGGTGGGCGATATCCATGGTCACTTCCAGCGCCTGCAGCAATGCCTGGATGGGGTGGGTTTCGATCCGGCCGTGGACCGCCTGTTCAGCGTGGGGGACCTGGTCGACCGTGGCCCGGACAGCGAGGCGGCGCTGGAATGGCTGGCGCAGCCCTGGTTCCATGCCGTGCAGGGTAATCACGAAGCCCTGGCAATCACCCGCGTGCGCGGCGGGCGGCTCGATCTGGACATGTACCGCGCCGCCGGGGGTGGCTGGTTTCTGGACCTGCCGAGGGCTCGGCAGTTGCGTTTCGTGGAGCGCTTCGAGCAGCTGCCGATTGCGATAGAGGTTGAAAGTTCAGCGGGCCTGGTAGGGCTGCTGCATGCCGACAGCCCATATGCCGACTGGACAGTGTTGAGGACCTGGCTGGAACTGGAGGACGACCCGCAAGTACGGGAAGTGTGCCAATGGTCGCGGCGGCGGTTGAAGGTAGGTGATACCGAGCCCGTGCAGGGCCTGCGTGCCTTGTTGGTGGGCCACACGCCGGTACTGGAGGCCAAGCTGCTGGGCAACGTCTGGCACCTGGATACCGGGGGTTGGGCCAGTGGCCATTTCACCTTGATGGACATGCGGACCCTGCAACTGGTCAGCCCCAGGCCAGGTGAAACAACAGTGCCGCAGCCAATAGCACCAGCATGACCCCGGAGGCCCGCTCCAGCCACGGCAGGCAGCGGGCGAAGCGCCGCAGCACCAGCGGGTTGCCGATGGCCACGGCAACCAGCAGGTCCCACAGCAGCACGATGCTGAACATCCACAGGGCACAGGTTGCTTTCCAGGCAATGCTGGCGCTGGCGACCATGCTGACCAGGCTGGCATAGAACAGCGCATTCTTGGGGTTGAGGATGCCGGACAGGAACCCCATGCCCAATCCCCGCCACCACCCTTGGGCGGTCCGCTTGCCAGCGACTGCGCCCAGGCTGGTTTGCCCGGCATGGCGCAGGAACAGGGTGCCGATGTACAGCAGGTAGCCGGCGCCGGCCAGTTGCAGGATGGTGAACAGCAGGCTGCCTTCCTGCAGTACCGACAGGCCGGTGAAAGCCATGGTGATGAACACGCCATTGGCCAGGGCGATACCCAGGCAGGCGCCGCTCGCGACGCGCCAGCCGGCGCTGACCGAGGTGCGTGAGACCAGGAAGAAGTCCGGGCCGGGAGAGAGCAGGGCGAGGAAGTGGGCGAGGGCGATGATCAGGAACTGTTGCATTGGGGTGTGGCTGCTCTGGAGGAAAGCCTGACTCTGCCCCTCAGCGCAAATGCCGTATTGAACAATATTGCAGGCTCAGCCAGCAGGCGCGGTACCTGTGGGAGCGGGCGTGCCCGCGAAAAATCCAGCGCGGAGAATGGCACCGGCGTAGCCGGTGTTCGCGGGCGCGCCCGCTCCCACAGGTACAACGTGAGCCCAAAACCTCAAAGGCCAAGCCGATCCCGATACTGCCCCGGTGTCACCCCCACATGGGCCTTGAACACCCGCTGGAAATGGCTTTGGTCGGCAAATCCGAGCCGATAGGCCACCTCCGCCAGGGCCTGCCCTTCACCCAACAATTGCCGCCCACGGTTGACCCGGGCATTGAGCAGGTAGGCATGCGGCGTAAACCCGGTGGCCGCGCGAAATGCGCGAATCAACTGGTAGCGCCCAAGCCCGGCCTGCCGGGCCAGTACCGCCAGGCTCAACTGCGCCGGGTCCTGGCCTTCGATGTGGGCGATCAGCCCACTCAACGCGGTCGCCCCCAGGGCCGGTGCCGGTGCCAGCGGCGCGTGCCTGGCAAAGTCCAGGTCACCCAGAAAGGCAATCAGCGCCGCATCCTTCTCACCACTGCTGGCGTTGGAGAACAGCAGACTGTTCATTTCGCAGAACTGCCGATACACCTCCGGCACCTGGCAGATACGTGCCGGCTCGCCGGGCCCGGCACCATCCAGCCCTGATTCCAGGTGCAGCTGTGCCAGCCAGTCGGCATCCACATGCAGCATCTGGTAGCTCCACGCCTGCCCGGGCTCGGGGTTGCAGGCATGTACCCGGCGGGCCGGGACCAGCACCAGCGTGCCGGGTGACAGGCGTTGCTGGCCGTTGCCGGCACCGGTGAAATGACTGTGGCCGGCGTCCACCACACCGATGGAAAACGTCGGGTGGCTGTGGGCCTTGTAGCAGGCGCGGCTATGGCAGGCGCGGCGGCTTTCGACATGCGGCAGGGCCGGGTCGCGCCACAGCGCGGCATGGGAACGGTGCATCACAGGGTCCTCGGTATGCGCGGCAGCTTATCAGGCGCCGCGCACCCATACAGTTTTTTCCGCTGGCTGTAACTTGACCGCAAGGCCCGCTACCCGCCGAAATAGACGCCTGTTGCCAAAGGAAAACAATAATGGACCTCTCAAGCCTGCTGCTTTTCATTCCTGCCTGCTTCGCCCTGAACATGGCGCCGGGGCCGAACAACCTGCTGTCGCTGCACAATGCCAGCCGTTACGGCCTGCGCACGGCCTGCGTGGCCGGTGGCGGGCGTATCGTCGCCTTCAGCGGCATGATCGCCCTGGCGGCCATGGGCCTGGCAGTGGTGCTGCACACCAGCGAATACCTGTTCCTGGCCATCAAGGTGGTGGGGGCGGCGTACCTGTTCTATATCGCCTGGCAACTGTGGCGGGCACCGGTGGGCGAGGCGGTGGTGGCAAGCGATCACCCACGCGGCACCTGGCGCCTGGCACGTCAGGAGTTCTGGGTGGCCGCTGGTAACCCGAAGGCAATCCTGATCTTCACCGCCTTCCTGCCGCAGTTCGTCTCGGTCGGCAGCGCCACCCCGGTGAGCGAGCAGTTCCTCTGGCTGGGTGTGCTGTTCATTTTGCTGGAATGGGCCGCCATCGCCATCTACGCCGGCCTGGGGGCGTACCTGCAGCGCTGGTTCAGCCAGCCTGGCCCACGCCGGCTGTTCAACCGGGTCAGCGCCTCATTGCTGGGCTGCGCCGGCCTCGGGCTGCTGGCTGCGCGGCGCTAGAACTGCGTACTCGGCACTTAGTCGCGGTAGAACGTCTGCACCAGGTGATAGCCGAACTTGCTCTTGATCGGCCCGTGCACCACGCGCAGGGGCTTCTTGAAGATCACCTGGTCGATGGCGCCGACCATCTGCCCGGGGCGGATTTCACCCAGGTCGCCGCCACGCTTGCCCGAAGGGCAGGTGGAGAACTTTTTTGCGAGCACGTCGAAAGCCTCGCCATTGGCGATGCGCTGCTTGAGCTTTTCGGCTTCGTCAGCGGTCTTGACCAGGATGTGACGGGCTTGGGCTTTCATGGGGTACCTGTGCTTCGGGAGAGAAAATGGCGGCATTATGCCCAATGCCTGCCAAATAAGCACTTGGGGCTGCTATGCAGCCCATCGCCGGCAAGCCGGCTCCCACATGGACGGCGAAAATCTCGAAATCTGCGCTGTACCTGTGGGAGCTGGCTTGCCGGCGATGGGCCACAAAGTGGCCCCTTGCGACTACGCTGGCCCGCGCAATTCGACACGATCCCGGAACTGCTCCAGCGCCTCGGGGTTGGCCAGGGCGTCGGTGTTCTTCACCGGCAAGCCATGCACCACATTGCGAATCGCCAACTCCACCAGCTTGCCGCTGATGGTACGCGGGATGTCATCGACCTGGGCGATCACCGCCGGTACATGGCGGGGGGTGGTGTACTGGCGGATCACCTGGCGGATGTGCTGGCGCAGGGTCTCATCCAGCTGCAGGCCGTCACGCAGGCGAACGAACAGCACCACCCGCACGTCGCCTTGCCAGTCCTGGCCGATGGCCACGCTTTCCAGCACCTGCTCGACCTTTTCCACCTGGCGGTAGATCTCCGCCGTGCCAATGCGCACCCCGCCGGGGTTGAGCACGGCATCGGAGCGGCCATGAATCACCAGCCCGCCGTCGGCACGCTGTTCGGCATAGTCGCCCTGGGCCCACACCCCCGGGAACTGGCTGAAGTAGGCGTCGTGATAGCGGCTGCCGTCCGTATCTTTCCAGAACCCCAGCGGCATGGACGGGAAGTTGCGCGTGCACACCAGCTCGCCTTTTTCGCCCTGCACCGGCTGGCCATGCTCGTTCCACACTTCCACCGCCATGCCCAGGCCCTTGCCCTGGATCTCGCCACGGCGCACTGGCAGGGTCGGGTTGCCCAGCACGAAGCAGGAGACGATATCGGTGCCGCCGGACATCGACGCCAGGCACAGGTCGGCCTTGATCTTGCGGTACACGTAGTCGTAGCTGTGTGGCGACAGCGGCGAGCCGGTGGACAGCAGCAGGCGCAAGCGTTCCAGGCGGTGGCTTGCCGCAGGTTCGAGGCCCGCCTGCTCCAGTGCCGCCAGGTACTTGGCGCTGGTACCGAAGGCCTGGATGCCCTCGGCGTCGATCAGGTCCAGCAGCCGTTCGGGGCCGGGATGGAACGGCGAGCCGTCGTACAGCACCAGCGTGGCGCCCACCGCCAGGCCGCTGGCCAGCCAGTTCCACATCATCCAGCCGCAAGTGGTGTAGTAGAACAGTACGTCATCGGCCTTCAGATCGTTGTGCAGGCCATGTTCCTTCAGGTGCTGCAACAACACGCCGCCGGCGCGGTGGACGATGCACTTGGGCACACCGGTGGTGCCGCTGGAATACAGGATGTACAGCGGGTGGTCGAAGGGCAGCGGGGTGAAGCGGGGCTCGCCGCCGGGCTGAAAGAACTCGTCCCACAGGCTGACATTGGCGGCCTGGAATTCGTCGGCGCGCGTCCCGCTGCGGGTATGGGGCACCACGATCAGCCGCTGCAGACCGGGCAGTTGCGCGCACACCTGGTTGACCTTGTCCACCTGGTCGATGGCCTTGCCGGCGTACTGGTACCCGGCACAGGCGATCAGCAGCTTGGGCTCGATCTGGCCGAAGCGGTCGATGATGCCGTGTACGCCAAACTCGGGCGAGGAGCTGGACCACACCGCACCGAGGCTGGTGCAGGCAAGCATGGCGACCAGTGTCTGCCAGGTATTGGGCATGACCGCGGCTACCCGGTCGCCGGGGACGATGCCGGCGGCCTTGAAGGCTGTTTGCAGGCCGGCCACCTGGGCCGCCAGCTGGGCATGGGTGAACAGCTGGCGTTGGCCATCTTCGCGCACGGCGACCAGGGCCGGGCGGTCGTCGCGGCGGCGCAGCAGGTGTTCGGCGAAGTTGAGGGTGGCGTTGCTGAACCACTGGGCATCGGGCATCTGCGGCCCTTCGCTGAGCACCTGGCTCGGCGGGGTATGCCAGTGAACGTGGAAATAGTCGGCAAGGGTTTGCCAGAAGGCAGGGCGCTGCTCGATGCTCCAGCGGTGCAGCGCCTGGTAGTCGTCGAGTTGCAGGTTGTAGCGCAGGTTGACCCGGCGGCGGAAGGTATCCATCCGGCTGGCCTCGATCTGCGCCGTGGAGGGGCGCCAGAGCACATCGTTCATGCCGAACCTCCTGTTGCCTGCAAGGGCCCCATCGCCGGCAAGCCAGCTCCCACAGGAACCTCACAGGTCTTGAGTGCAGTGACCAACCTGTGGGAACCGGCTTGCCGGCGATGAAGGCATCATCAAGGCCAAAGGCTTGCGTTTTACTCTACTTTAGCCTTTTGCACGTCCTGCGACGCGGTCCAGACGCGGTAGCGCACTTCGACGTCCTTGGGCACATACACCACCACCGGCAGCTTGCTGTTGTAGCGCAGCATGAAGCCTTCACCGACCACTGGCACGAAGGCCTCGGTCTTCTTGCCATCGGGGCAGGCCATCAGCGTGCTGACCGGGCCGCTGACCTTGTCCAGGCGGTAGTAGCTGTAGCCCCAGCCTTCCAGGGTACGTTCCTCCAGGCTGCCGCCCAGGCGCTGGCGATTGCAGTCCACCTTCAGGGTCTTGCCGGCGAGGATTTCCAGTTGATAGGCCGACTCATCAGCCTGGGCCGGCAGGTGGATGACCTGCCGGGTGAAGCCTTTTTCCGCCTCGGGGTAGGGCGCGACGTCCTTCAGGCTGGCTGCCATCGCGGGTGCGGCGGCAGCCAGGGTCAGGGCCAGGATCGCGGTCATCGGGGTTGGGCGCATAGGGCCTCCTTGCAGATAAACGAATGCAAGACCGTCGCCAGGCCCAGGCCGCCCGTCACTGGGCCAACCAGCCACCATCGACATTCCAGGCGGCACCGCGAACCTGGCTACCGGCCTCGCTGCACAGGAATAGTACCAGCTCACCCAGGTGTTCGGGGGTGACGAAGGCCAACGATGGCTGTTTTTCTGCCAGCAGATCGTGCTGCGCTTGCAGCGGATCGCCACCGTTGGCAGCACGATCGTCGATCTGCTTCTGCACCAGCGGGGTCAACACCCAGCCAGGGCAGATGGCATTGCAGGTGACGTTGCTGGTGGCGGTTTCCAGGCCCACCACCTTGGTCAGGCCGACCACGCCGTGCTTGGCCGCCACATAGGCTGCCTTGCCGGTGGAGCCGACCAGGCCGTGCACCGAGGCGATGTTGATGATGCGTCCCCAGTTGCGCGCTCGCATGCCGGGCAGGGCCAGGCGCGTACCATGGAACACGGCCGACAGGTTGAGGGCGATGATCTTGTCCCAGCTTTCCAGCGGGAACTGCTCCACCGGCGCCACGTGCTGGATACCGGCGTTGTTGACCAGGATGTCGACGCTGCCGAACTCGCGCTCGGCCAGGGCGAACAGCGCTTCGATCTGGGCCACGTCCGACAGGTCGGCCGGGTGATGGACTGCCTTCACCCCGTGCCGGGCGATCTCGGCCAGCGCCGGGGCAGGGTCGCCGAAGCCGTTGAGCACGATGTTGGCGCCTGCGCGGGCCAGCACCTGGGCAATGCCCAGGCCGATGCCGCTGGTGGAACCGGTGACGAGTGCGGTCTTGCCTTTGAGGGTCATGCAAAGCTCCTTAGACGATGCCGGTGGCGTAGAACGTGGCGATGACCACGAACACCGCCAGGGTCTTGATCAGGGTAATACCGAAGATGTCCTTGTAGGCCTCGCGGTGGGTCAGCCCGGTCACGGCCAGCAGGGTGATGACCGCACCGTTGTGCGGCAGGGTGTCCATGCCACCGCTGGCCATGGCGGCCACCCGGTGCAGCACTTCAAGCGGGATGTTGGCGGCATTGGCGGCGGCGATGAAGCTGTCGCCCATGGCCGCCAGGGCGATGCTCATGCCGCCCGAGGCAGAGCCGGTGATGCCGGCCAGCAAGGTCACGGTGATGGCTTCGTTGACCAGTGGGTTGGGGATGCCGCGCAGGGCATCGGCCAATACCAGGAAGCCCGGCAGCGAGGCGATCACCGCGCCAAAGCCGTATTCCGAGGCGGTGTTCATGGCCGCCAGCAAGGCGCCGCCCACGGCGCTTTTGGTGCCTTCGGCCAGGCGGGTGCGGATGGCGCCGAAGGCACACACCAGCACCATCAGGATGCCCACCAGCAACGCCGCCTGCACCGCCCAGATGGCCGTGAGCTTGGCCACATCGCTTTGCACCGGCGCGCTCATGCCGGGCAGTTGCAGGCTGTGGCTGGGGCCGTACCACTGCGGGATCCAGTGGGTGAACAGCAGGTTCATCACCCCCACCAGCAGCAACGGCGACAGGGCCAGCCAGGGGTTGGGCAGCGCCAGGTCGGCAGCGGTTTCCGGTTCGTTGCGCAAGTCGCTGCCATAGCCTTCACCGGCGCGCTGGGCCTTGTTGCGCTGGCGCTGCAGGTAGGCCATGCCGGTGCAGAACACGAACAGCGTGCCGATCAGGCCCAGCCAGGGTGCGGCCCAGGCGGTGGTGTTGAAGAAGGTGCTGGGGATGATGTTCTGGATCTGCGGGGTGCCGGGCAGGGCATCCATGGTGAACGAGAACGCGCCCAGGGCGATGGTTGCCGGGATCAGGCGCTTGGGGATATTGCTCTGGCGGAACATCTCGGCGGCGAACGGGTACACCGCGAACACCACCACGAACAGCGACACGCCGCCGTAGGTGAGCAGGGCGCAGACCAGCACGATCACCAGCATCGCCTGGCGGGTGCCGAGCACGCGGATGGCGGCGGCGACGATCGAGCGCGAGAAGCCGGACAACTCGATCAGCTTGCCGAACACGGCGCCCAGCAGGAACACCGGGAAGTAGAGTTTGATGAAGCCGACCATTTTCTCCATGAACACCCCGGTGAATGCGGGGGCCACGGCGGACGGGTCGGTGAGCAGTACCGCACCGAGGGCGGCGATGGGGGCGAAGAGGATTACGCTGTAGCCGCGGTAGGCAGCCAGCATCAGCAGGGCCAGAGCGGCGAGGGCGATGAGCACGGTCATCGGGGTGGGTCTCCTGGGTGAGTCTTGTTTTTATCGGTGAGCAGGAGATAGCGGGAATCGTGCCAGATCGGTAAGTTGATGATTTTAAATGATTAATTTTGTTTTTCTAAAAATCTTGTCTACATTTTGAGACTGTAGGGGCTGCGTTGCAGCCCATCGCCGGCAAGCCAGCTCCCACAGGGTTATCCAAAAGCTCTGAAAGCGGTGCAATACCTTGTGGGAGCTGGCTTGCCGGCGATCGAGGGCGAAGCCCTCGCAGCGATCTCAAATCAGAAACACAAGTCTCAAATTGGAGACGAAATCCCCAGCGCTAGAATCTTCTTGTACAACGTCGACCGCCCCACCCCCAATGCCTGCGCGGCCTGCGGCACATTTCCCGCATGCTCGGCCAATGCCCCAACAATCAGCTTACGTTCAAACTCTTCACACGCCTCACGGTAAGTCTGCCGCATAGGTTCACCCGCCACTGGGCTCAACGGCCCCAATGCCGCCCGTAGATCCGCCACCCCCAGCCGCGGCTGATCCGCCAGCAGCGTGGCCCGCTCCAGCACATTGCGCAGCTCGCGAATGTTCCCCGGCCATGCATGCCGCGCCAATAGCTGCTGCGCTTCGGCCTCGAGCTCATACTGGCTGCCCAGTTCGCCCAGGATGGCCTCGCACAGCGCCGGCAGGTCCTCCAGCCGTTGCCGCAGTGGCGGCACCTCGATCGGCAGCACATTCAGCCGGTAATACAGGTCGGCGCGGAATGCCCCGCGGGCGATGGCGGCCTGCAGGTCGATGGAGGTGGCGGCAATGATGCGCACATCACTGCGCAGCATCTGGTTCGAGCCTACCGGCTCATACTCCTTCTCCTGCAACACCCGCAGCAGCTTGCTCTGCAGGGCCATCGGCATGTCGCCGATCTCGTCGAGGAACAGCGTGCCGCCTTCGGCCAGTTGCAGCTTGCCGCTGCGGCCCTTGCGATCGGCGCCGGTAAAGGCGCCGGGGGCGGTGCCGAAGAATTCGGCTTCCAGCAGCGTCTCGGGGATGGCCGCACTGTTGATGCTGACAAACGCCTTGTGCGCCCGCGCCGACGCCGCATGGATGGCATGGGCCAGCAGTTCCTTGCCGGTGCCGGTTTCGCCCAGCAGCAACACCGGCGAGTCACTGCTTGCGCCACGCCGGGCGCGGCGCTTGGCCTCCAGGCTGGCGGCGCTGCTGCCGACGAACTGGGCGAAGCTGTACTTGGCCTGGCGGGCGCGCAATTGCGAGCGGGTCGAGGCCAGCTCCTGCTGCATGCTGGAGTAGCGTTTGAGCAGTGGCGACAGGCTGCGCAACTCATCGAACAGGGCAAAGCCGATGGCGCCGATCAGCGCGCCCTGGTCGTCGTGGATGGGCAGGCGCATTACCACCAGCGGCTCGTTCGGGGTGTCGAGCATGTCCAGCAGGATTGGCCGGCCATTGCTCACTACCTCGCGCATCAGGCTGCCCGGGATCACCGCCTCGCATGGCTGGCCGATGGCACTGGCGGCGTCGGCCAGGCCAAAGCGCCGGGCGTAGCGCTCGTTCATCCAGACGATGCGCGCCTGGCGGTCGACGATTACCGTGCCCTCGCTGGACTGCTCGATGATCTCGAACAACGAGCGGATCGCCAGTTGCCGTACCTGGGGGTAGTCCTTGAGGCTGTCGCTGTCGTGCATGGGTAGAAATCCTGAAATCTGTGTAAGCAGGGCCGGCCTCTTCGCGGGCTTGCCCGCTCCCACAGGGTCACCACAAATCCTGAGTACTGCGGGGTACCTGTGGGAGCGGGCAACCCCGCGAAGAGGCCAGGCCTGAAAACCTATCCCCTGGGGTCGAACGCCTCGCGCAAGGCATCCCCGATAAACACCAGCAGCGACAGGATCACCGCCAGCGCAAAGAACGCGGTAAAGCCCAGCCACGGCGCCTCCAGGTGCTGTTTGCCCTGGGTCACCAGCTCTCCCAGCGAAGCACTCCCGGCCGGCATGCCGAAACCGAGAAAATCCAGCGCAGTCAGGGTGGTGATCGCCCCGGTCAGCATGAACGGCACATAGGTCAGCGTTGCATTCATGGCATTGGGCAGGATGTGCCGCAGCATCACCTGGCTGTCTGGCAACCCCAGCGCCCTTGCGGCCTTCACGTACTCCAGGTTGCGACCGCGCAGGAACTCGGCGCGCACCACATCGACCAGAGTCAGCCAGGAGAACAGCGCCATGATCCCCAGCAGCCACCAGAAGTCCGGCTCGACGAACCCGCTGAGGATGATCAGCAGGTACAGCACCGGCAACCCCGACCACACCTCCAGCAGGCGCTGGCCGACCAGGTCGACCCAGCCGCCGTGGTAGCCCTGCAGGGCACCGGCCGCCACCCCGATCAGCACGCTGACCACGGTCAGGGCGAAGGCGAACAGCAAGGATACCCGGGTGCCATACAGCACCCGGGCCAGCACGTCGCGGCCCTGGTCGTCGGTACCCAGCCAGTTGCTCGCGCTCGGCGGGCTGGGGGTGGGCACTTGCAGGTCGTAGTTGGGGGTATCGGCGCTGAACGGGATGGGGGCGAACAGCATCCAGCCACCTTGCTGCTCGATCAGCTGGCGTACATAGGCGCTGCGGTAGTCTGGCTGGAACGGCAGCTGGCCGCCGAACTGCTGCTCGGTGTAGCGCTTGAGCGCCGGCACGTACAGGTCGCCCTTGTAGCCCAGCAGCAGCGGTTTGTCGTTGGCCACCAGCTCGGCACACAGGCTCAGCAGCAGAAGGGCGGCGAACAGCCACAGCGAAACCCAGCCGAGGCGGTTGCGGCGAAAGCGTTGCAGGCGACGACGCGAGATCGGTGAAAGCATCAGCGCGCCCTCGTGTCGAAGTCGATACGCGGGTCGAGCAGGGTGTACGACAGGTCACCGATCAGGCGGATCAGCAGGCCCGCCAGGGTGAAGATGAACAGCGTGCCGAACACCACCGGGTAGTCCCGCGACACGGCCGCCTCGTAACTCATGCGGCCCAGGCCATCGAGCGAGAAGATTACCTCGATCAGCAACGAGCCGGCGAAGAACACCGTGATCAACGCCTGCGGCAAGCCGGCCACCACCAGCAGCATGGCATTGCGCAGCACGTGGCCATACAGCACCCGGCGTTGGCTCAGGCCCTTGGCGCGGGCGGTAACCACGTATTGCCGGGAAATTTCGTCGAGGAAGGCGTTTTTGGTCAGCAGCGTCAGGGTGGCGAAGCCGCCGATCACCAGGGCACCGACCGGCAGCACCAGGTGCCAGAAGTAGTCGGCGACCTTGCCCAGCAGGCTGAGCTCGTCGAAGTTGTCCGAGACCAGGCCGCGCACCGGGAACCAGCTGAGCGAGGTGCCGCCGGCGAACAGCACGATCAGCAAAAGGGCGAACAGGAACGAGGGCAGGGCATAGCCGACCACGATCAGTGCACTACTCCAGGCATCGAAGCGGCTGCCGTGGCGCACTGCCTTGCGGATGCCCAGCGGGATCGACACCAGGTAGGTGATCAGCGTGGCCCAGAAGCCCAGCGACAGGGTGACCGGCAACTTGTCGAGGATCAGGTCGGTGACCTTGGCGCCGCGGAAGAAGCTGTTGCCGAAGTCCAGCCGGGCGTACTGGCCCAGCATCAACCACAGGCGCTCGGGGGCGGATTTGTCGAAGCCGTACTGGCGCTTGATCTCCTCGATCAGTTTCGGGTCCAGGCCACGGGTGGCCCGTGACTCACCGTGCACCACCTCGGCCCGGGCACCTGGGGCGCCGCCGCCGATGCCTTGCAGGCGTGCCACCGCCTGCTCCACCGGGCCACCCGGCGCGGCCTGGACAATGGCAAAGTTGACCAGCAGGATCGCCAGCAGGGTCGGGATGATCAGCAACAGGCGGCGCAGGATGTAGGTGGTCATGGCGAGGATTTCCGGCGCTCGGCCATTTGCGCGTTGGTCAGCGCGGTGGGGCTGACTTCCCACCAGGTGTCCAGGCCTTCGTCATAGGCAGCCTGGACCTTGGGCAGGCCGAAGCGGTTCCACCAGGCAGTGGAGCTGCCCGGTGGGTAGTAGTTGGGGATCCAGTAGTAGTTCCATTGCAGCACCCGGTCCAGGGCATGGGCGTGGTGCAGCATGTCGGCCTGGGTGTCGGCGCGCACCAGGCCGTCGATCAGGCGGTCCACGGCAGGGTCCTGTAGCACCATCAGGTTGTTCGACCCAGGGTCGTGGGCCGCTGCCGAGCCAAAATAGTTGTACAGCTCGGCGCCGGGCGACAGGGTGACCGGGTAGCCGGTGACGATCATGTCGTAGTCACGCGCCATCAGGCGGTTGACGTACTGGGCCGAATCGACGTTGCGGATGTCCAGGGTCACGCCAATCTGTGCCAGGTTGCGCTTCCACGGCAGCAGCAGGCGCTCCATGCCTGCCTGGCCGTTGAGGAAGGTGAATGCCAGCGGCGTGCCCTGGCTGTTCACCAGGCGGTCGACTTCGGGGCGCCAGCCGGCTTGTTCGAGCAGCGCCAGTGCCTGCAGCTGCTGCTTGCGGATGATCCCCGAACCATCGGTGACCGGGGCGGTGAACACGGTGCTGAAGACTTCGTCCGGCACCTTGCCGCGCAACGGTTCGAGCAGTTTCAACTCGCCGGCATCCGGCAGTTGGCGGGCGGCCAGCGGGGTATTGGAGAAAACACTCTGCTGGCGGATGTACATGTTGCGCATCATCTGCCGGTTGCTCCACTCGTAGTCCCACAGCATGCCCAGCGCCTGGCGCACGCGACGGTCCTTGAACTGCGGCCGGTCGAGGTTGAACACGAAGCCTTGGGCCACCTGCGGTTTGGCCGGGCCCAGGTGGGCGCGCTGCAGGCGGCCGTCGTCCAGTTGCGCGCCGTTGTAGCCCAGGGTGTAGGCGGTGGCGGAGAATTCGCGGTTGTAGTCGTAGCCGCCGCCTTTGAGCACCTGCCGCGCCACTTCGGTATCACCGAAGTACTCGATGCGCAGCTTGTCGAAATTGTAGCGGCCACGGCTGACCGGCAGATCGCGCGCCCACCAGTTGGCGTCGCGCTCGAAGGTGATGCTGCGGCCGTTGTCGATGCGCCCGATACGGTACGGCCCGCTGCCGACCGGCTTGTCGAAGCCGGCGCCGTTGGCAAAATCGCGCTGCTGCCAGTCGTGTTCGGGCAGTACCGGCAGGCTGGCGAGGTCCAGCGGCAGGGTGCGGCCGTGGTCGGGCTTGAAGTCGAAGCGCACGCTGTGCGGGCTTTCCACGATGACGGCGGCAACATCGGCGAACTGGGTGCGGTACTTGAGGCTGCCCTTGCTCATCAGCAGCTCGAAGGTAAAGCGTACGTCCTCGGCGCGCACCGGCTTGCCATCGGCGAAGGTGGCGCGCGGGTCGATCTCGAAACGCAGCCAGGCATCCTCCGGGCCGCGCTCCATGCGCCGGGCGATCAGGCCGTAGACGGTGTAGGGTTCATCGAACGAGCGCACGGCCAGTGGCGCGTACAGCAGGCCATCGACCTCGCTGACACCGATGCCTTTGTCGATGTACGGCAGGATATGGTCGAACTGGCCGATCTCGATGGCCGAGCGGCGCAGGATGCCGCCTTTGGGGGCGTCGGGGTTGACGTAGTCGAAATGCTGGAAGCTGGCGTTGTAGCGGGGGGCTTCGCCGTAGACGGTGAGGGCGTGGGTAGAGGCGGCGTGGGCGTTGAAAGCCAGGCAAAGCAGAAGCAGGCACCACAATCTCTGTGGGAGCGGCGGTGCGCCGCTGCGACGTGCCCGCGAATGCGTCAGCTCAGGCAACGAGGCTGCATGCTCGGACGCATTCGCGGGCACGCCCGCTCCCACAGGGGATCTCATCACCTGAACAGGTGAATCAGTCCTGGCGGCTGGTCACTTCCAGCAGGTGGTAGCCGAACTGGGTCTTCACCGGGCCTTGCACGGTATTGACCGGGGCGCTGAACACCACGGTGTCGAACTCCTTGACCATCTGGCCCGGGCCGAACGAGCCCAGGTCACCGCCCTGGCGGCTGGACGGGCAGGTGGAGTTGGCTTTGGCGATTTCAGCGAAGTCGGCGCCTGCTTCGATCTGGGCTTTCAGTTCGTTGCACTTCTCTTCGCTGCTGACCAGGATGTGGCGGGCGGTTGCACGGGCCATGGGTACTGCTCCTTGGGGTAAAAAAGGCAAGCCTAGCGCACTTGTCCGGGGTATGTCTCGCCAGGCTTGCGTCCCGCTACCTAGAGTTTTTGTGCCGCCTCGCGCAACAGGGTTTCGGTCGAGGCCCAGCCCAGGCAACCGTCGGTGATCGACACGCCGTATTTCAGCGCGCCCTTGCCCAGCGCCTGGCAGCCGTCGAACAGGTGCCCTTCGATCATCACGCCGACGATCGAACGGTCGCCGGCCAGGCGCTGCTCCAGCACATCGTTGAAAACCGCCGGCTGGCGCGCCGGGTCCTTGCCGCTGTTGGCATGGCTGCAATCGACCATGATCCGCGCCTGCAGCCCGGCCTTGGCCAGCGCCTGGCGGGCCATGGCGATGCTGTTGGCGTCAAAGTTCGGGCCCTTGTGGCCGCCGCGCAGCACCAGGTGGGTGTCCGCGTTGCCCAAGGTCTCGATGATGGCCGGGTAGCCCTGCGCATCCATGCCGAAGTGGCGGTGCGGGTGGGCGGCGCTGCGCATGGCGTCGCTGGCGATGGCGATGCCGCCGTCGGTGCCGTTCTTGAAGCCGACCGGCAGCTCCAGGCCACTGACCATTTCGCGGTGGATCTGCGACTCGGTGGTGCGCGCGCCAATCGCGGCCCAGGCCAGAAGGTCATCGAAGTAGCCGGCGGCCATTGGCTGCAGCAGTTCGGTGGCAACCGGCAGGCCGCGTTCGATCATGTTCAGCATCAGCCCGCGGGACAGGGCGATGCCGGCGTGCATGTCGTCGCTGCCATCGAGGTGCGGGTCGTAGGCAAGGCCTTTCCAGCCGACCGTGGTGCGGGGTTTTTCGACGTAGGCGCGCATCACCAGTAGCAGCTTGTCGTCGACTTCGCGGCTGAGGGCGGCCAGGCGGTCGGCGTATTCCAGGGCCGAGCGCGGGTCGTGGATCGAGCACGGGCCAACGATCACCAGCAGGCGCTGGTCGCGGCCTTCGAGGATGTCGCGGATGGCCTGGCGGTGGGCATGGACTTGCTGGGTAAGTTCGCTGGACAGCGGCATTTGCTGTTTGAGCAGGTGCGGGCTGGGCAGGCGCTGGCTGACGGTGGTGTTGGCCGCTTGCGGCTGGGTCAGGGCGAGGCTGGAAGCTTGCATGGCGTTTTTTCCCTGGGCGGACGGCGGGTTCTGGCCCGCGTGGTCGGCCCTATCGAGGTGTTCGACAGATCGTTGAATTCGTATTGGCTGCTGCATTGCCACCTGTGGAAGACCGAACGGAGGCGGCAGGCTGGCCCGAACGGGATTGGCTAAATCGCCAGGCGTAGGTGTTTGCGTAGTAATAAGTGGCGTAGTTCATGAATCTGTCCTCAATGTGAATCGGTGTTGTTCAAAGGCCTGAAAAGCAAAACCCCCGGTCGGGGAGCCGACCGGGGGTTTGAGTATTCTCATGTTCGGCGGCCCCTCGAAGGTGGGCGCCGTGTGGGTATCGGCGCCTAGTGGCTAAACCAATACCCAAAGTAATAGCTGGCAGGTGCCACGCAGCCGGCAACGGCCAGCACAGGGCGCAGGCTGCGACCGGTGTGGTTGGCGTGGTTGCGGGTGTGTTTCGGCATGTTGCTCTCCAGTGAATGAGCCCGAGCTTACTTCAGTTCGGCCGGGCCATTCAATGGATAAATGTTATGGGGGTGATCAATTGTTTTTGTACCGCACGGTTCAATGGCCATAGCGCCCGACCAGGCTCTGCGCCCCTAGCGCGTGGCCTTGCAGCAGTTGCAGCAGGCCGCTGCGGTCCAGGCCTTCGGGCAGGGTGCCCAATGGCAGGTCGGTGGCGATCAGCGTCAGTGCGTAGTGGTGCGGGTTGTCGCCGGCGGGTGGGCAGGGGCCGCGGTAGCTGAGCGTGCCCCGCGAGTTTCGTCCCACGGTCACGCCTTGCCCGGTCAGCCCGGCGACGCCTTCCTTCAGCCCATCCTGGGCCGGGTCGATGTTGTAGGCGATCCAGTGGACCACGCCAATGCCCTTGCCGCCGTCCGGGTCGAACATGATCAGGGCCAGCGACTGGGTGCCTGCGGGTAGGTTGTCCCAGCTCAGTTGCGGGGTGCGCTCTTCGCCGGCACCGCAGGCCGGGTCCGGGCCAACCTGTTGCAAGGCGATCACGCCGCCATCGGTGAACGACGATGAGCTGATCGACAGTGCGCCCTGGCCGCCAGCGACGGCCAGGGCGCTGCATGGCAGCAGGGCGGCGAGCAGCCAGGGTTTGAGGTTCATGGCGGGTCCTTGGCAGGGCGTTCCGGCGCAGTGTAGCCCAGGTCGGCCTCAATGGCTGTCCTGGTCCTCGGCGGTGCCTCCCGAGTGCCCGGCGCCGGAGCCGGTGGCTTCGCCGGTGCTGTTGGAGCCACCAGCGGCGCCGTCGGCGGCATCGCTGTTGCTGCCGGTGTCGCTGCTGTCGTTGGCTTTGCTGCTGCCTGGGCTGTTGACGCTGCTGTCTTCACCGGCGGTCTTGCCACCGTACTGGTCGGTTTGCGGGCGGCTGTCGGTGTCGGTGTCGGTGGCGGCGAAGCTGGTGCCAGTGACGCTGGCCAGGGCAAGGGCAAGGCACAGTGAGAGTGGGCGAATGCGGATCATGGAACGTCTCCTTTGCGGATGATCTGTCATTCGTTGGGCTGGGGGCGGGGAGTGGGGTGCCGTCTGGGCGACGGATGGTCATTGTTGCGGGCTGCCGTGCAGCCCGCTCGGTTGCAAAGGGGCCGCGCAGGCCCCGAGGAAGGCGATCAGCGGCAGTTGCCCGCCTTGCGATAACCTGCTGCCTGCGCCTCACCCTCTGTGGCGAAGGTGACCTGGTTCTTCGCGGTAACCTGGGTATAGCCCGGGCAGCCGACGGAAAGGTGATAGACGTGGCTGTTGCGGTTGCCAAGCACCGCCCCCACCGACCCGGCACTGGCCAGGCTCGGCTTGGCCTCTGGCTTGGCAGCCTTCGCCGGCACCGCTTGCACCACGCCACTGCCGACCGGCTTGTAGTTGGCGGTCCATTTGCGTTCCCCGGTCACGAAGGGGTTGGCATGCCCCATGATCGCGGCAATGCGCCGGTCACGCTCTTTCTCCCAGGCCGACACCGGGTGCTGTTTGTCCCAGGCCATCAGCAACTGCTGCTGTTGGCGCGACATGCTCAGCTTGTAACGGTCGTACATGTAGAAGGTGGTGCGGGCGACCAGGCCTTTCACTTCGTCACGTGGTTCGGCAGCACGCTGCACGAAGTCGACCTTGGTGGAGCACTGCCCGTATTGCCCTGCATTACCAGCAACCATGCCGTAGTTGAAATTGCTGCGGTCGCCGTTGACCTCGCCTACTGCCGGGTACAGGTTGAACAGGTCGGCCTCCATGGCGCGGAATACCGGGTCGTCATCCACGCAATGCTCGCGGCCACCGTTCTTCCAGCACTGGCGCTGGTTGCCGAAGGTGTAGGCCGGCACGATGTGCTCCCATTCGGTGCGTTCGGCGCGGTTCTGCTGCTTGCGGGTCTGATAGCCGCACGAGGCGGCATCAATACGCCCGCCAGACTTGCCCACCCAGGCCCATTTGCAACCGCAGTACAGGTCGCCCATGGCACTGCTGGCCTGGTCCATGTACACCTTCTGCTTGGCCACCACCTTGGCCTCGGTGAAAGTCGCCGGCGGGCTGGCCAGGGCAGGGAGGGTGAAGGAAAACAGTAAGGATACGGCGTAAAGCAGTGATTTCATGGGAAAAACATATTTCAGGTTGGGGCGCGCATTGTAATCGTTTCCTTGGGGCTGGCCAGCTTGCTGATCCACACTTGAGCCCCTGGGGCTGCCTTGCAGCCCATCGCGACACAAGGCCGCTCCTACAGGGAATCGCGCACAGACCCGGACATTACGCACAGTCCCGGCCTGACGCGATCCCTTGTAGGAGCGGCCTTGTGTCGCGAAAGGGCCGCAAGGCGGCCCCGGCTATCTACGCCACTTCACCGGTCGCGCGGGCTGGCTCCGCCGCCAGATTCGCCGGCACTTCGCGGGCAATGACCTGCTCGCTGGCAAACAGGCTGCGCATCAGGCTATACCCGGTCAGCAACATGTAGAACGCAATCGGCAACCCGACCACGATGCTGGCCATCTGGATCGCCAGCAACCCGCCGGCAATCACCAGGCTGGCGGCGATCGCCCCCTCCAGCACGCACCACAGCACCCGGATCCAGTGCGGTGGGTTGATGCTGCCCAGCGAGTTGAGCATGCACAGCACCTGCGTTCCCGCATCGGCGGCCGTAACAAAATGCACGGCGAGCAACAGGCAGATGATCACGCTCAGCACCGCACCCAAGGTCGGGCCGTCAAGGCGGTCGAGCAGGGTGAACATGGCTGTGGTGGTCTCCTTGCGCGTGGCCTCCAGTATCGGGCCACCCTGGAACGGGCCGGCGGCTGCCTGTTCGGCGACCGGCAACTGCTGGTAGGCCTGTCGCGCCTGCTGCTCATCCTTCAGTGCTGTACCGCCAAACACCGCCATCCACAGGATCGTCACCAGCGTCGGGACCAGCAGGGCGCCGAACACCAGTTCGCGGATGGTGCGGCCACGGGAGATGCGTGCAATGAACAGCCCCACGAACGGGCCCCAGGTCATCCACCACGGCCAGTAGAAGGCAGTCCAGCTCTTTTGCCAGGCGCTGTCGGCCTGGGCGTCGGTCCAGAAGCTCATGCCGATGATGTTCTGCGCGTAGTCACCAGCCGATTCGAACAGCAGGTTCATCAGGTAGTTGGTCGGGCCCAGTGCCAGCACCACCAGCATCAGCCCCAGGGAAATCCACATGTTCAGCGTCGAAAGGCGCTTCATGCCGCGCGACACGCCGGCCACCAGCGAGATCGAGGCAATCACGGTGACGATGGCGATGATGCTCAGCTTGAACGACAGGGTGACCGGGGTGCCGAACACCTGGTGCATGCCCATGTTGATCTGCTCCACGCCCAGCCCCAGCGACTGCGAGACGCCAAAGGCGGTGACCGCGCCGCCGATGATGTCCACGGCATGCCCGATCGGCCCGTAGATGCGGTTGCCGATCAGCGGGTAGAGGATCGAGCGCAACGCCAGCGGCAGCCCCTCACGGTAGGCGAAGTAGGCCAGGCCCAGGCCGATCACGGTGAAGATTGCCCACGGGTGCAGGCCCCAGTGCAGCAAGGTGATGCGCATGGCCATGGATGCGGCCTGGTCGGTGAGCCCTGGGGTGAACGGATTGCTGGCATAGTGCAGCACCGGCTCGGCCACCGACCAGAAGATCAGCCCCACGCCCATGCCGGCGCTGAACAGCATGGCGATCCAGGCGGCGAAGCTGAATTCCGGTTTTTCGTCGGCACGCCCGAGCTTCAAGGTGCCAAAGCGGCTGAAGGCGATGAACACCAGCACCCCGAGGATGCCGCTGACCAGCGCCAGGTAAAACCATTTCAGATGGTCGAGGATGGCGTCGGAGGCGGCCTTGAATACCCCGGCGGCCTGGTCGCCATAGGAGGCGCAGAGCACCACGAAGGCCACGACAATGGAAAGCGACCCAACGGTCACAACAGGATTCAGGCCCTTGAACAGGCCTTCTTTTGCACGCATCGGCTATATCCTTTTTATTCTGGCAGGCAGGTGCGAACGCACCCGCCTGGCGGCGTTGCGGGTTGAAGGGACTGCAGATGAAAAACGGGCGCCTGAAGCTCAAGCGCCCTGGGTGTCGGTCAGAGGTCGACCACCAGGTCCGAGGTGGGGCGGCTGCAGCACAGCAGCCGCAGGCCCTTGTCGATTTCGCGCTGGCGGATGCCGCCGTTGTGCTTCATGTCGACGCTGCCTTCCAGCAGCGCCGTCTTGCAGGTACCACAAACCCCTTGGCTGCAGGACGAAGGCACCACGGCGCCTGCCAGCTTGGCAGCCGCCAGCACGGTCTGGTCGGCGCGCATGGTGAAGGTCTTGCCCGAGCGGGCCAGGTGCACCGTGAAGGTATCCAGGGCCTGGCCCGGGGCAACCGGAGCGGGTTCAGGTTCGGCATCGGCGTTGATGTCGAAGCTTTCCTGGTGGTAGCGGGCCAGGTCGAATCCGGCACCGGCCAGCAGCGCCTTGGTGGCGTCCATGTAACCCTTGGGCCCGCAGGTGAACACGGCGCGGTCCTTGAAATCAGGGATTTCGCGTTGCAGCGCTTCCAGCGACAGGCGCCCGAGCGGGCCGTTCCAGTCGGCCTCGTCACCCTGGTTTTCGCAGAAGAACAAGGTGCGCAGCTGTGGCATGCGACGCTCCAGCTGCGCCAGTTCCTCACGGAAGATGATGTCCTTCGGTGTGCGGGCGCTGTGCACGAAGACGATGTCCAGCTCCGCGTGCAGGTCGGCGGCAGCGCGGGTCATGGCCATCAGCGGGGTGACCCCGGAGCCGGCCGACAGGTACAGCAACTTGCGCGCCGGGCCTGCCACCGGGGTGAACACCCCGGCCGGGCCTGAGGCAGCCAGGGCCTGGCCCGGGCGCAGGTTGTCGTGCAGCCAGTTGGACACCGTACCGCCCGGCACCCGCTTGACCGTGATGGCAAAGGTGAACGGCCGGGTTGGCGTGGAAGACAGGGTATAGCAGCGCGACACGCTGGCCCCGCCGATCACCGGCGACACGGTCAGGAACTGCCCGGGTTCGTAGGCCAGGGCATGGTAATCCGGGCTGTGGAAGGTGAAGGTCTTCACGTCGTGGGTTTCGTCCACCACGCTGAGGCATTCGATGCGCCGGCTTTCGCCACTGGCCCATTGCGCCCCGTGGGCGGCCCAGTGGTCGCTGTCGGTAAAACGCTGGTCGGCGCGCAGGCCGGCGATGCTGTGCAATGCGGTCATGGCCTTCAAACCCCGTGTGCGGCGAGACGCGAGGCGTACCAGCGGGCGAACTGGTCGACGTACGGCTCGGTGAAGGTGGAGTAGGGGCCCGGCTCGAAGGCGGGGTCCTGGGTACCGCTGTGGGTGATGGCGACCAGCGCGGCATCCTGCTGGGTGGTGGCAACCCACACTTCGATCAGGCGTTGCAGGTCGTAGTCGACACCTTCGATAGCGTCGCGGTGCACCAGCCACTTGGTGCGCACCAGGGTGCGCTCCGGCGACAGCGGGATGATCCAGCTGATCATGGCGTGGTCACTCATCACGTGAGCCCAGGCGTTGTTGCCCCACA
Source organism: Pseudomonas sp. B13(2017) (assembly GCF_002113245.1). Classification (NCBI taxonomy): domain Bacteria; kingdom Pseudomonadati; phylum Pseudomonadota; class Gammaproteobacteria; order Pseudomonadales; family Pseudomonadaceae; genus Pseudomonas; species Pseudomonas sp. B13(2017). The sequence continues at coordinate 154,203 of NZ_NEJX01000014.1, forward strand.
GGTGGGTGTCGCCGAGGTCGCGGCGGGTGAGGTTGCCCAGCAGCTTGCTGCAGGCCACCTTGGTGTCGAGGGTTTGCGACTCGCCGCTGCCGGCAATGATCATGCGCTGGGTGCGGAACTGGGTGGGCGAGCTGTCCTGCAGGTGTTCGACGGTCTCGTACAGCAGGCCGGCGCTGGCCCAGTCGGCTTCGATGCCGGCCTTGCGCACCTGATAGGCATCATAGGAGGCACGCGCTTCGTCGCTCATCTCCTCCAGGCTGACGCCGAGGTCCTCGGATTGATACGAGACGATCAGTTCCGGGTGGGTGCCAGCGCAGTGGTAGCACTCGCGGTTGTTTTCCATCACCAGCTTCCAGTTGCCGTTCTCGATGTAGTCGAGTTCGTAGGCGATGCGGGTATTGGTCAGGTCGAAGGGGGTGAAGCGTGGACCCATGACTTCTTCGAGGTCGCTGATGTCGTCCGGTGGGGTGTCGCTCAGGCACACCAGCACATGGCTGCCGATGACCTTGCAGTGCACCGGGATCAGGCTGCGGCACTTGGGGTCGAAGGCCTTGCCCATGTGGCTGGCGTGCCTGAGGCTGCCATCGAGGTCGTAGGTCCACTGGTGGTAGGGGCACACCAGCATGCCGACGGTGGACTTGCCAGGCTCTTTCAGGCGTGCGCCACGGTGGCGACAGACATTGCGGTAGGCGCGGATCTGTTCGTCATCGTCGCGCAGGATCAGCACCGAAGCCTTGCCGATATCCACGGTAAACACATCGCCGGGCTCATCGACATCGGCAGTAACGGCTACTTGTATCCAGTGTTTGTGAAAGAAGATATCCATATCGGTGTCGAAGATATCCTGGCGGCTGTATAACTCGCCAGGCATGCCGAAGCCCGGTTGCCGCGCATCGACAAGTTCGCGATGGGTTTTATTGATTGGGCTGCTCATTGTTGTCCTCAGGCACTTTTATTTTTAATTGATAAAGCCATGTGCGGCGAATTATTGAAGTGCCCTCGAATAGCGTCAATGCGCTTAATTTTCCATTTCCCATTACCTGAGGTTATGCAGGAACGGGTTGTCGTGCGCAGGCGCCGGGCTTTGCAGCCAATGGGCAATCGCACGGGTGTACACCGATGCCGGCCGACCGTGCGGTACGACGATGTAATAGGATTCGCGGGTGCGTACGGTGAAAGGCTCCAACCGCACCAGGGCCCCGGTACTCACCAGGTGCTCCACCAGCCGCCCCCAGCCCAAGGCAATGCCGTAGCCGGCCAATGCCGCGTTGATGGCATCGGTGTACAGGCTGCAGCGCAGGTTGTAGCGGGGCGCTGCCGGGGCCAGGCCCAGTTCGCGGAACCATCCAGGCCAGTCGACCCAGCCCTCGGAGGTGGAGTCGGCATCCAGCAGCCCGGCCCCGGCCAGTTCCTCCAGGGTGACGGGCAGGTTGTTGCGGGCCAGCCAGGCAGGGGCGCAGACCGGGAAAATTTCTTCCTCGAACAACAGGATGGCTTCGCCGTCGTCCCACTGGCCGTTGCCGTAGCGTACGTCCAGGTCGTAATCGCGCTTGCGCAGATCGCCGGTGAACATCTGCGTGGCCAGGCGCAGCTGCACCTGCGGCAGGGCGTCGGCCAGGGCGTTCAGGCGGGGCATGATGCGCAGTTGCGAGAAGGGTGCGGTGGAGCCCAGCACGATTTCCTGATGGTGGCTGATGTGGGTGATCTGGTCGAACGCGCTGGCCACCCGCTGCAGTGATTCGGAGATGCTGGCAAAGAGGATTTCGCCGCCTTCGGTCAGGTGAATGCTGCGGTGCGAGCGATGGAACAGCAGCGCCCCGAGGTTTTCCTCTAGGGCCTTGATCTGTTTGCTGACCGCCGCCTGGGTCACGCCCAGCTCAATGGCTGCCTGGGTAAAACTGTTGAGCCGGGCCACGGCTTCGAATTGCAGCAAGGCGGTCATCGACGGAATGATTCTTCGATAACCTTTTTGTTGGAAGGCGCCTGTTTGAGTTGTCATTTTATTCCAGACACGGTTGTGGGGCAGGAAGAGCAAGTCGACCCGCCTGGTAATTGTTATTTTGATAAATGCACTGGCACGCACCTTGGCAACTTTTTTCATGATGCACAGTTGCCGATTGCTGTGATATTACAAACATGACAATTAATAGTAAGACTTGAAGAGTGCGCGATCTCCTGTAGGAGCGGCCTTGTGTCGCGAAAGGGCCGCAAAGCGGCCCCGGCGATCTCGGCTTCAGCGCAACAATAGCTGGGGCTGCTACGCAGCCCTTTCGCGACACAAGGCCGTTCCTACAGGGGATTGCAACAAGGCTTCAAGGCGTGAGGGTCGGCACGAACATGCCCGTCTTCACATTGCTCATCGACACCAGCGTCTTGAAGCGCTTGACGTTGTTGTTCTCGAAGAACAGTTCACGGGTCAGCTGGGTGTACTGCTCCATGTTCCGCACCAGCATGATCAGCACGAAATCGCATTCCCCGGCCACGTAGTAGCACTGCTGCACCTGCGGGCAGGCGAGGAAGGTGCGTTTCATCTCGTCCAGCAGGTCCAGCCGCTCGTTCTCCACTTCAACCTCGGTTATCACCGTCAGCGTGTACCCAAGCTGCTCTGGATTCACCTGTGCCACCGTGCCGCGGATCACGCCGTCGGCCGTCAGCTTCTTCAGCCGCCGATTGACCGCTGCCGAGGACAGGTTGACCTGCGCACCGAGGTCCAGCTGTGAAGTACCAGCGTCGCGCTGCACGGCATCGAGCAGGGCCAGGTCGAAGTGATCGAGGGGCATGAAGGGGCCTCTGTAGGTAAACAGCGGTAAACGCCGGGAATGCGTAATAAAAGTGCGCGCGAAGGCCAAAAATCAAGGTTTTCGTACATGGCGAGCGAATAGAATTCTCCCATGAACAAAAACGGCGGTGTAGAGCCAAGGCTTTGCACCCAGGGAGAAACGGTTGATGAATGCGAGTACCCCACTGCAACTGAACGGCGCTTTGCTGCTGCAGCAGATCCGTGCACTCGGCCAGGTAGGCGCTGACGCCACCCACGGCGGGCGCACCCGGATCGCCCTGAGCGATGCCGAAAAGGCCGGGCGCGACCTGCTGGTCGGCTGGATGCGCGAACTTGACCTCGACGTGCAGGTCGACCGCATCGGCAACATTTTCGGTACTTTGCGCGCTGCCGCCGACAGCGGTGAGCAACGCCCACTGATGATGGGTTCGCACATCGATACCGTTACCAACGCCGGAGCCCTGGATGGCTGCTATGGCGTGCTGGCCGGGTTGGCGGTGATTCGGGCCTACCGTGATGCCGGGCGCTTGCCTGAGCGTTCGATCACGGTCGGCGCATTCACCAATGAAGAGGGTGTGCGCTACCAGCCCGACATGATGGGCTCACTGGTATATGCCGGCGGCCTGCCCTTGCAGCAGGCGCTGGACACCCTTGGCACCGACGGTACGCGGCTTGGCGATGAACTGGCGCGCATCGGCTATGCCGGCACGCTGGAGCCTGGCGCCATCGTGCCGCATGAATACCTCGAACTGCATATCGAGCAGGGGCCGATCCTCGAAGCCGAGAACACCCTGATTGGCGTGGTCGAGAACCTGCAGGGCATTTCCTGGCAGCAAGTAGAGGTGAAAGGGCACGCCAACCATGCCGGCACCACGCCGACCCACCTGCGTCATGACGCAGGCTTCGTCGCCAGTGCCATCGTTGCCGAGTTGCGCGCCATGGCCGTGGACTCCGGTACGACCCTGGCCACCGTCGGTTGCATGCAGTTCGAGCCGAACGTGATCAACGTCATCCCGCGCAAGGCCACCTTCACCGTCGACCTGCGCGACCCCGACGAAACTTGCCTGGCTTACGCCGAAAACCGCCTGAGCCAATACCTGGAGGCGCTTGCCGAGCGCGAAGGGGTCACCATCACCACCGAGCGCCTGGTGCGTTTCGAACCGGTGATCTTCGACGCAGGCCTGGCCGATGCCATAGAAGCCTCGGCGCAGCGTTTCGGCTTCAGCCACCGGCGCATGACCTCCGGTGCTGGCCACGACGCGCAAATGATCGCCCGTATCGCCCCCGCCGCGATGATCTTCGTGCCCAGCCAGGGCGGTATCAGCCACAACCCGCGCGAGCATACCGACGACGCACAACTGATCCAGGGCGCCCAGGTGCTGCTGGATGTGGTCAGCCGTCGCCTGATCCACCCCTGATCCCCACTGTAATGCCCCGCCCGCTGAAGCCTGGTTTCAGCGGCATGGGCTTCCTGTTGCCTGCAGAAAGGAGTACCGCATGTTTGTTTCCAACCCCAAGGCTGGCCGCCGGCCTTACCCGCAAGCGTTGCAAGAGGTGATGAGCATTGCCAGGGCTGAAGAAAGCCGCCAGTGGCTGGCCGGCTGGGCGCGCTTGAACGCTGGCGCTACGCCGCTGTACAGCCTGCCTGACCTGGCCGCCGAGCTGGGTGTTGCCCAGGTGTCGGTGAAGGATGAATCGGTGCGCTCGGAACTGGGCAGCTTCAAGGCCCTGGGCGCGCCGATTGCCCTGGTCCGGCTGATCCGGCGTACCTTCCCCGCGCAGCAGTTCGACCCGCGTGGCTTGCTGGAAGGCCAGTACGCCGACCTGCTGGCGCAGTTCACCGTGGCCAGCGCCACCGATGGCAACCATGGAAAGGGCCTGGCGGCCGCCGCGCAAAGCATCGGCTGCCGCTGCGTGATCGTGCTGCATGCCAACGTCAGCATCGAGCGCGAACAGGCGATTGCGGCCTATGGTGCGCAGATCGTGCGCATTGCCGGCAATTACGACGAGTCGGTCGAGCATGCTGCGGAGCTGGCGACCAGCAATGGCTGGACCGTGGTTTCCGATACCTCCTATGAAGGCTACGAAGTGATCCCGCGTGACGTGATGCAGGGCTACGGCACCATCGCTGCGGAAATCATCGAAACCACTGCCGGGCAACCGCCGTTCACCCACGTGTTCCTGCAGGGTGGGGTGGGCGGCCTGGCGGCCGGCATCGTCAGCTACCTGTGGGAGCACTACGGCGCACAGCGCCCGCTGTTGGTCATGGTCGAACCGGAGCAGGCGGACTGCCTGTACCAGAGCGCCTTGCTCGGCAAGCCGGCCAGGGCGACCGGCGCGGTGGACTCGGTAATGGCAGGCCTGGCGTGCGGCGAGACATCGCCGCTGGCCTGGCGCTTCCTGGAGCCGAGCGTCGATTACTTCATGACCATCAGCGATGACCAAGCTGTCGCCGCCATGCGCCGTCTGGCTGCTGGCAGCGCTCGCGACATTCCGCTGGTTGCCGGTGAGTCCGGCGTCGCCGGCCTGGCCGGGCTTGCCCACCTGGTAACGGATGCTGGCGCATCTGCCGACCTGGGTATCGACGGCAACGCCCGCATCCTCTTCATCAGTACCGAAGGCGCCACCGCCCCCGGCGTATATGCCGACCTGCTGGGCGAGTCGGCCAGCTCGGTACTGGCCCGCCAGCAAGCCTGGGTACGTACCTGATCCACCCCTGAGGGCCGGGTATTACCTGCCCTCCGTCAGCTCCACACAAGAAAAACAAGCGGAGATTCCATGAACAAACTCAAACGTGACATCAGCCCCTGGTCGCTGATGCTGACCGGCCTTGGCTCCATCATCGGTTCAGGCTGGCTGTTCGGCGCCTGGCATGCATCGGCCATCGCCGGGCCGGCGGCGATCCTGGCCTGGGTCATTGGTGCGGTGGTGGTGCTGGCGATTGCCCTGACCTATGCGGAAATGGGCGCGATGTTTCCTGAGTCCGGCGGCATGGTGCGTTATGCGCGCTATTCCCACGGCTCGCTGGTGGGCTTCCTGGCGGCCTGGGCCAACTGGATCTCCATCGTGTCGGTGATCCCCATCGAAGCGATCGCCTCGATCCAGTACATGGCCTCCTGGCCATTCCCGTGGGCCCAGGCGCTGGTGCACCACGGCGAGTTGACCCATGGCGGGCTGCTGGCCAGTGCGGGCCTGGTGCTGGTCTACTTCGGCCTGAACTACTGGGGCGTGAAGCTGTTCGTCAAGACCAACACCGCAATCACCGTGTTCAAGCTGGTGGTGCCTGCGCTGACCGCCGTCGCGCTGATCTCGACCCAGTTCAATACACAGAACTTCGGCGACGGCTCGGTTGCCAGCTTTGCGCCGTATGGCTGGTCTGCAGTGTTCACGGCAGTGGCCGCCAGTGGCATCGTGTTCAGCTACAACGGCTTCCAGAGCCCGGTCAGCCTGGCCGGCGAGGCGCGCAACCCCGGGCGCAGCATCCCGTTCGCCCTGGTCGGCTCGGTGCTGATTGCGCTGGTGGTCTACGTGATGTTGCAGGTGGCCTTCATCGGGGCCTTGAGCCCGGCGAGCATCGCTGCAGGCTGGCACAACCTGAACTTCGATTCGCCCCTGGCGCAACTGGCACTGGCGCTGAACCTGAACTGGCTGGCCATGCTGCTGTACCTGGATGCGTTCGTCAGCCCTTCGGGTACCGGCTCCATCTATACCGCCACCACTGCGCGCATGATCTATGCGATGGAGAAGAACAACACCCTGCCGAAAATCTTCGGCAACCTGCACCCGCTGTATGGCGTGCCGCGCCAGGCAATGTGGCTGAACCTGGCGGTGAGTTTCATCTTCCTGTTCTTCTTCCGTGGCTGGGGCGTACTGGCGGCGGTGATCTCGGTGGCCGTGGTGATTTCGTTCCTGACCGGGCCGATCAGCCTGATGTCGCTGCGCGCTACCGCGCCGGAAATCCACCGCCCGCTGCGCCTGAAGGGCATGGGCATCATTGCGCCATTCGCCTTCATCTGTGCCTCACTGGTGCTGTACTGGGCCCGTTGGCCGCTGACCGGCCAGGTGATCCTCCTGGTGATCGGCGCCTTGCCTATCTATTTCTACTACCAGGCCAAAGCCGGCTGGGCGGGGTTCGCTCGCGAGCTGCGCGCCGCTGCCTGGCTGATCGGCTATCTCCCGGCGATTGCCCTGGTGTCGTGGCTGGGCAGCGAGGCGTTCGGCGGTATCGGCCTGCTGCCAGAGGGCCTGGACATGGTCGTGGTCAGCGCAGTTGCCTTCGCGTTCTACCGCCTGGGTGTGGGCAGCGGCTACCGCACGCCATACCTGAGCGAAAGCGTCATCTGGCACGGCCAAGCGCCTGCGGATGAACCCCAGCCTTCCGGTCAACGCCCGACGTTGGCCCAGTAACAGGAGCTTCAAGCATGAGCAACGACCCTGCATTCGAACTGCGCCTCAAGCATTGGCGGCACGCGTTTCACCGGCACCCGGAAACCGGCTTTGAAGAGTTCGACACCGCCGAACAGGTCGCCAGCATCCTCGCCAGCCTTGGCCTGGAAGTGCACCGTGGCATCGGTGGCACCGGCCTGGTTGCCAGCCTCACTGTCGGTGACGGCCCGGGCGTGATCGGCCTGCGTGCCGACATGGATGCCCTGAACATCACCGAACAGGCGCATCAACGGCCGCATGCGTCCTGCAACCACGGCAAGATGCACGCCTGTGGCCACGACGGGCACATGGCGATGGTGCTGGGTGCCGCAGACCTGCTGTGCCGCGAGCGTAACTTCAACGGTACCGTGCGTTTCGTGTTCCAGCCGGCCGAGGAGCATGGGCGGGGGGCCAAGGCGATGATGGCCGATGGGTTGTTCGAGCGCTTCCCGGTCGATGCCCTGTATGGCGCGCACAATATGCCGGGCATGCCGGCTGGCCATATCGCCACGCGGGCCGGTGGGATCATGGCCAGCGAGGACAACTTCGTCATTCACATCCAGGGCAAGGGCACCCATGCCGCCCGGCCGCACATGGGTATCGACCCGATGGTGATCGGCGCCGAGATCGTGCTGGCCTTGCAGACCATTGTCGCGCGCAATGTCGACCCGAGCCTGTCGGCAGTGGTTTCCTGCACCGAGTTCATCACTGATGGCATCCGCAATGCGATACCGACCCATGTCACGATCAAGGGTGATACCCGCAGCTACAGCCCTGAGGTGCAACGCCTGCTGGAAAAGCGCATGCGCGAGATCAGCGAGGGTATCTGCCACCTGCACGGTGCAACCTGCCGGTTCGAGTACAGCCACGAGTTTGCGCCGACGGTGAACTGGGCGGCGAACACGGAAATTGCCGTGGCGGCGGCGCGCAATGTGGTGGGGGTGCAGGCGGTGAATGCCGAAGTGATGCCGATGATGATTTCCGAGGACTTCGGTGCGTTTCTGCAGCAGGTGCCGGGCAACTTCGTGTTCATCGGCAATGGTGCAGAGGGCGAGGCGGGGGCTACGCCGTTGCACAACGCTTCGTATGATTTCAACGATGCGATCCTGGCAACCGGGGCCCGTTATTTTGCCGAGGTGGCCAGGGTCAGCCTGCCGCGTTGATGGTTGATTCGGGGGCCGCTTTGCGGCCCATCGCCGGCAAGCCAGCTCCCACAGGGACCGCACAAATTTCAGGTATTGTGCGGTCTCTGTGGGAGCTGGCTTGCCGGCGATGGGCTGCATGGCAGCCCCGTTCACGCTATCTGTCAGGCCTCAACCTTAGTGCCCACCCTTCATCCGCCGTGCCACCAGGTAGATCCCCAGCCCGACCAGCGCCGTAGCCGCGCCGATGTACCCGGTGCTGGTCCAGCCCATGCCTGCGGTAATCGCCATGCCACCCAGCCACGGCCCCAGCGCATTGGCCAGGTTGAAAGCCGCATGGTTCGACGCCGCCGCCAGGCTTGGCGCTTCATGGGCAATGTCCATCAGGCGGATCTGCAACGGCGCCGCCAGGGCAATCATGGTGCCGACCAGGCCAATGCCCAGCAGCAGGCTCCACAGCGCCTGCGCGGCAAAGCTGAAGAACAGCAGTACGGCAATCGACCACACCAGCACCAGCCCGACGGCGCGGAACTGCAGGCGGTCGAACAGCTTGCCACCGGCGATGTTGCCGACAATGCCACCGACGCCGAACGCCGCCAGGCCGAACGGAATCCACTGCGGCGACACCTGGGTCACCTGCAACATGGTCGGCGCCAGGTAGCTGAACACACAGAACATGCCGGCAAAGCCGATCGAGGCGATGCCCAGCGCCATCCACACCTGCGGCAGGGTGAAGGCTTGCAGTTCCTTGCGCGGGTCGCTGCGCACTTCATCGTGGCGCTGGGGCACGAAGCGCCAGACCAGGGCGATGGTGCACAGGGCGATCGCGCCAACCAGCACGAACGCCGAGCGCCAGCCGAAGTACTGGCCCAGCAAGGTGGTGATCGGGTTGCCGAGCAACATGGCCAGGGTCAGGCCCATCATCACTCGGGCCACGGCCCCCGCCCGCTGGTCCTTGGCCACCATGCTCGACGCCACCACCGCCGCGATGCCGAAGTAGGCGCCATGGGGCAGGCCGCTGATGAAGCGGAAGGCGACAAGGCCACCGAACGAGGGGGCGAAGGCGGTAGCCAGGTTGCCAAGGGCATACAGCGCCATCAACAACAGCAGCATGTGCTTGCGCAACAGCCGGGCACCGATGATCGCCAGCGTCGGGGCGCCGACCATCACCCCCAGCGCATAGGCGCTGATGGCATGGCCCACCTGGGGCTCGCTCAATTGCAGGTTGCTGGCGATATCGGGCATCAGGCCCATGATGGCGAACTCGCCGGTGCCAATGGCAAAGCTGCCCAGCGCCATGGCGGCTTCCATCTTCGCGACGGTAGTTTTGCTAGGGAGAGGGGGTAATTCCTGAACTGACATCTGGATCCTTGTTGAAACATGCTGAAACGTTCAAGGCGGGATCATAGTCAATCCGTGACGGTGACGTCGAGGAAGCTGGCCGGCTTCCTGGACCTGCGGCATGAACAGCACCTGTGGAAGCGGGCATGCCCGCGAAGAATCCAGCGCGGAGGATGGCACCGGCTGCGCCGGTGTTCGCGGGCACGCCCGCTCCCACAAGGCTCTGCATAAGCCTGGGAGGGGGATTACAACGTCAGCTTCTTGCTGAACTTGGTCTCCATGACAATGTGCGACGCCGTATGGGTCACACCCTTGATCATGTTTATACGGGTCAGTTCGGCATTCAGTTCGCCCAAGGTGTGGGTGGTCAGGTGGATGATGAAATCCATTTCGCCCGATACCGCGTACACCGCCTGCACCGACTCCATCTTGCGCAAGGTGGTCATCACGTCGGTGTAGCTCTTGTTGCTGCAGGAGGTCATGGTGAAGCAGTTGATCACCTGCTGCAGCTTGTCCTGGTCGATGCGCACGCTGTAGCCGGTGATCACGCCGGCATTCTCCAGGCGGTTGATGCGCTCCTGCACCGCCGAGCGCGACACACCCAGCTTGCGTGCCAGCGAGGCGGTGGGCTCGCGGGCGTTGGCCTGCAGCAGCGCCAGCAGTTGGCGGTCCTTTTCGGTAAGTTTGAACAGCGCGCCGGGGGGGAGGGGGTCCATGGCGATTCCTGGTTGTCGTTCTAGTTGTTGTACTGCGAGCGCGCTTCCTGGAACCGGTCCATCAGCTTCAGCCCGGCATACACCGCTTGTGCCGCAGCAGGCCCAAACGGTCCGCCGTTCCATTCCAGGCCATAGGCATCGAACAGGCGATAACGGTCGGTTTCGCCGCACACCGCCTCGGCGACTACCCTGGCGCCCACGGGTGCGGTGTTCATACCATGGCCCCCAAATGAAGTACAGGCCCACAACCCCGGGCCCAGAGGGCCGATGTGCGGCATCTTGTGGCGGGCGTAGCCCATCAGCCCGGACCAGGCCTTGGCGATTTTCAAACCCTGCAGCTGCGGATAAACGTTGAGGATGTCACGGGTCAGCAACTGCCCGAGGCGTTGTTCGTCCTGCAGATTGCGGGTGGTGATATGGCCACCCCACAGCAGGCGGTCACCTTCGACGATGCGGTAGTAATCCGAGGCGCGGCGGTTGTCGCCGACGGCATCCGTGGTACGTACCACGGCATTCAGGCGTTCACCCAGGTGTTCGGTGAGTACCACGTAGGTGGCGATCGGCAGGAAAGCTCGGCGCAGCCGGCCGAACTCGGCGCCGCCGTAACCGCCGCAGCAGTACACCACATCGGCACAGGTGACCGCGCCGTGGGCAGTGGTTACGCGGTGGCGCCCGGCCACGCGTGTTACCCGCAGCATGGGCGATTGCTCGTGGATACAGCCGCCGGCAAGCTCGACCAGCTCGGCCAGGCCCAGGCAGTAGTTCAGCGGGTGGAAATGAAAACCATGGCTGTCGCGCAGCCCCTGGTAGTAGCGGTCGGTGTTCAGGTGGCTACGTAGCGTCGGGGTATCCAGGTATTCCATCTCGAAACCGAAGTCACGGGCCATGCGGTCGCGGGTGCGCTGCAGGTTGTCGGCGTCGTCGTAGCGCACCACGCTGAGTTTGCCGGTGGTCGCGGCACAGCCTGGCAGCTGGTGGCGGGCGATGGTGTCGCGGACGATATCGACGCCCTCCAGTGACAGCCGGAACAATGCCGCTGCTGTCGGCTTGCCGCAGCGCCGCTCGATGGCCGACAGCCCTTCGGACCAGCCCTGCAGCACGAAGCCGCCATTGCGCCCTGAGGCCCCCCAGGCCACTCGCGCGGCTTCCAGCAATACCACCGAGCGCCCGCGCGACAGCAGTTCCAAGGCTACGCTCAGGCCCGCCAGGCCGCCGCCGATGACGCATACATCGGCCCGGGTTTCGCCGGCCAAAGCCGGGCGCTGCGAGGCCGGGCGCATGGTTCCGGTGTAGTAGTTGTTGCTGTAGCTGGACATCGGCTGGGTCATCCTTTTACTGAGCGTTGCAGGTTCTACGGGCACGCGGGGGCCGCACGCCCTTCAGCTGAGGGGCGCTGGCCTGTGGGTGATGGGGTTATTGCACTTGCGTGAGGTCGGCGCCGTACCACTTCTCGGACAGCTGCTTCAGCGTACCGTCGGCCTTCATGCTTTCGACGGCCTTGGCCAGTTCGGCATTGAAGGCGTCGTCGCCCTTGTCGGTGGCGATGGCCAGCGGTTCGTAGTAGGCGGGCTTGCCCTGCACCGGGGCAATCGGGTAACCGGCCTTGATCGCGCCCATGATGGTCGGCAGCGGCGACAGTGCGGCATCCAGGCGGATGCCGTTGCCCATGCGCAGGTCATCCAGCGGGCCCATGCTGTCGCCGTAGGTCTGCACATCACCAGGCTCCACGGTGTAGCTGAATGCAGGTACGTCCGCCGCGTCGATCTTCAGCCGGCGGTTGATGTAGTCCTCGGAGGTAGTGCCGGCCTCGACGCCGATGGTCTTGCCATTGAGGTCGGCAGCGCTGGCGCCGGCGGCATCCTTGTGCACTGCGAACATGTAGGGGGTGTAGTAGTAGATGGCCGGGAAGTCGAGTACGCGGCCACGCTCGGTGGTAGGCGTCATCGAACCGACCGACAGGTCCCAGCGGCTGGCCCAGCGCCCGGCAGTGATGATGCCGTACTCGGGGGTGACAAACGCTACCGTGGTGCCCATGCGCTTGCCGATTTCGTTGGCAACATCGATGTCGAAGCCCTTGAGGGTGTTGTCCTCGCCAAGGAACGACTGCGGTGGCCAGTTGGCGGCGGTGGCCACTTTCATGACCTTGCTCTGGTGGATGCGATCCAGGGTGGCGCCCGCCCAGGCGGCGCCGGTCATCAGGGCCAGGCTGCCGGCGACGGCAGTGAGGGCAAACAAGCGTGCAAGTGGGTTCATTCGGTAAGTCTCCGGGTATGCAATTGTTGTTGTGGTGTCGGCACAGCGGTAGACACAGGCCTCAGTGGCTGAGAATCTGCGAAAGGAACTCCCTGGCGCGGGCATGGCGCGGGTTGTCGAAGAAGTCGTTGGGCCGGGCCTGCTCGATGACCTGGCCTTGGTCCATGAAGATGATGCGGTCGGCGACCCGGCGGGCGAAGCCCATTTCGTGGGTGACACAGAGCATGGTGATGCCATCCTGGGCCAGCTCGCCCATCACATCGAGCACTTCCTTGACCATTTCCGGGTCCAGTGCCGAAGTGGGTTCGTCGAACAGCATGATCCGCGGCTTCATGCACAGCGCGCGGGCAATGGCTACCCGCTGTTGCTGGCCACCGGAAAGCTGGCCGGGGAACTTGTCGGCTTGGCTGGCGATGCGCACCCGCTCCAGGTACTCCAGGGCCAGGGCGCGGGCCTGGGCCTCGTTGAGCCTGCTGACCAGGCGCGGACCGAGCATCAGGTTTTCCAGCACGGTCAGGTGCGGGAACAGGTTGAACTGCTGGAACACCATGCCGACCTGGCGACGAATGGCGGCCACGCTGGCGGCATCACGGTCAAGCGGGTTGCCGGCAATCAGCACCTGGCCTTTCTGGAAGTCCTCCAGCAGGTTCAGGCAGCGAATCAGTGTGGACTTGCCTGAGCCTGACGGGCCGCAGACCACCACGATCTCGCCGCTGGCGATTTCCAGGTCGATACCCTTGAGTACATGAAAGTCGCCGTACCATTTCTGCAGACCGCGGATCGATACGGCGGCCTGGGCGGCAGCTGGGGTGACTACTTGGTTCATCGTGATGCTCCTCGATCAGCGGTGGGCGCGGTCGAAACGTTTTTCCAGGCGCGACTGCACGGCTTCGAGCAGGATCGACAGCACCCAGTACAGGACGGCGGCGGTAATCAGCATTTCCAGGTGGCGGAACTCTGCGCGGCCCTGTGTGCGAGCCAGGAACATCAACTCCCACACGCCGATCACCGACACCAGCGAGCTGTCCTTCAGCATGGAAATGAACTGGTTGCCGGTGGGCGGGATGATCAGTCGCATCGACTGCGGCAGGATCACCCGGGTCATTGCCTGGAAGGGGGTCAGGCCAATTGCTCGCGAGGCTTCCCACTGCCCGCGCGGGATGCTGCTGATGCCGGCGCGGAAGATTTCCGTCATGTAGGCGCCATAGCACAGCGACAGGGCCAGGATGCCCGCCGGCACTGCACCGACCACGTAGCCGAGTTGGGGGATGCCGAGATAGATCAGGTAGATCTGGATCAGCAGCGGTACACCGCGGAAGAACGAGGTATAGAAACTGGCGATGGCGATGGCGAAGCCGTTGGACGACAAGCGTGCAGTCGCACCCATCAGGGCCAGGACGAACGCGATGGCGATCGAGATCGTGGACACGTAGACGGTGGTGAACACCCCTTGGGTGATCATGAAGCCGACCTTGCTGGCGATGAAACTGTAAGACAGGTCGAAAGTGTCGAAGAACAGCAGGAACAGCAGCAACAGTTCGAACCAGACGGTAATTACCTGGGCCCGTAGCGCAAAGCGGCCGAGGATGAACAGATTCAGCACCAGGGTGACGGCCAAGGTGCCGGCCACGGCGATGTTGCGCATTAGCGGTGCCTGCAGGTCGAGCACGATCGGGCCCATCAGCCGGGCCAGGCTACCGTCGCCCACACCGTAGAAAAGGGCGAGTGCAAAGATCACGGCGGTGGCCAGGGCCATGAACGCAGGGTTGTCGGTCGCACGCGGTTTGACGATATGGTCTCTGTACATGGGGTCGTGCCTCACGGAGCTGGGCTCGTTTGTTGTTGTGAGGCCATTGTAGGGAGGCGAAGCGCAGGCAAGAACCTGACGGATTGCAACGATTGACAGGTTTGTAATGGCATTTGACGGGTGCATTGCCTGACATTTGCTGCCTGGCCCCGTCAAATCGTTTGCCACCGGATGCGCCGGTATTCGCGGCTAAAGCCGCTCCCACAGGGATCAGTGCAGGCTTGCGGTATGCACAACCCCTGTGGAAGCGGCCTTAGCCGCGAAGAGGCCGGAACAGGCTGGTATCAACGCTCCAGGTAATGGGTCTGCGCGGCAAAATCGATGAAGCGCTTGCTGGCCAGCGACAGGTATTCCCCCGAGCGCCAGCACAAGCGGAAGCTCATCTGCTGCGCTGGCTGGAACGGTACGCCGACAATGCCCGGCGTGCGTTGTTGCACCGAGCGCAGCAGGGTCGCCACGCCCATGTTGTCCAGCGCGGCCTGTACCACCAGCGATACGAAGTTGCTCTGCAGTGCTACCTGGTACGTGATGCCATGTTCGGCGAAGAACGCATCCAGCAGGTGGCGCTGCACGAAGGTGCGGTCGAATACCACCATGTCGGTATTGCGCAGGTCCTCGGCCGTGAGGAAGGCCTTGCCGGCATAGGGATGGTCAGGGTGCATGCACGCCAGCATCTCGTCGCTGCCCAGCAGGATCGATTCCTTGTCGGGCGGCACGCGCCTGGACTCCAGCAGCGCCAGGTCGATTTCCCGTTGTTCCAGGCGATGGCCAATGTCCTCGGCACTGCCTTCGAACACGGTCATGGCAATGCCCGGGTACAGCTGGCGGAAGGCGTTCATCAAGCCGGGCACATAATGCAGGCCGAACATCGGCGGGATACCCAGGCGCACCTCGCCGCGCTTCAGGTCGGCCATGTCGCGCAGTTCTTGCCGGGCCACATCCATTTCGCGCAGGGCCGATTCGATACGTGGCAGGAAGCGTTCGCCCTCGGCTGTGAGGATGACTTTGCGCGTGGTGCGGTTGAACAGGGTGACGCCCAGTTCTTCTTCCAGGCGGGTAACAGCCATGCTCAGTGCCGGCTGGGCAATATGCAGGTGCTGCGCGGCTTTGGTGAAGCTGCCTTGGCGCACGATCTCGACGCAGCAGCGCAATGCCTTGAGGTTCATTGAGGGGGTTTACCGTTCATAACAAACTGTGATGCCAAGCATCATAACAATATATTTATTATTATTAACCAGAGGGCCTACGATGCGCGCCACTGAGACATCCTGCAACATCTCAGTCACGCAGCTTAATAAATCTGCAATCCCACAAAGATTTTGAGGTAGTACCCCAAATGGCCAAGGCCGCCGATGTCGTTGTGCAATGCCTGGAAAACGAAGGTGTCGAGTATGTATTCGGCATTCCTGGTGAGGAAAACCTCGACCTGCTCGAATCCCTGCGCAAGTCGAAGATCAAGCTGGTACTTACCCGTCACGAGCAGTCCGCAGGTTTCATGGCTGCCACCTATGGTCGCCTGACTGGCAAGACCGGCGTCAGCCTGTCGACCCTCGGCCCTGGCGCCACCAACCTGGTCACCGCCAGCGCCTACGCCTACCTGGGCGGCATGCCGATGATGATGATCACCGGCCAGAAGCCGATCAAGAAGTCCAAGCAGGGCCGTTTCCAGATCATCGACGTGTGCGGCATGATGGACCCCATC
>NZ_NEJX01000061.1:0-541 GCF_002113245.1 Pseudomonas sp. B13(2017)
CTTTTACAGCCGCCTGGGCCGCTGGCATGAAACCCGCACGCATGTGCGCAATGTCATCCAGCAGGAACAACTGCCCAATGGCCTGCTGGCGCTGACGCTGCCCGACCCGGTCGGCATGGTCATGGAGCTCAACGCGCAACGCACTGGCTGGGTGCAAGCCCTGCAGGAATGGCGGGCACAGCCGCATCGGCACTTCGAGTACTTCACCTCGCAAGCACTACTGGGCATCCGCGAATTGCACGCTGCCATGGCGGCAGTGCAGGGTGCCGAGGACGCGCAGCGGGAAGCCCGGCAGGTCGAGCAGTGGAACGACAGCCCAATCGCGGCCAAGGCGTATCTGCCGCCGGTGGACATCGACGCGCAGGCCGAACGCAACACCGCGCGCAAGCAGCAGGACGCCCGCGAGCGGCTGGAAGAGCGTTACGACGAACGCGCCCGCGCGGCGTTCCAGGCCGATTACGACCGCGAACTGAAAAACTGGCAGTCGATGATCGACCAGGTTGGCGATCTGTATGCGCGGCACTATGCCAAGCGGGCGTTT
>NZ_NEJX01000015.1:0-165693 GCF_002113245.1 Pseudomonas sp. B13(2017)
GTGCCCAGGGGGGAGGCGGGGGCGTTGCGGACTACGGTCAGGACTTGGCTCACGTATGGGTTCCTTTGGTTCATGCAGGGACTGCGCAGCACTATCGCACTGGCCTGATGGCGGGCCATATAACGGCTGGGACGGGTCGTGGGATGCTGCTGTCGGACAGCTGCAGATTTGCGGTGAGGCTGATGGCCCTATCGCCGGCAAGCCAGCTCCCACAGGTACAGCATTGCTCTCGAGGTTGTCGCTGACCTGTTGGAATTTGAGCAAGACAGTTGCTGCCACAGGTACAGCGCATGGCTTGAGCCCTGTGGAGCCCTTGTGGGAGCTGGCTTGCCGGCGATAGGGTCGGTGCAGGAAAAACCTATCGGTCAGCCAACCGCGACCGGGTCAACAACCCATCCAGCACCACCTCGCACGCCGCGCCCCAGGTGGCGCTCACCGGCTGATGCATCAGCACCTCCAACCCGTCGGCGGTAAAGGTCCCGGGGGTGGCAATGGCCTGCCCAAGGGCCTTGAGCGTGTATCCTGGCTGCTGCCCGGCACTGGCCACGCAGTCCTGCAGGTTGCCCAGCACCAGTGCGCGTGCCTCGGCCGCCGGCAGGCCTTTGTCCATCAGCCACTGTTGCAGGTCGTGCAGCAGGAAGTAGAACCAGCCATTCATGCAGGCTGCCACGGTGGCCAGTTCGAACTCGGGCTCACCCCGCAGGACTACCAGCTTGCCCAGTGGCCCGAGGTATTGCGTGGTCAGCGCATCCGGCGGGCAGACCACCACCGTGGACTGGTTGTACTGCGCGGCATACGACAACATCGCACGCACACAGAGGGCGCCGGGGAAGGCGCTTGCCAGTTGCCCAAGGCTCACCCCGGCAGCCAGTGACACCAGGCGCTTGCCGGGGCGCAGGCGTACTTCGCCTGCCAGTTCGCCCAGCGAATGCGGGCGCACGCCAAGGATCACCAGCTCGGCCTGGTCGACCACCGCCTGGTTGCTCGTCAGTACCTCGCAAGCGTGCTCCCGGGCCAGCAGGGTTGCCCGTTGCGCATTGCGCGGTGACAGCAGGATGGGCCCGTCGAAGCCGCTGCGGCGCAGGCCGATGACCACTTTTTCGGTCAGCTCGCCGACCCCGAGAATGCCCAGCCTATGCATAGTGCCTCCTTGTCAGCTTTCCAGGCCGGCGCGGCGCTGGCCCCAGTGCAGGTTGAGGTTGACGCCCACGCTCAGCAGCGGCTCCGGCGGGTTGCGGTTGGGGCCTGCCGAGCCGAGCAGAAAGTCGATCAGTTCGTCGTGCTCGCCGCTCAGCCAGTCGGCCAGCAGGGTGCCGGTGGCGGTGCCACGGGTAATGCCCAGGCCGTTGCAGCACAGCGCCGCATGCACGTTGGGGGCAAGGGTGCCAAAGTGCGAAAGGTGGTTGCGCGACAGGCACATCGAGCCGCCCCAGGTGTATTCGAATGGCATGCCCGACAACATCGGGAAGCGCCGCTCGAACGACTCGCGATGCTGGCGCCCGGCGCGGGCAATGTGGCGCGGGTTGGCACGGCCGTCGGCGTTGAAGCTGAAGCTGTTGCGTACCAGCAGGCGCTGGTCCGGGGTACGACGCAGGGTGCTGCCGAACGGGTCGGCGGGGATGATGCCCCAGCTGGCCTTGCCGCCCAGGCGCGCCTGTTCTTCCTCGGTCAGCGGGCGGGTCATGCTGGCGTAGGTGAAGATCGGCAGCAGGCGGCCGGGCAGGAAGCCAAAGTGCGAGGCGAAGGCGTTGTTGGTCAGCAGCAGCTGGTCGGCGACGATCTCGCCGTTGGCATGCTTGAGGGTGATGCGCCGGCCCTGCTCGATGTGGGTGATGGTGGTGCGCTCGTGCAGGGTCACGTTACCCGGCAGGCTGTCGGCCAGGCCTTTGGCCAGGGCGGCCGGTTGCAGCAGCTGGGTGCCCGGGGTGTACAGTGCCTTGCGGTAGAACGCGGTGCCGAAGTGCTCGGGCAGGTCGCGGGCGTCGATCATCTGGTAGGGCTGGCCGAGTTTTTCCAGGCCGCTGCGGTACGCCTCGAGCACGGCCAGGCCTTTGTCCTCGACCGCCGCCTGGTACTTGCCGTCCGGGCGGATCTGGCAGTCGATGCCGTGCTGGTTGATCAGCCCGCGCAGGATCGCCTGCGCGCGCAGGTTGAGCTTGAGGTTCATCCGCGCGGTGGGCAGGTCGCCGATGTAGTCGGCGGCACCGATGTCGTGGGGCAGGTCGATGGCGAAGCCGGAGTTGCGCCCCGAGGCGCCGAAGCCAACCTCCTGGGCTTCGACCAGGATCACCTCGTCGTCAGGGTGATGCAGCGCCAGTTGCCGCGCGGCGGCAAGGCCGGTGAAGCCTGCCCCGAGCACCACCCAACGCGCCTCGCTCCGCCCCCGGTGCGCGGCGCGTGGCTGGCGCCCGGGGCTGAGGTGGAACCAGCCGCAACCGTTGTCGTCCGCGGGGGTAGAGGTGTTTCTGTACATGGGATTTTATCCGTGTTGTTTTCTCCACTATGGCATTGGCGTCCGGGTGGGGACTATGACGGGAGGGACGGGGAATAAGATGTTCTGGCTGCCGGCATTGACCCTGTCGGGCCAGGCGTGATCTGCTCGGCCCGATGGCCCAATCATTCAATGGATACTGAAGGATCTCACCCATGCCCGACTACAAGCTGCATTGTTTCGCCGAATCCGGTAACGCCTACAAGGCCGCCCTGATGCTTGAGCTCACAGGCCAGGACTGGCAGCCGGTGTTCGTCGATTTCTTCAATGGCCAGACTCGTGAACAAGCCTGGCGCGACGAAGTGAACGAGCAGGGCGAGGTGCCGGTGCTGGAGCACGCCGGCAAATCCTTCACCCAGTCTGCGCTGATCCTTGACTACCTTGCGGAGAAAACCGGGCAGTTCGGCCCCCGCGACGAAGACGAAAAGCGCGAGATCTGGCGCTGGATGCTGTTCGACAACCACAAGTTCACCAGTTACTACGCGGCGCTGCGCTTTCTTTTCTGCCTGAAGAAAACCGGCGAAACGGACGTGACCCGGTTCCTGCGTGAACGTGCCGTGGCAGCCTACCGTATTGTCGACGCGCACTTGGCGAAGACGCCATTCATGGTCGGTGGCCGGCTGACGATCGCTGACCTGTCGTTGGCCGGGTATGTGTTCATGCCGGAGGACACTGGCATTGCGTTGGCACAGTTCACCCACATCGAGGCATGGAAGGCGCGAATCCAGGCGTTGCCAGGGTGGAAGCACCCGTATGATCTGATGCCCCGCGCGGCCTCCTGAGCAACCCGGCTCGCCAGGCCACGGTGCAGCGGCCTTTGGCGAACCAGCCATTCTGATGACCGGTCGGTGACAAGCGCAGCGGCGTGGCTACGCTCAAAAATCAAGAAACATCCTGAAATATTTGGCCGGCAGGCCCTGAAGGATCTCGTTCAACCGCTGCAGATGGAAGGCCGCGCTGGTTTGCAGGTTGCCCCAAGGGGGGCCGGAAATCACAGGGTGCGTCGTGCAACCCGGTGCTACTCCAAGCGGAGGCTCATCATGCTCAGGAAATGCTTGTTGGCTTTGGCTATCGGTGCAGTGTTGTCGGCTTCGGCCGTGTTGGTGCCTGACTCCATTGGCGGTACCTCCAGCGCGTATGCGAAGGATGGTGGCGGTGGTGGCGGTGGCGGTCACGGTGGTGGTGGCGGAGGCAGCGGCGGTGGTGGTGGCCATGGCGGCGGAGGTGGTGGTAGTGGTGGCGGCGGTGGCCATGGTGGCGGCGGTGGTGGTAGTGGCGGCGGCGGTGGTCATGGCGGTGGAGGTGGTGGTAGCGGCGGCGGTGGCTCGGGTGGTGGCCACGGCGGCAGTGGCAGCGGGCATAGTGGCGATGGTGGTGGGCATGGCGGCCCAGGCCATGATGGCCGCGGGCGCAATGGTGCTGATGATGGCGCCGACCACGAGGCCAACCACGAAGCAAATCATGAAGCCAACCACGAAGCCAACCATGAGGCGAATCACGAAGCGAATCACGACGTGGGCGAGCCCCACGGTGTAGGGCATGGCGCTGATGATGGGGCTGACCATGATGTTGGGGATGATCGCGGAGGCGACCAGAACTAGCAGTTTGGGTGCCTGTGCCGGCCTCTTCGCGGGCACGCCCGCTCCCACAGGTATCGCGCCGCTTTCAAGGTTGGCGCAGCACCTGTGGGAGCGGGCGTGCCCGCGAAGAGGCCCGAACAGGCCATACACCATTCAGATCGACAACCGCACCACCCGGTTATCCAGCACCTGCTGCTCCTGCCCCCGCCGCTTGTTCACCACCAACTCGCCGATCGCAATCAGCCGGGTGCGGGTGATGTTGCGCGACAATCCCAGCAACTGCGCGGTATGCACCTGGTTGTAATGGCAGAACCGATACGCCGACCGCAGCAGAGCATTTTCCACCTTCTCGTACAGGTCACCCGACTGCTCTTCGAACAAGCGGCTGAACGCGCGCTGCAGCAGATCCTCAACACCATTGCCCGCAGGCTCTTCCTCCTGCCGTTCGATACGCAGGTTGGACAAGCGCAGGTCTTGCGCCTGCACCGTACCGTCGCCGCAGGTCAGCAAGCTGTGGTGAATCACGTTCTCCAGCTCGCGGATGTTGCCCGGCCAACTGTATTCCACCAGCTTGGCCTGGGCCTTGGCGCTCAACTCCACCGGCCCGTAGCCCAGCCGGTCGCTGTAGCTGCGGATGAAGTGCCGGGCCAGTGGCAGGATGTCACCCGGGCGGTCGCGCAACGGGTGCAACTGCAAGGTCACCACGTTCAGCCGGTAGTACAGGTCTTCGCGAAAATGCCCGGCGTTAATGGCCTTTTCCAGCTGCACGTTGGTCGCCGCCAGTACCCGCACATTGATCGGGATGCTCTTGCGCGACCCCAGCCGCACCACTTCGCGCTCCTGCAGCACGCGCAGCAGCTTGACCTGGATCGGCAGCGGCAGGTCGCCGATTTCGTCGAGGAACAGCGTGCCGCCGTTGGCTTCCTCGAACCAGCCGGCCTTGGCCGCCAGGGCTCCGGTGAAGGCGCCTTTTTCATGGCCGAACAGCTCCGCCTCGACCAGCGATTCGGAAAAGGCACCGCAGTTGACCGCGACGAACGGGCCGTTGCGCCGGCCGCTGAGGTTGTGGATGTGGCGTGCGACCAGCTCCTTGCCCGTGCCGGTTTCGCCGATGATCAGCACGCTGGCCTCACTGGGGGCGACCTGTTGCAGGTGGGCGAGCAGCGCCTGCGACCTGGGGTCTTCGAAAACCTGTGCGGTGGCCCGGATCGAGGTGGCCAGTGTCGGGGACGGGGGGAGGGTCAGCAGTTGCATGGGCAATCCTCAGGAATAGAAGGATGGGGCAGGGCGCTTGTCGTTGAGGGCCCACTCGCCGAGTTCGTGGATGCGGTAGTCCACCGGGTCGTGCAGGGTTTGCGTGCGCAGGTTGCGCCAGTGCCGGTCGAAGCGCAGCGAAGCATGGGTGGCGCGGGCGCCGGTGACCTCGAACAGGCGGTTGCAGATGTCCAGGCCATGGCGGCTGGCGGCAACCTTGGCGGTGCCGATGGCCAGGGCCAGGTCGCCGCGCTCTTGCGCCGTGAGGGCGTGCTCCCTGGCCCAGGCGGCATCGAGCTGGCGTGCGGCCCGTTCGATCAGCAGGCGCACGCTCTCCAGGCCGACCCAGAACTCGCCGTAATGGCGCAACACGTATGGGTCTTCGGCGCTGCTGGCGGCGCTGGAGCGGAACCACGGCCGGCTTTCCTTGAGCGTGTACTGGCGGGCCTCCTCGAACGCCCCCTCGGCGATGCCGAGGAACAGGTTGGCGAAGTGCAGCTGGGCAATCAGCGGGCGCAGGGCGGCGAACGGCGTGCTCAGGGGGCCTGGGTCGAGCAGCAGTTCGTTGTGCTCCACCCGTACCCGCTCGAAGGTGGCGCTGCCGCTGTCGGTCTGGCGCTGGCCGATGTTGTTCCAGTCACTGTGCAGGCTGATGCCGGTGCGGCCACTGGGGATGGCGGCGATCAGCAGCTTGCCGCCGGCACGTTCGTCCACCGCCGAGGCGATGAGCATTTCCGAATCGCTGGCGCCAGAGCAGAAGCTTTTCTTGCCGGAAAACTCGCACCAGCCATCAAAGTGCTTGACCACGGTGCGGGTGTCCAGCGGGTTCAGGGTATTGCCCCAGAACCACTGCTTGCGGGCGGTCTGCTCGAACCACGGTTGCCATTGGTCCGGGCGCGAGAACAGGCGCACGGTGGCCAGCATCAGGTGATGGAAGCCGAACACGTGGGCGATGGAGCTGTCGACCCGGGCGAACTCGCGCACCACCGCGAAGGTGTCGTGCCAGTTGGCGCCCTGGCCGCCGAAGGCCTGCGGGATCACCAGCGACAGCAGGCCGCTGTCACGCAGGGCGTCGCGCTCGGCTTTTGGCGTGCCGCCGCGCTCGTCGCGCTCGACGGCGGTCTGGGCAAACTGCCCGGCCAGTTCGCGGGCGATGGCCAGGGCAGGGCGCCGGGGGGTGTTCACAGGTGCATTCATGGCCGCTCCTCAGGCGCTCTTGCGCAGCGCATGATGGGCGCCGAACAGCGGCACGGCGCGCTCGGCGGCCAGGCGGATACGGGCGGCAAGGGCTGCGCTGGACACCCGGTAGTCGGCCATTTCCGCCTGGCTGGCGAACACGCCGATGGGCAGGGTCAGGGCTTGCAGGAAGCTGAACAGTGGGCGCAACTGGTGGTCGAGCACCAGCGCGTGGCGTTCGCTGCCGCCGGTGGCTGCGAGCAGCACCGGGGTGTCGACCAGGGCGTCCTGGCCGATCAGGTCGAACAGGTGCTTGAAGTGGCCGGTGAAGCTGCCGCGGTACACCGGCGTGGTCACCACCAGCAGGTCGGCTTTTTCCACCAGGCGCAGTTGCTGTTCAACGGCCTCGGGCAGTTCGCTGCGCCACAGGGCGCTGCCCAGCGGGCGGGCGATCTCGCCCAGTTCGATCAGGTGCGGCTTGATGTGCAGGTGCTGGGCCAGTTCGGCGAGGATCGCCTCGGTCAGGGCCAGGGTGCGCGAAGGGCGGGCAGTGCCGCCGGACAGGGCTACGACGTTCAGTGGGGTGCTCATGGGCAGGTCTCCGGTTCTGGTTGAGCGGGGGACTTTGCTTGAGCAATCGTCGTGCCGAGTTTGAATATTCTTTTATTTCAACTGGTTAGCGCATTTCTGATGGTTGCGGCGTTGTTGCCGTGTGGGCGTTGCCTGTTGATCGTGTGTTGCGCTGCAGACAGTTGGCCGGGTGTTGGCGGCTGTGCAGTTGGGGGATTTATAGAGGATTACGGAATGATAAAAAAGGAATAAGATTTTATATTCTTATTCCCTATTTTGATTTCGATGTGCTGGGGCCGCTTCGCGCCCCATCGCGACACAAGGCCGCTCCCACAGGATTTGCGCTGCCTGTGACACAACACTGAACTTGTGGGAGCGGCCTTGCGTCGCGAAAGGGCTGCGAAGCGGCCCCAGAAGCCTCAAGTGTGCGGCACGCTGCGAGGCACTACCCCACCCGCATACTCCGGCTTCAGATGCCCCTGCTCATCCAGCAGATAGGCATCCATCACCTCCCGCACCACCGGCCCTGCTACCCGCCCACCGGCTTCACCGTTCTCGATCATCACCGCCACCACCACACTCGGGTGATCAGCCGGGGCAAAGCCGACGAACAGGGCATTGTCGCGGTGCCGCTCCAGGGTCTTGTCGCGGTTGTAGCGTTCGCCCTGCCTGATCGCCACCACCTGCGCGGTGCCGCTCTTGCCGGCAATCCGGTATTGCGCACCGGCCGCGGCTGCGCGGGCGATGCCGCGCGGGTCGTGCATGACCATCTGCATGCCCTGGCTGACCTGGTCCCAGGCGTGCCTGTCGTGCAGCACGATATTGGGCATCGGGTTGGGGTCCACCGGCGCATCGCCACCCACGGTCATGGCCAGGTGCGGGCGGTGCCACACGCCCTTGCTCGCCAGCAGGCTGGTGGCCTGGGCCAGCTGCAGCGGGGTGACCTGCATGTAGCCCTGGCCGATGCCCAGGATCAGCGTCTCGCCCGGGAACCAGGCCTGGCGCCGGGTGGCGCGCTTCCACTCGGCCGACGGCATCAGCCCGGACGCCTCCTCGAACATGTCCAGCGAGACCTTCTGGCCCAGGCCGAACTCGGCCATGTAGTCGTGCAGGCGGTCGATGCCCAGCTTGTGCGCCAGGTCATAGAAGTAGGTGTCGTTGGAACGCATGATGGCGGTGTACATATCCACCCAGCCATCGCCGCTGCGGTTCCAGTTGCGGTACTTGTGGTCGTAGTTGGGCAGCTCGTAGTAGCCCGGGTCGAACACCCGGCTGCCCGGGGTGATCACGCCGCTGTCGAGGCCGGCGATGGCCACCTCCGGCTTCACCGTCGAACCGGGCGCATACAGGCCGCGCAGTACGCGGTTGAACAGCGGGCGGTCGATGGAATCGCGCAGGGCGGCGTACTGTTTGAAGCTGATGCCCTTGACGAACAGGTTGGGGTCGAAGCTGGGGTTGCTGACCATCGCCAGCACGTCGCCATTGGCCGGGTCGAGCACCACCACCGAGCCACGGCGGTCGCCCAGGGCCTTTTCCGCGGCCAGTTGCAGGTGGGCGTCCAGGGTCAGGACGATGTCCTGGCCCGGGGTCGGGGCCTTGTGGTTGAGCACACGCATCACCCGGCCCTGGGCGTTGGTCTCGACCTCCTCGTAGCCCACATGACCGTGCAGCTGGCTTTCGTAGAAGTGCTCGATGCCGGTCTTGCCGATCGACTGGGTGCCCCGGTATTCGGTGCTGTCGAGGGTCTTGGCCTCTTTCTCGTTGATGCGCCCCACATAGCCCACCGAGTGGGCGAAATGCTCTGCCAGCGGGTACTCGCGGATGAACTGTGGTTCCACCTCCAGGCCTGGCAGGCGGAACTGGTTCACCGCCACCAGGGCGATCTGCTCCTCGCTCAGGCCGACCATCAGGGTCACCGGCTCGAACGGCTTGCGGCCACGGCGCAGGTCCTTGTCGAACTGCTTGCGGTCGTCCTCGGTCAGGCTCAGCACCTGGGCCAGGGTATCGAGCACCTTGGCCGTGTCGCCGCCGGCCCGCTCGCGGGTCATGGTCAGGTCGAAACTGGGCTTGTTGTCGGCCAGCACCACGCCGTTGCGGTCATAGATCAGCCCGCGCTCGGGGGCGATGGGCAGCACGTGCACGCGGTTGTTTTCCGATACGGCGGTCTGCTGGTCGTGCTGCAGCACCTGCAGCACATAGAGCCGGCCCACCAGGACGGCGACCAGGCTGAAGACCAGGGCGGCGCAGGCCAGAAGCCGGCGGTTGACCAGGTGCTTTTCCTTTTCGTGGTCCTTGAGGGGTATGGGTTGCGGCATCGGGGTTCTGTCTGCTGATGGTGTGGCTGGGTGAGGTGTGAGCGCTGTGGACACGCGCCTGTGGGAGCGGGCGTGCCCGCGAATGGGCCGCGCAGCGGCCCCGGGGGGCGGTGATGCTACGCAAGGTAGTGAGCCCCCTCAAGGTGAAGGCCTGCGGCTGCAGGCGCGAAGATGGCTGTCATGTCCGCAATCAGGGGCTTGCCGACAAAATGAAGATTTGTTCATGGCGACGGTACGGTGATGGAATTTGCCGATGGCACGATGCACGTCTAGTCCAGGAGCACACCCACGACGCGATGAACCTGCTATTCCTAAGAAGACCCCTGAACCCACCAAGGCCCGTCGATGCTGGTCATCGAGCAACTGCACAAATCATTCCCCACCCCCCAGGGCCCGCTCCCTGTGCTGCAGGGTGTCGACCTGCGCCTGGCGCGCGGCAGCAGCCTGGCGCTGATGGGCGAGTCGGGCAGCGGCAAGAGTACCTTGCTGCACCTGGTGGCCGGCCTGGACCGTGCCGACAGTGGCCGCATCCTGATCGACGACACTCCGCTCGACAGCCGTTCCGAGGCGTCGCTGGCGTTGTGGCGGCGAGAGGGCATCGGCCTGGTGTTCCAGCAGTACAACCTGATCAGCAGCCTGGACGTGGGGGCCAATCTTGCGTTCCAGGCCCGACTGGCCGGTCGGCATGATCCCGATTGGCTGGCCTATCTGGCGCAGCGCCTGGGGCTGGCGGATTTGCTGGAGCGTTACCCGGAGCAGTTGTCTGGCGGCCAGCAACAGCGGGTTGCCATCGGCCGCGCCCTGGCCGGGCGCCCGGCCTGGTTGCTGGCCGACGAACCCACCGGCAGCCTCGATGAAACCAGCAGCGATGAGGTGTTGAGCCTGCTGTTGCAGCTGGTCGCCGAGGCTGGCAGTGGGGTGCTGATGGTGACCCACAGCCCGCGGCTGGCGGCGCGCTTGCAGCAGCGTTGTTACCTGCAGGCCGGCCGCGTGCGGCCCGAGCAGGGCGGATGAGGCTTTTATCGCTGGCCCTGCTGGCGCTGCTCAGCCACTGGCGGCGCCATCGCGTGCAGTTTTTCAGCATCTTCACCGGCCTGTGGCTGGCAACGGCGCTGTGGACCGGCGTGCAGGCGCTGAACAGCCAGGCACGCAGCGACTATGCCCGGGCCAGCGCGGTACTGGCCGGGCCGTTGCAGGCGCAACTGGTGCCGCGCCGTGGTGAGCGCTTCGACCAGGCACTGTACGTGCAGTTGCGCAGGCTGGGCTGGGCGGTGACGCCGGTACTGGAAGGGCGCTTGCGCTTTGCTGGTGAGCCAGCGCGCAGCGTGCGGTTGATCGGCATTGAGCCGTTGAGCCTGCCGCCGGCCAGCAGCATCGCCGGTGTGCAGCCCGGAACGTTCGATCTGCAGGCCTTTGTCGGCAAGCCCGGGCAAGCCTGGGTCGGGCCGGACACCTTGCGCCAGCTGCATGCCGGCCCCGGGGCCACAGCACGCGACAGCGAAGGGCAGCTGCTGCCGCCGTTGGTTCTACAGCCAGCGCTGGCCCCAGGGGTGATCGTGGTCGATATCGGCCACGCCCAGGCGTTGCTGCATGCACCCGGGCAGTTGTCGCGC
This sequence comes from Pseudomonas sp. B13(2017), assembly GCF_002113245.1. NCBI lineage: Bacteria > Pseudomonadati > Pseudomonadota > Gammaproteobacteria > Pseudomonadales > Pseudomonadaceae > Pseudomonas > Pseudomonas sp. B13(2017). Next base: position 11,000 of record NZ_NEJX01000015.1, read on the forward strand.
TTGCTGGTGGCTGCCACGCCGGGGCCATTGCCGGCGGATATCGCGCCTTACCTTGAGCTGCAACCCCGACAGGACGATGGCGGCTTGCAGCGGCTGACCGACAGTTTCCACCTCAACCTGACAGCCCTTGGCCTGCTGGCGTTTGTCGTCGGCCTGTTCATTGCCCATGCCGCAATCGGTTTGGCACTGGAACAGCGGCGCGGCCTGATTCGCAACCTGCGCGCCTGTGGCATCAGCCTGCAAACCTTGCTGTGCGCCTTGGTGCTGGAGCTGGGGCTGTTCGCGGTGCTGGGCGGCCTGGCCGGCGTGGCCAGTGGTTACGGGCTGGCCGCGTGGTTGCTGCCCGATGTGGCCGCCAGCTTGCGCGGCCTGTATGGCGCCCAGGTCGCCGGGGCGCTGAGCCTGCCCGCAGGGTGGTGGCTGATGGGCGTGCTGGTGAGCGTGCTGGGGGCGCTGCTGGCGGGTTTGGGCAGTGTACTGCGTGCGGCGCAGTTACCGTTGCTGGCGCTGGCGCAACCTCAGGCATGGCGGTTGGCCCAGGGGCCTTGGTTGCGGCGTCAGGCCCTGGTGGCCGGCCTGTTGCTTTTGCTGGCCCTGGGCTGTGGCGTGCTGGGCGACAGCCTGCCCAGCGCGTTCGGCCTGCTGGCAGGCTTGCTGCTGGCGGCGGCGCTGCTGCTGCCGGCCTTGCTCGACCGGGTGCTGGCCTGGCTGGCGCGCCATTGCCGGCGGCCCTTGTCGCAATGGTTCGTCGCCGACAGCCGCCAGCAATTGCCGGCCCTGAGCCTGGCGTTGATGGCACTGTTGCTGGCGCTGGCGGCCAGTGTCGGGGTGGGCAGCATGACCGAGGGCTTTCGCAAGACCTTTGTCGGCTGGCTTGACCTGCGCCTGTCCGCCGACTTGTATGTCACCCCAAGGGACACCGCCCAGGGCTTGCAGATAGCCGAGTGGCTCGGGCAGCAACCTTCGGTGGAGGTGGTATTGCCCGGCTGGCGTGTGGAAACACAGCTGCAGGGCTGGCCGGTGCAGGTCCAGGGCATCGTCGATCATCCTGTCTATCGCACACGCTGGCCATTGCTGGCGCAGCAAAAGCAGGCCTGGCAACAACTGGCCGCCGGGCAGGCCGTGATGCTCAGTGAACAGCTGGCCAGGCGACTGAAGCTGCAGCTGGGCGATCGCCTGAGGCTGCCTGCAGACACTTCGCCAGCCCTGAGCGTTGTGGGCATCTATGCCGATTACGGCAACCCCAAAGGGCATATGCTGGTCAATGCCGGCTGGCTGCGCGGGCATTGGCCACAGGCAACCCTGACCGGGTTGAGTGTCGATCTGGTGGGCGATCAGGCGTCGGCGCTCGAGGCTGCATTGCAACAGCGCTTCGCCCTGGACGACAGCCGCTTGGTCGAGCAGGCGCGTCTCAAACGCTGGTCGACCGACGTGTTCAACCGCACCTTCGCCGCCACCGCCGCGCTCAACAGCCTCACCCTTGGCGTGGCAGGCGTGGCGCTGTTCATCAACCTGCTGACCCTGGGCCAGACCCGCCTGGGCCAGCTGGCGCCGCTGTGGGCACTGGGCGTGCGGCGCACGCATCTGGTGTGGCTGAGCCTCGGGCAGACACTGTTGCTGAGCAGCCTTACCGTGCTGCTGGCGATTCCGCTGGGTATCCTGCTGGCTTGGTGCCTGGTCGCGGTGGTGAATGTGCAGGCATTCGGCTGGCGTTTGCCGCTCTACGTGTTCCCTGCGCAACTGCTGCACCTGGCCGTGCTGGGCATGTTTACCAGCCTGTTGGCCAGCGCCTGGCCACTGTGGCAGCTGGCGCGTCGCCAGCCGCGCGAACTGTTGAGGCCGTTTGCCGATGAAGCGTAGCGCCTGGCTGTTGCTGTTTGGGTTGCTGGGCGGCTGTGACCAGCCCGCCGAGCAGAGCTATGCCGGGCTCGGGCAGCAGGCGGGTGAATTCAGCCAGGTAAGCCGCGGCCATCGCCTGGAATTTCCGCGTGACCACGGGGCACATGATGGCTTCCGTATCGAATGGTGGTATGTCACCGCCAATCTCCAGGACTTCCAGGGGCGGGACTGGGGTGTGCAGTGGACGCTGTTTCGCTCGGCCCTGCGCCCAGGCCCCGAGACTGCCGGCTGGAACAGCCCGAACCTGTGGATGGGGCACGCGGCGTTGACCGGCCCCGGGGGGCATCGGTCTGGCGAAACCTTGGCGCGCGGGGGGATCGGTCAGGCTGGCGTGCAGGCCCAGCCGTTCCGGGCGTGGATCAATGACTGGTCGTTGCAGGGCAACAGTGGCATCGAGCATCTGCAAATGGTCGCCGGTGGTGACGGCTTTCGCTACGACCTGCAACTGCACAGCGATCGGCCCTTGGTGCTGCACGGGGACCAGGGCTACAGCGAGAAGTCCGGCAAGGGGCAGGCTTCGTACTATTACAGTCAGCCGTTCTATCGGGTGAGTGGGGAAGTGCAGCGTGGCGGCCAGTGCATTGCAGTCACCGGCCAGGCCTGGCTGGACCGGGAATGGAGCAGCCAGCCGCTGGCTGCCGGGCAGACGGGTTGGGACTGGTTTTCCCTGCACCTGGACAGTGGCGCCAGGCTGATGCTGTTCCAGGTGCGCGAAGTGCAGGGGGAGGCGTATCGCGCCGGGACCTGGGTCGGCCCGCAGGGTGAGGTGGTGGCACTGCAGGGTGCGCAGATCCAGCTGCAGGCGCTGGCCTGGGCCCGGCAGAAGAACGGCAAGCAGGTGCCGACGCGATGGCGGGTGCAAGTGCCGGGGCATGGCGTGGATGTGCAGGTCGAGGCTGTGGAGTCGCAGGCCTGGATGGAGACGCGGTTCCCGTACTGGGAGGGGCCAGTGCGCTTGACCGGGAGTGCGGGTGGGCGTGGGTATCTGGAGATGACAGGCTACTAGCACCTCATATCCCGGCCATGAGCCCAGCCCTTTGGACTGCGCTGTTGCACAGGGAGCTATGCTCGAGAGCGTGTCATATTACCTGTGGGAGCGGGCGTGCCCGCGAAGAGCCCAACACGGTGCATGGCACTGTCTGCTGGCCGGCTTGTTCATATATCGGGCATGACGCGGTCCCGTGTAGGAGCGGCCTTGTGTCGCGAAATGGCCGCAAAGCGGCCCAGGCAATGCTGTGGTGATGCGAAGATCCTGGGGGCAGTCCAGGGAATCGCGCCAACTTTTGGAATTTGAACAAGGCAGTTGCTCCCACAGGTACTGCACAAGGCTTGAGGCCGATGCAGTCGAGGTGGGAGCTGGCTTGCCGGCGATGGGCCGCAACGCGGCCCCAGGTTTTCAATCTTTGATCAACCCTCGCAACACCGCTCGCGCTTCCTCTGTGCGCAAGCACTCGATGAACAACCGGCTTTCCCGCGCCACTGTCGCCTCAAGCTCGGCCCGTTGGCCGTCCTTGAGCAGCCGCTTGCTGATGCGCAGCGCCGCCTGCGGGTAGCCTTGCAGCTGCCGCGCCAGGCGTCGGGCAGCTGCCAGGCACTGTTCACCGTCTTCATGCAGTTCATTGGCCAGCCCCCAGGCCACCATCCGTTCGCCATCAAACAACTCGTTTGCCAGCAGCAGGCGAGCCGCCCGGGCATGGCCAAGCAAGCGCGGCAGCAGCAGGCTGGAACCAAACTCCGGGCACACGCCCAACGGCGCGAAAGGGATGCGCAGCTTGGTCGTACGGCTGACCAGCACCTGGTCGCAATGCAACAGCAAGGTGGCACCAATACCGATCGCCGCACCACTGACCGCGGCAATCAGCGGTTTGTCCAGGCCCATCACCACCCGCATCAGGCGGAACACCGGGCTGTCCAGGTCGACTGGCGGGTTGTCGAGGAAGTCGCGCAAGTCATTGCCGGCGCTGAAGCACTGCGGCCCACCGGTGATGATGATGGCTTCGACATCAGGGTCTTCACCTGCCGCCAGCAGCAGGTCGCTCAGCTGTTGGTACATGGCGGTGTTCAAGGCGTTGAGCTTGTCGGGGCGGTTGAAGGCCAGGGTCAGCAGGCCCTGGTCCAGGTCACGTGTGATCAGGTCGTTCATGGCAGCCGCTTTTGTTGTTGTGGGCATCGGTGCCAAGGGTTTATCACGCAGTCCGGCTTGTTGTACAGTCGTTCAGTCCAGCCCCTAGCCCGAGAGCCGACGATGAACCAGGAAGCCCGCTACCACCGCATGCTGCCGGAATTGCGCAAAGCCAACCTGGTCGAGGCGACCCTGGTATGCCTCAAGCGCCATGGCTTCCAGGGCGCGTCGATCCGCAAGATTTCGGCCGAGGCCGGGGTCTCGGTCGGGTTGATCAGCCATCACTACGCCGGCAAGGATGAGCTGGTGGCCGAAGCCTACATGGCAGTCACCGGCCGGGTGATGGGCCTGCTGCGCGAGGCCATGGCCCAGGCCGCGCCCAATGCCCGCGAGCGGTTGTCGGCGTTCTTCCGCGCCTCGTTCTGCGCCGAGCTGCTCGACCCGCAATTGCTCGACGCCTGGCTGGCGTTCTGGGGCGCGGTGAAGACCGCCGATGCGATCAACCAGGTGCATGACCATTCCTATGGCGAATACCGCAATGAACTGAGCGGGCTGCTGGCCACGCTGGCCGGGGAGGAGGGCTGGCAGGGCTTCGATGCCGACCTGGCGGCCATCAGCCTGAGCGCCTTGCTCGATGGCCTGTGGCTGGAGTCGGGGCTCAACCCCGGTACCTTCACCCCCGAGCAGGGCGTGCTGATCTGCGAGGCCTGGGTCGATGGCCTGCAGGCCGGTGGCCGGCGTCGCTTCAGCCTGCCGGAGGGCTGTTGATCGCCTGTTCAGTAACGAGTAGGCTGCTGTCGCGAGTGTGTAGAACAAACCAATAAAAAAAGAGACGACACGCAATGACGCCTCGGGTATTGATCGTCGATGACGATCCGCTTATTCGTGACTTGCTGCAGGCCTATCTGTCCCAGGAAGGCTATGACGTGCACTGCGCCGACACCGCGGAAAAGGCCGAAGCCCTGCTCGGCAGCCAGGATGTCGACCTGGTGCTGCTGGACATCCGCCTGCCCGGCAAGGACGGCCTCACCCTGACCCGCGAGCTGCGGGTACGTTCGGAGGTCGGCATCATCCTCATCACCGGCCGCAACGACGACATCGACCGTATCGTCGGCCTGGAATGCGGCGCCGACGACTACGTGATCAAGCCGCTCAACCCCCGCGAACTGGTATCCCGCGCCAAGAACCTGATCCGTCGCGTGCGCCATGCCCGCGAGGTGCACCCGGCGCCGGCCTGCGCGCAATCGCTGAAGCAGTTCGCCGACTGGGCGCTGGACACCGACCGCCGGCGCCTGATCGACGCCCGTGGCGGGCAAACCCTGCTGACCCATGGCGAGTTCCAGTTGCTCAGCGTGTTCCTGCGCAACAGCGGCCACACGCTCAGCCGCGACCAGTTGATGGACCAGATCCGCAACCGCGAGTGGGTGCCCAACGACCGCTCCATCGACGTGCTGGTCGGCCGCCTGCGGCGCAAGCTGCACGACGACCCGGCCGAGCCCCAGCTGATCATCACCATCCACGGCACCGGCTACCTGTTCACCGCCAGCGTGGCGGCATGACCCGCAGCGCCTGGGTGCTGGCCTTGGCATTGTTCGCCGTGCAAGCCAGTGCAAGGCAGCCGGTGCGCTATTGCGACTACCCGGTGTACCCGCCGATTTCCTGGAGTGACGGCCACCAGGTGCGTGGCCTGGCCCCCACCGTGGTGCGAGAGCTGTTCGCGCGCATGGGCTACGAAGTGCAGACCGTGGTGCTGGGCAACTGGAAGCGCTGCCTGATGGACGCCGCCGCCGGGCGGGTGGACGTGGTGCTGGCCTACAACAGCGACCAGCGTGACCAACGCATGCGCTTTTCCACGGTGCCGGTGGTGCGTGAGGAAGTGGCGGTGTTCTACAACCGCCTGCGGCCAGTGCAGTTCCAGCGCCTGGAGGACCTGGCCAGCTACCGCGGCGGCCTGTTGTACGGCGAAAGCTACGGCGCCGATTTCGACCGCTTCGTCGCCCGCCACCAGAACATCGAACGGGTGTCGTCCAGCCAGCAGAACTTCGGCAAGCTGATCCGTGGGCGCATCGACTACCTGATCCAGGAGCGGCGCACCGGCCAGCTGTTCATCGAAAACCTGCCCGGGGCGCAGGACATCCGCGTATTGCCCACGGCCCTGAGCGTGGACTACCTGCGCGTTGCGATATCACGGCAATCGCCCTTGAGCCAGCATATGGACGAAATCGACGCGCAGTTGCTGCGCATGAACCAGGCCGGCGAGATCGAGCGCTGGCTGGAGCAGAGCGAAGTGACCTACCGCGACATGGTCAACCTGCCGGCGGACGCCCGATGATCCGCCTGCGCACCGATGGCTTGCTGCGCCGCCTGCTGCTGTTCATCCTGCTGTTCAGCCTGTGCTTCACCGTGCTGGCCAGCTCGGTGCAGCTGTACTTCGAATACCGCCGCGAGATGCGCGATATCGAGGCGCGCATGGCGTTGATCCGCGCCGGTTACCTGGCCAGCCTGGAGCGCAGCCTGTGGGACCTGGACGAGGCACAGCTGGACGCACAACTGCGCGGCCTGGTGGACTTTTCCGATGTCGCCCGGGTGCGCCTGGTCAGCGACGATTTCCAGCTGCTGCGCGGCGCCGCCGAGCCCAAGGGGCCGCTGCGCATCGAACGCTTCCCCCTCGATTACCAGCCGCCCTCGGGGCCGGCCAGGCACCTGGGCGAGCTGGAAGTGAGCATCGACCTGGGCGCGGTGCACAGGCGCCTGTATGCCACTGGCCTTGCCAGCCTGCTGTGGATGGGCGTGTTCCTGTGTGGCCTGGCGGTGGCGCTGTCGGGGCTGTTCTACCGCCTGGTCACCCGCCACCTGCAAGTGATGGCCGAGTTCGCCCGGCGTATTGGTGCCGGCCAGTGGCAGGAACCTTTGCGCCTGGGGCGCCGGCCGTCGACGCGCCCGGACGAGATCGACACCGTGGCCAATGCCCTCGATGACATGCGCCGCGCCATCCTCAGTGACATCGAGCGCCGCGAGCGCGACCGCCTGGCGTTGCAGGACAAGCGCGACGAACTGCAGGCCATGGTCGAGCGGCGCACGGCCAGCCTGGCCCGGGCCAAGGACGAGGCCGAAGCCGCCAACCTGGCCAAGTCACGCTTCCTGGCGACCATGAGCCATGAGCTGCGCACACCGCTCAACGGCATTCTCGGCATGGCCGAGCTGCTGCGCGGCGGCCGGCTGGAGGCGGCCGACCGCCAGCGCGTCGAGGCCTTGTACAAGGCTGGCGAGGGGCTGCTGGCGATTCTCAACGAAGTGCTGTATTTCGCCCGGCTCGAGGAGGGCGAAAGCCGCGCCGAGCTGGTCGGTTTTTCGCTACGCCAGTTGTGCCAGGAAGTGCTGGCGCTGCTCGAACCCATGGCCAGGGACAATGGCGACGCCCTGCAGCTGGACATCGACGAGCAATTGGCCGAGTACCAGCACGGTGCCGAACAGTACCTGCGCCAGGTGCTCAGCAACCTGCTGGCCAACGCCATCAAGTTCACCGAACACGGCCAGGTGCGGCTTGCGGTGCAGGTACTGGCCAGTGACCAGGGCTCGCAGCGCGTGCGGGTGTCGGTCAGCGACAATGGCATCGGCATCGAGCCGGCTGTGCAGGCCAGGGTCTTCGACCGCTTCGTCCAGGCCAGCGAGGCGGTGGCCCGGCGCTACGGCGGCACCGGCCTGGGCCTGGCGATCTGCAAGCACCTGGTGGAAAAACTGGGGGGCTGCATTGGCCTGGACAGCGTGCAAGGGCAGGGCAGTTGCTTCTGGTTCGAACTCGACATGGCTCGCGGGCAGCCAGTGCAGGCCAACTCACCAGCCCCTTCGCCCCTGGCCAGCCTGGATATCCTGGTAGTCGAGGACGTGGCATTGAACCGCGAGGTGGCCGGTGGGTTGCTGCTGCGCGATGGCCACCGGGTGAGCTTTGCCGAGGACGCCGGGCAAGCCCTGCAGGCCTGCGCACAGCGGCGCTTCGACCTGATCCTGCTCGATGTGCACCTGCCCGGCATGAGCGGGGTGGAACTGTGCCGGCAACTGCGTGCCACGCCCGGGCCGAACCGCCACAGCCGGATCCTGGCACTGACGGCTGGCGTGCAACCGGGGCAAGTGCCAGGGTACCTGGATGCCGGCATGCAGGGAGTGCTGGCCAAGCCCCTGCGGCTGGACAACCTGCGCCGGGCGCTGGCCGAAGCGGCGCCCGCTGAAGTGGCGGGCGTCGACGCGACAATGGACTGGTCATTGCTGGACACCCACCGCTCGCTGCTGGGTGAACAGAAGCTGCAAGGCCTGTTGAAGGTGCTGCGCCAGTCGCTGGAGCAGCACGCCACCGCGTTGGCCGAGGCGCTGCCGGCCCAGGACTTTACCGAAGTGCTGCACCTGGCCCACCGCCTGGCCGGCAGTTGCGACTCCCTGGGTTTTTCTGGCCTGGCTGCGTTGTTGCGACGCCTTGAGGACGCTGCCCGGCAGCATGACGAACAGGCATTGAAAGCGCTCGGCGCGCCGCTGGCCACCGAGCTTGCCCAGGCCCGCGCCACCCTGGAACAGTTGATCCAGAGCTGACGTACAAAAAACTTACGACTTTTTACATCTTCGATCCGTTCGTACAACGGCACCTTACATCCGTTTCCAATAATCCATGGCAACCGTGTTGCACGCGGTCCATGAGGCTTATTGGAGACAAGAATAATGACATGCCGTAGCGCTCAGCCCCTCCTTCCTACCACACCGCGCGGCACCCCCGCGCGGCCTGGCACCAGCCGCAAAGGCGAGGTGCGCCATGACTGACAACCGCGAAAAGATCCAGCTCACCCGCGCGCTGAAAAGCCGGCACATCTTCATGCTCTCGCTGGGCGGGGTGATCGGCACCGGGCTGTTCATGGGCTCGGGCGTGACCATCAACCAGGGCGGCCCGATAGGCGCGATCCTGGCCTACCTGGTCGCGGGTTTGCTGATGTACCTGGTGATGGTCTGCCTAGGCGAGCTGTCGGTGCAGATGCCGGTGTCCGGTTCGTTCCAGGCCCACGCCACCAAGTTCATCGGCCCGGCCACCGGCTTCATGATCGGCTGGGTGTACTGGATGAGCTGGGCCACCACCGTGGGCCTGGAGTTCACCGCCGCCGGCATGCTGATGACCCGCTGGTTCCCGGAGGTGCCGATCTGGTATTGGTCGGCGCTGTTCGTGGTCGTGCTGTTCGGCCTCAACGCCCTGGCCACCCGTGCCTTCGGCGAGGCGGAGTACTGGTTCTCGGGGATCAAGGTGGCGACCATCCTCGGCTTCATCATCATCGGCCTGCTGGTGATCTTCGGCGCCATCCCGCTGAGCAGCGGGGCGCCGGCACCGATGCTGGACAACCTGGTGGGCGAGTCGCTGTTCCCCCATGGCCTGTCGGCGGTGTTCGCGGTGATGATGACCGTGGTCTATGCCTTCCAGGGCTGTGAAATCATGGGGGTGGCGGCCGGCGAGACCGAGCACCCGGAAAAGAGCATCCCACGGGCCGTGCGCAACGTGGTGTTCCGCGTGCTGATCTTCTACGTGCTGGCGATTGCCGTGCTCTCGGCCATCGTGCCGTTCGAGCAGGCCGGGCTGATGGAAAGCCCGTTCGTGCAGGTGTTCGACATGGTCGGTATTCCCTTTGCCGCCGACCTGATGAACTTCGTCATCCTCACCGCCATCCTCTCGGTGGGCAACTCCGGGCTGTATGCCTCCACGCGCATCCTCTGGGCCATGTCGAAGAGCGGCATGGCGCCGAAAAGCCTGTCGCCACTGAGCAAGCGTGGCGTGCCGTTGCGGGCGCTGAGCATCACCCTGTGCTTTGCGCTGATCTCGCTGATGACCAGTTTCATTGCCGCCGACACCCTGTTCATGGTGTTGATGGCGGTGAGTGGCATGTCCGGCACCGTGACCTGGATCGTCATCGCCCTGGCGCAGTACCGCTTCCGCAAAGTTTACCTGCGTGACGGTGGGCAACTGCAGGACCTGAAGTACAAGGCGCCGCTGTACCCGCTGGTGCCGCTGCTGTGTATCACCCTGTGCAGCTCGCTGTTCGTGTTCCTGGCGCTGGATGAAACCCAGCGGCCGTCGTTGTACTGGGGCTTTGGCTTCATTGCCCTGTGCTACGCGGCGTACTTCTTCGTCAACCGCCGTCGGCAGGGGGCTTTCGAGCCGAGCGTGCCAGGGGTTTGATTCGGGTGTTGGGCTGAAGATTGCCGGGGCCGCTTTGCGGCCCATCGCGACACAAGGCCGCTCCTACAAGAGATCGCGCGAGGCCGGGCCTATGCGCGATTCCCCTGTAGGAGCGGCCTTGTGTCGCGATGGGGCGCAAAGCGCCCCCAGCAATCCGTCAGTTGTACAAAGTTGTAACATCCACCTCCTACCTCAATCTTGATACAACAAATAAAAATAATAAAAACAACGACATATATCGTTTTTAGGCGTTGTTACAGCCCAATCCCCACCCAATTGCCGCCTTGTTGAACACTCGTTTAGTATCTCCCTCATCAAGCCCTCTCAAACCATCACAACAACACCGAGGCCCCCCATGACCACCCCGTCGTCGTCACTGTTGAGCAAGGTCGAAGCCGGCGTTGCCTGGATCACCCTCAACCGCCCCGAGCAGCGCAACGCGCTGGACATCCCCACCCTCAAGCAACTGCACGCCCTGCTGGAAACCTGCAACAGCGACCCGACCGTGCGCGTGGTGGTGCTGACCGGCAGCGGGCGCAGCTTCTGCGCCGGTGCCGACCTGGCCGAATGGGCCGCGGCCGAGGCCCAGGGCACCCTGGAAAGCTACGGCTGGACCGAAACCGCCCACGCCCTGATGTTGCGCCTGCACAGCCTCGACAAGCCCACCATCGCTGCCATCAACGGCACCGCCGTGGGCGGTGGCATGGACCTCAGCCTGTGCTGCGACCTGCGCATCGCCGCGGCCTCGGCGCGCTTCAAGGCCGGCTACACCAGCATGGGTTACAGCCCCGACGCCGGTGCCAGCTGGCACCTGCCACGGCTGATCGGCAGCGAGCAGGCCAAGCGTCTGTTGTTCCTCGATGAACTGTGGGGTGCCGAGCGTGCCCTGGCGGCCGGGCTGGTCAGCGAAGTCTGTGCCGACGAGCAGCTGCCCGCCGTGGCCGCCGAGCTGGCCGGGCGCCTGGCCAATGGCCCTACCTTCGCCTACGCGCAGACCAAGCGGCTGATCCGCGACGGCGCCCGGCGCACCCTGGCCGAGCAGCTGGAGGCCGAGCGCCAGGCCGGCCTGCTGTGCGGCCGCAGCCAGGACGGTGCCGAGGCGCTGCAAGCCTCGGTGGAACGCCGCGCCCCCCGTTTCACTGGCCAGTAACCCGATAACCGACCCTCACCAGGACCTTCGCAGATGAATTTCCAACTGACCCAAGAACAAGAAATGTTGGTGGAAGCGGTACGCAGCTTTGTCGCCAAGGAGCTGCTGCCCCATGAGGAGGCAGTGGACCGCGCCGATGCCGTGTCGCCCGAGCTGGCTGCGCAGATCCGCGGCAAGGCCATCGCCGCCGGGTTCTATGCCTTCAACATGCCCGAGGAGGTCGGCGGCGGTGGCCTGGACTATCTGTCCCAGGCGCTTATCGAGCGCGAACTGTCCAAGGTGTCCTGGGCCCTGCACGTGTTCGTCGCGCGGCCATCGAAAATCCTCATGGCCTGCAAGGACGAGCAGATCAACGACTACCTGTTGCCCTGCGTGCAGGGCGAGAAGATCGACTGCTTCGCCCTCACCGAGCCGGGCGCCGGCTCCGATGCCAACGCCATCAAGACCCGTGCCGTGCGCCAGGGTGACGACTTCGTCATCAACGGCAGCAAGCACTTCATCAGCCATGCCGGCCACGCCGATTTCGCCATCGTCTTCGCCGTCACCGATACCTACGAGCACAACGGGCGCAAGCGCAATGCGGTAACCGCCTTCCTGGTCGACCGGGGCACGCCGGGCATGACCATCCGCCGTGGCCCCAAGTGCGTGAGCAACCGTGGCTACCACACCTACGAGCTGTTCTTCGACGACTGCCGGGTGCCGGCCAGCAAGGTGCTGGGCGAGGTCGGCAAGGGCTGGGAGGTGGCCAACGCCTGGCTCACCGCCGGCCGGGTGATGGTCGCCGCCAACTGCGTGGGCCAGGCCCAGCGTGCCCTCGACCTGTCGCTGCAATGGGCCGCCGACCGCAAGCAGTTCGGCCAGGCCATCGGCAGCTACCAGGGCGTGTCGTTCAAGCTCGCCGACATGGCCATGCAGATTCGCGCTGCGGAAATGCTCACCCTGCACACCGCCTGGAAGATGGACCAGGGCAGCATGACCGACGGCGAGGCCGGCATGGCCAAGCTGTTCGCCAGCGAGGTGCTGGGCAAGGTTGCCGACGAAGCCGTGCAGATATTCGGCGGCATGGGCCTGATGGATGAAGGCCCGGTCGAGCGCATCTGGCGCAACGCACGCATCGAGCGCATCTGGGAAGGCACCTCGGAAATCCAGCGGCACATCATCGCCCGCGAACTGCTGCGCCCGCTGCTGCGCTGAGCGCCAGGAGAACACCCATGTCGCATTCGATTCGTGACAACCTCAAGCGCCTGCTGGCCCCCCGGCACCTGGCCTTCGTCGGCGGGCGCAGCATGGCACGGGCGCTCAAGCGCTGCGCCGAAGGTGGCTTTGGTGGCGAGCTGTGGCTGGTCAACCCGCAGCATGACAGCCTCGAAGGCATTCCCTGTGTAGCACGGGTGGCCGACTTGCCCCATGCCCCGGATGCGGTGTTCATCGCCACCAACCGCGAACTGACCCTGCAGTGCGTTGCCGAGCTGGCCGCACGCGGCGCCGGTGGCGCCATCTGCTATGCCTCGGGCTTTGCCGAAAGCGGCGAAGAGGGCCGCCAGCTGCAGCAGCGCCTGCTCGCCGCCGCCGGCAACATGGCCTTGCTCGGCCCCAACTGCTACGGCTTGCTCGATTACCTGCACGGCGCTGCGTTGTGGCCGGTGGCCCATGGTGGCCAGCAGGTGGAGAAGGGCGTGGCGATCCTCACCCAGAGCGGCAACTTCGCCTACAACCTGTCGATGAGCGACCGCTCGCTGCCGGTGGCCTACATGGCCTCGGTCGGCAACCAGGCGCAACTGGGCGTGGCCGAGCTGATGGACGTGCTGCTCGACGACCCACGGGTAACCGCCATCGGCCTGCACCTGGAAGGCCTGAAGAACGTGCCGGGCTTCGCCCGTGCCGCCTGCAAGGCATTGCAGCAGGGCACGCCGATCATTGCGTTGAAGACCGGCGTGTCGCAGATCGGCGCCGAACTGGCGCTCAGCCACACCAGCTCGCTGTCCGGCTCCGATGCCTTGTACGACAGCCTGTTCCAGCGCCTGGGCGTGATCCGCGTCAGTGGCCCGGTGAGCTTCGTCGAAACCCTCAAGGCCGCCGCCTGTGGCCGCCTGCCGGTGGGTGGCGAGCTGATTGCCCTGGCTTGTTCCGGTGGCGATGCCGGCTTGATCGCCGACTATGCCGAGCGCAACCAGCTGGTCCTGCCGAAGCTCGCACAAGGGCAGGTGGCGCAGTTGGCCGAGGTGCTGCCGGCCTATGCCAACCTGGTCAACCCGCTGGATTTCACCACTGCCATCTGGGGTGATGCAGCGGCCCTGCAACGCATGCTCGACAGCACCCTGAGCGGCGCAGCCGACGCGGCCATGCTGGTGCTGGACTACCCGGCGGCGTTCACCGGCGAACGCAAGGAATGCGACCTGCTGCTGGCGCTGTACTGCGATGCGCTGGAGCGCCACGGCAAGATCGGCTTCGTCACCTCGGCATTCCCGGAGCTGTTGCCCGCCTGCGCGCGCGAGCGTTTGCACGCGCGTGGCATTGCCGCCCTGCAGGGCGTGGAGGATGGCCTGGCAGCCTGGGGCCGCATCGTCGCCTACCAGCGCAACCGCCAGCGGCTGCTGGAACAGGGTGAGGCCACGCGGGTGCCGCTGTGCCCGCAGGCCCTTGGCGGCGAGAGCCACCTGCTGGACGAATGGCAATCCAAGCAAGCCCTGCGTGCCTTCGGCCTGCCGGTACCGGCAGGGGTGCTGAGCACACCCGAGCGCGCTGTGGCAGATGCCGCCCGCGTCGGCTACCCGCTGGTACTGAAGGCGGTCAGCGCGCAACTGCCGCACAAGACCGAAGCCGGTGCGGTGGCGCTGAACCTGCGCGATGCCGCCGCCCTCGCGGTTGCGCTGGTACAGATGCGCCAGCGCATCGCCGCCTACGCCCCGCAGGTAGTGTTCGATCAGGTGCTGCTCGAACCGATGGCCGAGCCGCCGCTGGCCGAACTGATCGTCGGCATCAAGCGCGAGCCCGACTTCGCCCTGGCCCTGGTGATCGGTGCCGGTGGCGTGCTGGTCGAGTTGCTCAAGGACAGCGTCAGCCTGTTGCTGCCGACCACCGATGATGCCATCCGCAGCGCGCTGCTCGGCCTGCGCAGCGCCAGCCTGCTGCAAGGCTTCCGTGGCCGCCCGGCCGCCGACCTCGACGCACTGGTTGCGGCTATCCGCGCGGTGGCCGACTACGCCTGCGAAAACGCCGGGCAACTGCTGGAGCTGGATGTGAACCCATTGATGGTCGGTGCCCATGGCACCACCGCGGTCGACGCGCTGATCCGCCTCGGCCAGGCGCAAGGAGAACGACATGAATAAGCACACCCCGACCGCCGGCCAGGCGTTGGTGCGCCTGCTGGCCAACTACGGCGTGGAGACGGTATTCGGCATCCCCGGCGTGCACACCCTGGAGCTGTACCGCGGCCTGCCGGGCAGCGGCATCCGCCATGTGCTGACCCGCCACGAGCAGGGCGCCGGCTTCATGGCCGACGGCTATGCACGGGTAAGCGGCAAACCGGGGGTGTGCTTCGTCATCACCGGCCCGGGCGTGACCAATGCCGCCACCGCCATCGGCCAGGCCTACGCCGACTCCATCCCGATGCTGGTGATCTCCAGCGTCAACCACATTGCCAGCCTGGGCAAGGGCTGGGGCTGCCTGCACGAAACCCAGGACCAGCGCGCCATGACCGCGCCGATTACCGCGTTCTCCGCCGTGGCCCTGCGCGGCGACGACCTGCCCGAGCTGATCGCTCGTGCCTGGGCCGTGTTCGACAGCGAACGGCCGCGCCCGGTGCACATCTCGGTGCCGCTGGACGTACTGGCCGCGCCGGTCAGCCGTGACTGGAGCAATGAGGTGGTGCGCCGCCCCGGGCGCGGCCAGCCTTGCCGCGACATCCTCGACCAGGCCGCCATGAAACTGGCCGCCGCCAAGCGCCCGATGATCATTGCCGGTGGTGGGGCATTGCACGCGGCCGAGCAGCTGCAGCAGCTGAGCACTCGGCTGGCAGCGCCATTGTTCACCAGCGTGGCCGGCAAGGGCCTGCTGCCAGCGGACGCGCCACTGAATGCCGGCGCCAGCCTGTGCGTCGAGCCCGGCTGGCAGCTGATCAGCCAGGCCGACGTGGTGCTGGCAGTGGGTACCGAAATGGCCGACACCGACTTCTGGCGCGAGCGCCTGCCGATCAACG
Source organism: Pseudomonas sp. B13(2017) (assembly GCF_002113245.1). Classification (NCBI taxonomy): domain Bacteria; kingdom Pseudomonadati; phylum Pseudomonadota; class Gammaproteobacteria; order Pseudomonadales; family Pseudomonadaceae; genus Pseudomonas; species Pseudomonas sp. B13(2017). The sequence goes on from NZ_NEJX01000015.1 coordinate 26,574, forward strand.
GCGAGCTGCTGCGCGTGGACATCGACCCGCGCAAGTTCAACGACTTCTACCCCTGTGCCATAGCCCTGCACGGTGATGCCCGGCAAACCCTGGCCGGCCTGCTTGAGCACCTACCAGCGCTGGACCGTGACCCGGCCCAGGCCAGCGAAGCAGTGGCCAACCTGCGCCAGGCCATTCGCAGCGGGCATGCGCCGCTGCAGGCCGTGCACCAGGCAATCCTCGACCGCGTTGCCGCCGTGCTGCCCGACGATGCCTTCATCAGCAGCGACATGACCCAGCTGGCCTACACCGGCAACTACGCCTTCGCCAGCCGGGCGCCGCGCAGCTGGCTGCACCCCACTGGCTACGGCACCTTGGGCTACGGCCTGCCGGCCGGCATCGGCGGCATGTTCGCCAGCGACCACCGCCCAGGCCTGGTGCTGGTGGGCGACGGCGGCTTCCTCTACACCGCCCAGGAACTGGCCACGGCAGTCGAGGAACTGGACCGGCCGCTGGTCGTGCTGTTGTGGAACAATGACGCCCTCGGCCAGATCCGCGACGACATGCTCGGCCTGGACATCGAGCCGGTCGGCGTACTGCCGCGCAACCCGGACTTCATCGGCCTGGCCCGCGCCTTCGGTTGCGCGGTGCGCCAGCCGCGTGACCTGGATGCGCTGCAGGCCGATCTGGCCAGCGGTTTCGCCACCCCCGGCGTCACCTTCATCGAACTCAAACACACCTGCGTCTGCTAAGCCGCAGACACCACGAACAACAAGAGAAACCACCATGCCATTTCGCCGTACCCTCCTGGCTGCATCCCTCGCTCTGCTGATCACCGGCCAGGCCCCGCTGTACGCCGCACCACCCCTGTCGATGGACAACGGCACCGCTGCCCTGACCGCGCAAAACAGCAACGCCTGGGTCGAAATCAGTGCCGGCGCGCTGCAACACAACATCCGTACCTTGCAGGCCGAGCTGGGCGGCAAGTCCAAGCTGTGCGCCGTGCTCAAGGCCGACGCCTATGGCCACGGTATCGGCCTGGTGATGCCGTCGATCATCGCCCAGGGCGTGCCTTGCGTGGCGGTGGCCAGCAACGAGGAGGCCCGGGTGGTCCGCGCCAGCGGCTTCACCGGGCAACTGGTGCGGGTGCGCCTGGCCAGCCTCAGCGAAGTGGAAGATGCCTTGCAGTACGACATGGAAGAACTGGTCGGCAGCGCCGAGTTCGCCCGCCAGCTCGATGCCATCGCCGAACGCCACGGCAAGACCCTGCGCATTCACATGGCGCTCAATTCCAGTGGCATGAGCCGCAACGGCGTGGAAATGACCACCTGGTCCGGCCGGGGTGAAGCGCTGCAGATCACCGACCAGAAGCACCTCGAGCTGGTCGCGCTGATGACCCACTTCGCCGTGGAAGACAAGGACGATGTGCGCAAAGGCCTGGCAGCGTTCAACGAGCAGACCGACTGGCTGATCAAGCACGCGAAACTTGATCGCAGCAAGCTCACCCTGCACGCCGCCAACTCCTTCGCTACGCTGGAAGTGCCGGAAGCGCGCCTGGACATGGTGCGCACCGGCGGCGCGCTGTTCGGCGACACCGTGCCGACGCACACCGAATACCAACGTGCCATGCAGTTCAAGTCGCACGTGGCAGCGGTGCACAGCTACCCGGCAGGCAACACCGTCGGCTACGACCGCACCTTCACCCTGGCGCGTGATTCGCGCCTGGCGAACATCACCGTCGGCTACTCCGATGGCTACCGCCGGGTGTTCACCAACAAGGGCCATGTGCTGATCAACGGCCACCGTGTGCCGGTGGTGGGCAAGGTGTCGATGAACACGTTGATGGTCGATGTCACCGACTTCCCCGATGTGAAGGGTGGCAACGAAGTGGTGCTGTTCGGCAAACAGGCCGGGGGTGAAATCACCCAGGCCGAAATGGAAGAAATCAACGGCGCGCTGCTCGCCGACCTGTACACCGTATGGGGCAGTTCCAACCCGAAGATTCTCGTCGACTGAAACCGCCAATGAAGGGAGATTGCCATGCGCTACGCCAAGCTCACTCAACGCATCGCCGGCGACGGGGCTGCGGCCTGGGACATCCACTACCGCGCCCTGGCGCTGCAGGCCGAGGGCAAGGATATCCTGCTGCTGTCGGTGGGTGACCCGGACTTCGACACCCCCGCGCCGATCGTCGAGGCGGCCATCGACAGCCTGCGGGCGGGCCACACCCATTACGCCGATGTGCGCGGCAAGCTGGCGCTGCGCCAGGCCATCGCCAACCGCCACCGCCAGCGCAGCGGCCAGGCCGTCGATGCTGACCAGGTGACGGTGCTGGCGGGTGCCCAGTGCGCGCTGTACTGCGTGGCCCAGTGCGTGCTCGACCCGGGTGACGAGGTGATTGTCGCCGAGCCCATGTACGTGACCTACGAGGCGGTGTTCGGGGCCTGTGGCGCCAAGGTGGTGCCGGTGCCGGTCAAGCCGGAGAACGGCTTTCGCGTGTGCCCGCGTGACGTGGCCGCGCGCATCACCCCGCGCACCCGCGCCCTGGCCCTGAACAGCCCGCACAACCCCTCGGGGGCGAGCCTGCCGCGTGCCACCTGGGAAGCGCTGGCCGAGCTGTGCATCGCCCACGATCTGTGGCTGATCTCCGACGAGGTGTACAGCGAGCTGTTGTACGACGGCGAGCATGTCAGCCCTGGCAGCCTGCCGGGCATGGCCGAGCGCACCGCCACCCTCAACAGCCTGTCGAAGTCGCATGCCATGACCGGTTGGCGGATGGGCTGGGTGGTCGGTTCGACCGAACTTGCCACCCACCTGGAAAACCTCGCCCTGTGCATGCTGTACGGCTCGCCGGACTTCATCCAGGACGCCGCCGTGGTTGCACTGGAGCAGCAACTGCCGGAACTGGATGTTATGCGCGAAGCCTATCGCCAGCGTCGCGACCTGGTGTGCGAGCAGTTGGCCGACTGCCCGGGCATCAAGGTGCTCAAGCCCGATGGCGGTATGTTCGTGATGGTCGACATCCGTGAGACCGGCCTCAGCGCCCAGGCCTTCGCCGATCGCCTGCTCGACAGCCAGGGCGTGTCGGTGCTCGCTGGCGAAGCCTTCGGCCCCAGCGCTGCCGGGCATATCCGCCTGGGCCTGGTATTGGGTGACGAGGCCTTGGCCGACGCTTGCCGGCGCATCGCCCGCTGCGCCGCCGCACTGATGCAGGGGCAGGCCCATGCGTGAGTATGCGCGGCTTTACATCGACGGCGCCTGGCAGGTACCGAGCGGGCAGGGCATGGCCGAGGTGATCGACCCGGCCACCGAACAGGCCATCGGCCGCGTGCCGCTGGGCGCCGAGGCCGATGTCGAACGGGCAGTGATGGCTGCGCGGCGGGCCTTCGATGGCTGGTCGCGCACGCCGTCCAGCGTACGTGCCGGGTTCATAACGGCGCTGGCCGCACAGCTGAAAAGCCGTGCGGCGGAAATGGCCTCGCTCATCACCGATGAGCTGGGCATGCCGGTGCAGTGGTGCCAGGCGGTACAGGTCGAGGGCCCGATTGCCGGGCTGGAGCAGTACGCCGAACTGGCCGGGCTGATGGATGAGGTGCGCGAAGTCGGCAACTCGCTGGTGTACCGCGAGGCCGTTGGCGTGTGCGCGTTCATCAACCCGTGGAACTACCCGCTGCACCAGATGATCGGCAAGCTGGCGCCGGCCCTGGCCGCCGGCTGCACGGTGGTGGTAAAGCCCAGCCAGGAAACACCGCTGCATGCGTTCCTGCTGGCCGAGATGATCGAGGCCATCGGTCTGCCGGCCGGGGTGTTCAACCTGGTCAGCGGGCCGGGGGCCAAGGTTGGCGAGGCCCTGGCCCGGCACCCGCAGGTGGACATGGTGTCGTTCACCGGCTCCACCGGCGCCGGGGTGCGCGTGGCCCAGGCGGCCGCGCCGACGGTGAAGCGGGTGTGCCTGGAGCTGGGCGGCAAGTCGCCGCTGCTGATCACCGCCGACGCCGACCTGCACGCGGCGGTGCGCCATGGCGTGCAGGATGTGATGATCAACTCGGGGCAGACCTGCACGGCCTTGACCCGCATGCTGCTGCCGGCCAGCCGCTACGCCGAGGCGCTGGAGATTGCCGAGACCGAGACCCGTGCGCTGGACATGGGCGACCCGCGTGACCCGGCCAGCTTCCTCGGGCCGATGTGTTCGGCAGGCCAGCGGCGCACCGTGCTCGACTACATTCGCCTGGGGCAGGAAGAGGGCGCGCGCCTGCTGTGCGGCGGTGATACGCCGGCCGGCTTCGAGCGCGGCTTCTACGTGGCGCCGACGTTGTTCGCCGATGTCGACAACCGCATGCGCATCGCCCAGGAGGAAATCTTCGGCCCGGTACTGTGCCTGATCCCCTATGCCGACGAGGCCCAGGCGCTGGCCCTGGCCAACGATTCACCGTTCGGCCTGTCCAGCGCGGTGTGGGCCGGTAGCCGCGAGCACGGCCTGGCCCTGGCGCGGCAGATACGCGCCGGGCAGTGCTTCATCAACGGTGGCGGGTTCAACTACCAGGCACCGTTTGGTGGCTACAAGCAGTCGGGCAACGGGCGCGAGTGGGGCGAGGAGGGCCTGGCCGAGTTTGTCGAGGTGAAAGCGGTGCAGTGCTGAGCCACAGCTGGAAGACAACCTGTTTTGTGTGAGGAGAATGTTTGTGAATGTACTGATCGTCCACGCTCACCCCGAGCCGCAATCGTTCACGGCTGCCCTGCGTGACCAGGCCGTGGAAACCTTCCGCGCCCAGGGCCACCAGGTGCAGGTCAGCGACCTGTACGCCATGGGCTGGAACCCGGTGGCCAGTGCCGATGACTTCAGCCAGCGCGAGAACCCCGAGTACCTGGTGTATGCCCTGGAGCAGCGCCAGGGGGTGAAGCGTGGTGCCATTGCCGCGGATATCCAGCAGGAGCTGGACAAGCTGCTGTGGGCCGACTTGCTGGTGCTGAACTTCCCGATCTTCTGGTTCTCGGCGCCGGCCATGCTCAAGGGCTGGATCGACCGGGTGCTGGTGTCGGGGGTGTGCTATGGCGGCAAGCGCTTCTACGACCAGGGCGGGTTGGCGGGCAAGAAAGCGCTGGTGACCGTGACCCTGGGCGGGCGCGAGCACATGTTTGGCGACGGGGCGATTCATGGGCCGCTGGAAGACATGCTGCGGCCGATCTTGCGCGGCACGCTGGCCTACGTGGGGTTCGAGGTACTGCCGCCGTTCGTGGCCTGGCATGTGCCGTACATCAGTGACGAGGCGCGGCAGGGCTTTTTGCAGCAGTACCGGCAGCGCCTGGAGCAGCTCTCGGACGACCAGCCACTGGTGTTCCCGCGTCTGGAGCAGTTTGATGAGGCGCTTTACCCGCTGACGTGATTGACTGTTCTGGCCCAATCGCCGGCAAGCCAGCTCCCACAGGGAAATCACAGGGCCTCAGGACTGTGGAGGACCTGTGGGAGCTGGCTTGCCGGCGATTGGGCCTGTGGCCTTCATACAAAATTCACCTGCCAAAAAAACGACCACCCACACATTCGGGGTATGTCCCCCTTCGGCAAATCCCTCGATAGTGCCCCCATCGGCTCGATCCCGAGCATTCACACGATGGAGTTGCCATGCGCAAGGTACTGAAGGTGATTGGCGGTCTGCTGCTGGCGTCTGGCGCCAGCCTGGCCCAGGCGGCAGAGGTGGACAGCGGTAACACGTTGCGGTTGTACAACTGGACCGACTACATCGGCGAAACCACCCTGGCCGACTTCGAGAAGGCCACCGGCATCAAGGTCATCTACGACACCTTCGACGGCTACGAAACGGTACAGACCAAACTGCTCACCGGCCGCTCCGGCTACGACCTGGTCATGCTCAACGCTTCCCTGGTACCCCCGCTGATCAGCGCCGGGGTGTTCCAGGCGCTGGACAAGCAGCAACTGCCCAGCTGGCACAACCTCGACCAGCAGGTGGTGAACAACCTGCAAGGCTACGACCCCGGCCTGAAATACTCGGCGCCCTACACCTGGGGCAGCTCGGGGGTAACCTACAACGTCGACAAGATCACTGCGCGCATGCCCGATGCCCCCATCGGCTCGCTGGCCATGCTGTTCGACCCCAGGATCGTCTCGCGCTTCGCCGACTGTGGCGTCACCCTGATGGATGCGCCGACCGAAGTCATCCCGCTGGCCCTGCAGTACCTGGGCAAGGACCCACGCAGCGCATCGCCGGCCGACCTCAAGGCGGCCGAACAACTGCTGCTGGGCATTCGCCCGTACATTCGCAAGTTCGACTCGGTCAACTACCTCACCAGCCTGCCCAACGGCGATGTCTGCCTGGCCCTGACCTGGTCCGGCGACTACGCCACCGCCCAGGCCCGCGCGGTGGAAGCGAAGAAGGACATCAAGCTGTCGTTCTTCATCCCCCAGGAAGGCTCGCTGATCTGGTTCGACAACCTGTACATCCCCAAGGATGCGCCGCACGCGGCCAACGCCCACCGCTTCATCGAGTTCCTGCTGCAGCCGCAGACCATGGCCAAGGTCACCGACTACATCCACTACGCCAACAGCAACGCCGCCGCCACCGCGCTGGTGCGCGACGAGATCCGCCAGGACCCGGCCATCTACCCCGACGCGCAAACCCGCGAGCGCCTGTTCGCGCAGAAAACCCAGAGCCCGAAGGACATGCGCGCCATCACCCGGGTCTGGAGCACGGTCAAGACCGGTTTCTGAACACTGCCCAACGATCACTGCCAAGGAGCTGCCCATGGCCACCCCAAGCAAAGCATTCGCCATTGCCCACGACCCGCTGGTGGAAGCCGACAAGGCCCACTACATGCACGGCTACCACGTGTTCGACGAGCACCGCGAGCAAGGCGCGCTGAACATCGTTGCCGGCGAGGGCGCCTGCATCCGCGATACCCACGGCAACCGCTTCCTCGATGCCGTCGGCGGCATGTGGTGCACCAACATTGGCCTGGGACGCGAGGAAATGGCCCTGGCCATCGCCGACCAGGTACGCCAGCTGGCCTATTCCAACCCGTTCTCCGACATGGCCAACGATGTGGCCATCGAGCTGTGCCAGAAGCTTGCGCAGCTGGCGCCGGGTGACCTGAACCATGTGTTCCTCACCACCGGCGGCTCGACCGCGGTCGACACTGCCTACCGGCTGATCCAGTACTACCAGAACTGCCGTGGCAAGCCGCACAAGAAGCACATCATCGCCCGCTACAATGCCTACCATGGCTCCACCACGCTGACCATGTCGATCGGCAACAAGGCAGCTGACCGGGTGCCGGAGTTCGATTATCACCACGACCTGATCCACCACGTGTCCAACCCCAACCTGTACCGCGCCCCGCACGACATGGACGAGGCCGAGTTCCTCGACTTCCTGGTGGCCGAGTTCGAGGACAAGATCCTCTCGCTGGGGGCCGACAACGTGGCGGCGTTCTTCGCCGAGCCGATCATGGGCTCGGGCGGGGTGATCATTCCGCCCAAGGGCTACTTCCAGCGCATGTGGCAGCTGTGCCAGACCTACGACATCCTGTTCGTCGCCGACGAAGTGGTGACCTCGTTCGGGCGCCTGGGCACCTTCTTCGCCAGCGAGGAACTGTTCGGCGTAACCCCCGACATCATCACTACCGCCAAGGGCCTGACCTCGGCCTACCTGCCGCTGGGGGCGTGCATCTTCTCCGAGCGCATCTGGCAGGTGATCGCCGAGCCGGGCAAGGGCCGCTGCTTCACCCACGGCTTCACCTACAGCGGCCACCCGGTGTGCTGCACCGCGGCGCTGAAGAACATCGAGATCATCGAGCGCGAGCATTTGCTGGAGCACGTCAAGGACGTTGGCGGCTACCTGGAGCAGCGCCTGCAAAGCCTGCGCGAGCTGCCGCTGGTGGGGGATGTGCGCTGCATGAAGCTGATGGCCTGTGTCGAGTTCGTTGCCGACAAGGCCAGCAAGGCGTTGTTCGCCGACGAGGTGAACATCGGCGAACGCATCCACAGCAAGGCCCAGGCCAAAGGGCTGCTGGTGCGGCCGATCATGCACCTGAACGTGATGTCGCCGCCGCTGATCATTACCCATGCGCAAGTGGACGAGATCGTCGAAACCCTGCGCCAGTGCATCATCGAAACCGCGCGCGAACTCACGGCGCTTGGCCTGTACCAGGGCCGATGAACCTGGCGCAAAGGGCTGTGCGCGGGCGTGCCTGGCAGGCTAGACTGCCGGGCATGACCCAGGCCTCTCCCGACACCCCGCTTACCCTTTCACTGGGCGCGCTGCAGCAATGGCATGCGGCGCTGCAGCGCGCACTGGCCCACAGCGAAACGCCCGAGGCGCTGGCGCATGTGGCGGCCGCCATCGGCCAGCTGGTGCAGGTGGAATCGATGATGATCAGCCTCGAGTGCGAGGGGCGGGCACCGCAACTGCTGTACCAGCAAGGCATCCCCGACCTGCACCGCGCTGCCGTGCTGGAGCGCTACTTCACTGCCGGCTACCTGCTCGACCCGTTCTGCCTGGCCGTGCAGAGCGGCCTGGCCGAGGGCTTCTACCACCTGCAGGAAATCGCCCCGGACAACTTCTTCGACAGCGACTACTACAAGGCCTATTACCTGGGTACCGGTTGCAGTGAAGACAGCTATTACATCGTCGACCTCAGCGCTGGCCGCAAGTTGTCGCTGAGCCTGTTCCAGGGCTGCAGCGGCACGCGCCTGAGCGCCGGGCAGATCGACCTGCTGCGTGCGCTGGAGCCGATGGTACGCGAGCTGCTGGGGCGCTACGCCCGGCACCATCTGGAGCCCGGCCCCGCATCGACGGAGCGTGGCAGCCTGCAGGCGGCGTTCGACAGTTTCGGCTGTCAGGTGCTGACCGACCGTGAGCGGGAGGTGGCGCACATGATCTTGCGTGGGCATTCGGTGAAGTCCACCGCGCTGGAGCTGGGCATCTCGCCGGAAACCGTGCGCATGCACCGCAAGAACCTGTACCTGAAGCTGGAGATCAACTCGCAGTCGGAGTTGTTTGCGCGGTTTATCGACTGGCTGCGCGGCGATCACCTGCCGGCCTGGCAGCAAAGGAGCAACTGCCTTACTCAAATCTGAAAGCTGGCGCGGTCCCTGTGGGAGCGGGTTCACCCGCGAAGCAGGCACCGCGGTGGATGGCACGGGCTTCGCCCGTGTTCGCGGGTGAACCCGCTCCCACACGGATCGCGACAGACTTGGGTTTTCGGGTAAGCCTTGTCACGAAGCAGCCAGGCGGGCCTCCAGCGCGGCAATATGCGCCTGCAGCCGTTCATGCTCCTGGCGCTCGGCGCTGATGTCTTCGAACACGCTGATCAGGTGCTCCGGCTCGCCGTTGTCGCGACGTTGCAGCGAGGTGCGGGCGCGTACCCAGATGTACTCGCCGTTCTTGTGGCGTACGCGTTTTTCCACCTCGTAACGCTCGGTTTCGCCAGCCAGCATGCGCTGCAGCAATTGCAGGTTCTGCGCCAGGTCATCGGCGTGGGTGATCTGTTGGAAGGTCATGCCGTACAGTTCCTCGGCACGGTAGCCCAGCAGCTCGCACAGGCTGTTGTTGACCCGTTGCCAGGTGCCGTCGGGGTCGATGTAGGCGAGGGCACCCCAGGCCAGCTCGAAGATCGTGCGGAAGCGTTCCTCGCTCTGGCTCAAGGCCTGCTGGGCCATCTGGCGCTCGGTGTTGTCCATGCTGATGCCGACCATCTTCACCGATCGCCCGGCGCTGTCGCGTACCACCGTGGCGCGGGAGGAGATCCAGCGTACTTCACCGTCGGGGCGGGTGATGCGGAAGTCGCACTCGCAGCCGTTGCCCTTGGCCACTGCCTCGGCATACATCGCCTGCATGTGCTGCACGTCTTCGCCCGGCAGGTGTTTCCAGAAGTCTTCGTTATGGTGCACCGGCCAGCCATATACCTGCTCGACATTGGGCGAGTAGGTGACCTCGTCACTGATCAGGTTCCATTCCCAGGTGACGATGCGTGCGCCTTCCTGGGCCAGTTTCATGCGCGTTTCGCTTTCCATGATCTCGGCAGTCAGGCGCCGGCGCAGGTCGGTCATCGGCAGCTCGACCACCTGTGGTTGCTGGATGTTCTGCAGTGCCTCGTCGCCATAGCGCAGCCAGATCCAGTTGACCTTGAGAAAGTCGGCCAGCTTGCGCAGGTTGTCGTAGTCGATCTCGCCGCCACGGGTCCACTTGTGCACCGCAGTGCGCGAAATGCCCAAGGCCGTGCCCACGGCTTGCAGGGTCAGCTTGTGATGCTCGAGCAGTTCCTTGAGGCGGAAGGCGAAGCTGTTTTCCAACATCGGCAGGGTGTCCTGATCTGGGCCAAGAGCCTGCCAGTATACCCAAGCTGTCAACTTTTGGTTGACGGATCAGTGGTCCTCTCTCTCGACCTTGTGTTGCCTGTACTGGCCTCATCGCCGGCAAGCCGGCTCCCACATCGACCGCATCGCCTTCAAGCCATGTGCAGTACCTGTGGGAGCTGGCTTGCCGGCGATGAGGCCAGTACAGGCAGCATCAGCCGGGCGGTTATTACAAGTCGAGCACCAAGCGGGCAGTACGAGCACGCGAGACGCACAGCATGATGCTCTGCTGGGCAGCCTTTTCTTCGTCGCTCAGGTACTGGTCGTAATGCTCGGCTTCACCCTCGAGGATGGCCGTCTCGCAGGTGCCGCACACGCCTTCGCGGCACAGGCACTCGACCTTGGCGGCTTTGGACTTCTCGATGGCCTGCAGGATGGTCATGCCTTCTTCCACCTGCAGCTCCACACCCGACTGCGCCAGCACCACGGTAAAGGCACTGCCGGTGACCGGAGTGGCGGCAAACTGTTCCCAATGCACGCGGTGCTCGGCAATGCCGGCCTCGGCGGCGCAGGCGATGACCGCGTCGATCAGTGGTTTGGGGCCGCACACGTACAGGTGCGCCTGCTCGTCCAGGCCCGCGCACAGGGCGGCCAGGTCGAGCTTGCGGTCGAGGCTGTCGATGTAGAAACGGGTGTTGGCGGCGTGCGGGCCGTTGGCCAGCTGGTCCTGGAACGCCCCGTGCTCCGGCGCGCGGAAGGCATAGTGCAGTTCGTAGTCGGCACTGGCGCCTTCCAGTTCATGCAGTTGCGCCAGGAACGGGGTAATGCCGATGCCGCCGGCAATCAGCACATGGCGGCCGGCGGTCGGGTCCAGCGCGAACAGGTTGTTGGGCGAGGAAATGGTCAGGCGGGTGCCCACTTCCACCTGCTGGTGCATGAACGCCGAGCCGCCCTTGGACTGCTCCTCCAGGCGCACGCCAATCTGGTAGCTGCGGGTGTCGCGCGGGTCGCTCATCAACGAGTAGGCGTTGCTGAACTGGCTGCCGTCGGTGCCGTGCATCTGCACGATGACGTGGCTGCCACCGGTGAAGGCGGGCATCGCCGCGCCGTCTTCGCGGGCCAGGGTAAAGCGCTTGATCAGCGGCGTGGCTTGTTCCACTGCGGTAACCTGCACGCTGAACATTTCATATGTGTTGGCCATGGTTCACCTCGACTGCCTGGGTGCGCGGCAGGCCCTGCCGCGCACCTTTACGTGCAAAAAACGTGGAGCGGTTGCCATCAATCGTCGAGGTGGGCCACGGCGATCAGGTTGTGGAAGTGGGCAATGCCGTGTTCGCTCATGCCGCTGCGCTCGCGGTCGGCCATGATCCGGCCCTGGCCACGGTAGCCACGGGACTTCAGGCCCTTCTGCACGCTTTCGACCAGGCGCAGGTCTTCCGGGCGGAACACTTCGCGGTACCAGTCGATCAGCTTCTGCTGCTCTTCGCTGATGTCCTTGTTGAGGAAGTAGATGTCGTAGTGCTGCAGGGTGGTTTCGGCATCGACCGGGAACTCGTAGATCACGGTCATGAAGTTGGCTCCTGGCGGCACGTTGAACATGGTGCAAGGCCAGGCCCAGAAACCGGCGAACGATGGGTCTTTCACATTCTCGTCGAACTTGAACGACTGCTCCGAAGGCTTGGCCAGGCCGTATTGCAGGGTCCAGTTGCCGTGCAGGCTGTGGCTGTACTGGCCAACGTCCACCGAGTCGGAGAAGCCCGGGTGGGCAGGGGCGCAGTGGTAGCACTCCAGGTAGTTGTCGACGATCGACTTCCAGTTGGCCGGGGTGTCGCTGACGAAGCGCGCGGCCAGGTGCAGGTCGTCGATCACCGCGCAGGCTTCACGCATGCGTGCCTGCATGCCTGGCAACTGGTCTTCTACCGAGCCTGCGTCCATGTCCATGTTGATGAAGATGAAACCGGCGTATTCCTCTACGCGCAGCTGCACCAGGGTGGAGTTTTCCTTGTCGAAGTTGACCACGTTGTCGCAGTTGCGGGCGTGGGCCAGTTCGCCGTCGAGCTTGAAGGTCCAGGCGTGGTAAGGGCAGGTGATGACGTTCTTGGCCTTGCCGCTGCCGCTGAGCAGCTGGTGGCCGCGGTGCGGGCAGACGTTGTAGAACGCGCGCAATACGCTGTCACGGCCACGTACGACGATGATGCTTTCGCCAATCACTTCGCGGGTGATGTAGGCGTTGTTCTCTGCCACTTCACTACGGTGGCCCACGCAGATCCAGCTGCGAGCGAAAATCGCTTCCTTCTCGTGCTCGAACACCGCGGCCTGGGTGTAGAAATTGGCGGGGATGGTGAAGGCCTCGTCGGCATTCGCGCAGAAATCGGCGGGCAGGCGTTTGAAGTCGTTCATGACAGGTTTCTCACAAGCTCGGTTTGTATTTATTGGTTAACGCGTATCTGTTGGTTAACAGATCAGGCAAAAAAATTTGCAGCTATCCTGGGGCTGCTTGGCAGCCCCATCGCGAGCAAGCTCGCTTCTACAGCATCGGTCAGTGCACCGCAGCGGCGCTGCGCGGGGCTTGCTCGGTTGGCTCTTCGCCAGCCATGCGGGCCGCTTCTTCGTCGATCAGGTGGGCCGATACCTGGCCGTAGTCGGCGATCATCCACTTGAAGAAGCCGTAGATCTTCACCAGCAGGATCACCATGAACGGGATGGCGGTCAGCACCACGGCGGTCTTCATGGTCGACAGCGAGGCCTTGGCGAACAGCATGGCCAGTGGCACCAGGGTCAGCACCACGCACCAGAACAGGCGGTGGGTCGGTGTCGGGTCGTCGCCTTCACGCAGGTTGCGGGTGCTGGTGGCGGCTACCGCATAGGCTGCGGCATCCATGTGCGAGGCACAGAAGATGGCCATGATGAACAGGTACACACCGAGGAACACCTGGCCCCATGGCAACGCCAGCAGCAGGTGGGTCACGGCCGATTCGCCGCCTTGTTCGGCGAGCATCTTCGGTACATCCACCGCACCGGTGATGAACTGGTGCATGCTGTAGCTTTCCAGCGCGCCGAAGAAGAACCAGCAACCGAAGCTGCCACCCAGCAGCAGGGCCAGCACCACTTCCTTGATCTGCCGGCCGCGCGAAACGCGGGTCACGAACATGGCCACGCCTGGTGCGTACGACACCCACCACAGCCAGTAGAACACCGTCCAGTTGCGGGTGAAGGCACCGTCGCCGGCCGGGTCGGTGAACAGGCTCATGTGCACGTAGTTCTGGATCATCAGGCCAATCGAGTTGGCGGTGTTGTTGATGGTGAACTGGGTCGGGCCGACCAGCAGGATCACCGCGGCGAACACCAGCGCGCCGATGCACACCATCTTGCTCAGGCGCTGCAGGCCGCCATCGATGCCGATGTAGGAACTGAGCGAGAACATCACTGCCACGCCACCGATCACCAGCAGTTGCACGGTGAAGGTGTCCGGGGTGCCGGCCAGGTCGTGCAGGCCGCGGGTGAGGGTGGAGGCGGTGAGGGCCAGCGACACGGTCAGCGCGCCCATCATGGTCAGCAGGAAGATCAGGTCGACGCTACGGCCTACCGGCCCGGTAGCCTTGAAGCCGGTCACCGCTTCGACGATCGAGGCCAGGTTCAGGCCGCTCTTCTTGCGCACATGGAAGTGGTAGGCCATGGCCAGCGAGGCCAGGGCATAGATCGACCAGGCGCTGATGCCCCAGTGGAAGAACGAGTAGCCAACGCTGTACTCGAGCGCCTTGGGGCTGGCCGCGGCGATGTTCAGGCCTGGGGTCTGGTAGTAGTAGGCCCATTCCATCACGCCCCAGTACAGGGTCGACGAGCCCATGCCGGCGCAGATGAACATGAACACCCAGGTGGCGGTGGCGTATTCGGGCTTGCCGCTGCCCAGGCGGATGTTGCCGTACTTGCTGAAGGCCAGGTACAGCACGGCCAGGGTACTGCCGAACACCAGCACCTGCACGCTGGTACCGAAGGTGCGGGTGGACAGTTCGAACAACTGGTTGGCGGCGCTTTCCGCCTGGGCGGGGAAGGCTGCAAGGCCGATCACGGTGAGCAGCACGGCAATCAGGCTCACGGTAATCAGGAACACATCAATCTTTTTATTCTTGTGCGACATCATCGTCTCCTGGGACGTTGGCGTACTTGTTTTACCCGGCAGGCATCCGGGGTGTTGCAGTACCACTCCTTCCTTGGACGTTAACCTTTGGTTTACGAATATCTAATGGTTAACAGATTTTGCATACAATCCACGCCGCTCGCAAGAGCCAAAGGGCCGATTGTCAGACACTTCTGACAATCGGCCCTGGTGGATCAGGCCTCGACCAGCGCGGTGATGGCCTGGCCCACTTGCTGGGTGGACTGCTGCCCGCCCATGTCGCGGGTCACGTCACCGGCGGCGATGACCTGCTCGATGGCCTTGAGGATATCGTCGTGGGCGGCGCGATAGCGCGGGTCGGCGCCGTCGTTGCCGAGGAAGTCGAGCATCAGCGCACCGGACCAGATCATCGCGATCGGGTTGGCAATGTTCTTGCCGTAGATGTCCGGCGCCGAACCGTGCACCGGTTCGAACAGCGACGGGAACTTGCGCTCGGGGTTGAGGTTGGCCGACGGCGCGATGCCGATGGTGCCGGCGCAGGCCGGGCCGAGGTCGGAGAGGATGTCGCCGAACAGGTTCGAGGCCACCACCACGTCGAAGCGGTCCGGTTGCAGCACGAAGCGCGCGCAGAGGATATCGATGTGCTGCTTGTCCCAGCTGATTTCCGGATAATTGGCAGCCATCGCCGCCGTGCGCTCGTCCCAGTACGGCATGCTCACGGCCATGCCGTTGGACTTGGTGGCCGAGGTGACATGCTTGCGCTGGCGGGTCTGGGCCACATCGAAGGCGTACTTGAGGATGCGGTCGACGCCGCGGCGGGTGAACACCGACTCCTGCAGCACGAACTCGTTCTCGGTGCCTTCGAACATGCGCCCGCCCAGCGACGAGTACTCGCCCTCGGTGTTCTCGCGAATGACCACGAAGTCGATGTCACCTGGCTCACGGCCAGCCAGTGGGCAAGGTACGCCGGGGAAGAGGCGCACCGGGCGGATGTTCACGTACTGGTCGAAGTCGCGGCGGAACTTGAGCAGTGAACCCCACAGGGAGATGTGGTCCGGTACCTTGTCAGGCCAGCCCACTGCGCCGAAGTACAGGGCGTCGAAACCCTTGAGCTGTTCGAACCAGTCGTCCGGCATCATCTTGCCGTGGGCCAGGTAGTAATCGCAGCTGGCCCACTCGAAGAACTCGAAGCTGATGTCCAGGCCGTGCTTGCGCGCAGCGGCCTCGACCACGCGAATGCCTTCAGGCAGTACTTCGTTGCCGATGCCATCGCCGGGGATTGCCGCGATTCTGAAAGTCTTGCTCATGGGGTGCACTCGTTGTCTAGGGAACAGGTGCTGGCCATGCTATAAGGGCTTGATCCGGAGATAATCTAGCCATTCATGGATTCTTGGAACACGCTACGTGAATAATCTACCCAACCTCGACGACCTCAACATCTTCCTGCAAGTGGCCAAGCGCGCCAGCTTCGCGGCCGTGGCCGATGAGCTGGGCATGTCGGCGGCCTACATCAGCAAGCGCATTCGCATGCTCGAGCAAACCCTGGAAGTGCGCCTGTTGCACCGCACCACCCGGCGGGTGACGGTGAGCGAGGAGGGCGAGCGGGTGTACCAGTGGGCGCTGCAGATTTTCGATGCGGTGCAGCGCATGGGTGATGACATCAGCGCCCAGCACCGCGAGCCGGCCGGGCAACTGCGCATCGCAAGCAGCCTGGGCCTGGGCCGGCGCTTCGTGGCGCCGGCCTTGTCGGAGCTGGCCGAGCGCTACCCGCGGCTGGACATTCGCCTGGACGTGCATGACCGCCTGGTGGACCTGATCGCCGAAGGCGTCGACCTGGATATTCGCGTGGGCAACGCCATCGCTCCCAACCTGATTGCCAAGCCGCTGGCGCGCAACCGCCGGGTGTTGTGCGCCGCGCCGGCGTACCTGGCCCGGCGCGGCACGCCCAAGGTGCTGGGCGACCTGGCCAGTCATGACTGCCTGGTGATCAAGGAGCGCGACCACCCGTTTGGCGTGTGGCAGCTGATGGGCCCGGAGGGTGAGGAGGGGGTGCGGGTAACCGGCGGTTTGTCGAGCAACCATGGCGAAGTGGCGCACCAGTGGTGCCTGGACGGGCGCGGGATATTGCTGCGTTCCTGGTGGGATGTGCACGACAGCCTGCAGGACGGGCGCCTGGTGCAGGTGCTGGAGGACTATCACCAGCCGGCGGATATCTGGGCGGTGTACACCACGCCGCTGGCCAGTTCGGCCAAGGTGCGAGTGGCAGTGGACTTTTTCCGGCAGTACTTTGCCGAGCGTTATAGCCTGCCGGGTTAGGTCGAACTCGAATCCTGCCCGGTATGCTTCTGCTTTTTTGTGGGAGCGGCCTTGCGTCGCGAAAGGGCTGCAAAGCAGCCCCAGGATGTCAGCGGTGTCGCATGGATTGCCGGGGCCGCTGTGCGGCCCTTTCGCGACGCAAGGCCGCTCCCACAAGCATCAAAGCAGAGACGATTCCTCAGCCCCTTCCTTTGGCCAGATAGGCCGCAAACTCTGCCTCCGGCACCATGCTGCCACCGGTCCCCCACACCAGGTGCGTGGCCCGGTCCATGCGCCCAGCCGACAGACCCATGCGCGCCAGGTACTCAGGCGATTCAAGCACCCTGACCATGCCCGGCATCCCCGCCAGCGCCGAAGGCTCCAGCCGCGCGTTCTCCTGGTCATGGGCCAGCACCAACAGCCGGTACAGCGCCTCGTCGCTGACCGTGTAATAGCCATCGAGCAAACGCTGCATCGCCTTGCCGACAAAGCCGGAAGGGCGGCCCACCGCCAGGCCGTCGGCGGCGGTCAGGTTGTCGATGCCGAAATCCTGCACGCTGGTGGCGTCATGCAAACCGCTATACACCCCCAGGAACATGCAGGGCGAGTGGGTGGGCTCGGCGAAGATGCAGTGCACATGGTCGCCCCAGATCAGCTTCAGGCCGAACGCCACGCCACCCGGGCCGCCGCCGACCCCGCAGGGCAGGTAGACGAACAGCGGGTGCTCGGCATCCACCTTGATACCCGCGGCCTCGAACTGGACGGCCAGCCGCTCGGCCGCCACTGCATAGCCGAGGAACAGGTGTGGCGAGTTCTCGTCGTCGACGAAGTAGCAGCTCGGGTCCGCCGCCGCCTGCTGGCGCCCTTGCTCCACTGCCACGCTGTAGTCGCTTTCGTACTCGACCACCTTCACGCCATGGGCGCGCAGCTTGTCCTTCTTCCACTGGCGGGCATCGGCCGACATGTGCACGGTTGCCTGAAAGCCCAGCCTGGCGCTCATGATGCCGATCGACAGGCCGAGGTTGCCGGTCGAGCCGACCGCAACCTTGTACTGGCTGAAGAATTGCCGGGCCTGGTCGCTGGCCAGTTCCCGGTAATCGCTGTCGAGGCTGATCAGGCCGGCCTCCAGAGCGAGGTCTTCGGCATGCTTGAGCACTTCATGAATACCGCCGCGGGCCTTGATCGAACCCGAGATCGGCAGCTCGCTGTCGGCCTTGAGCCAGAGTGAACCGCTGGCTGGCAGGCCCGCTGCCTGCAGCAAGGTGGCGTGCAGGGTGGGCAGCGGGCGCAGTGGCGACTCGATGATGCCGCCGGTGGCGGCGGTATCCGGGAACACGCTGGCCAGGTAGGAAGCAAAGCGTGCCAGCCGGGCACTGGCGGCACTGACATCGGCTGCGCTCAGGCCGACATCGGCCAGGGCCCGGGCGGCAGGGGCAATGTGCGGGTTGAACCAACGGGTTTCGCGCAGGGCCACCAGGTCTTCGATCAGGGGGTGGGAGCTGCACCATGCTTGCAGTGTCTTGCCGTGAATCATGCTGGTTTTTCCTGTTGGTTGATGATGACCAGGGGGCGATATCAGGCCGTTCCTGCGGATTGGCGGGGACCCTGTGGGAGCGGGCGTGCCCGCGAAACAGGCGATACGGTGGCTGGCACGGGCTTCGCCCGTGTTCGCGGGCACGCCCGCTCCCACAGGGTCCGCGCAAGCTTCAGGTATCTAGACAGACTGTCGATCCTGCAGGAGCGCGCGCTCATTCGGCCTGTTGTGCAATCAATGCCAGGCAGCGCTGCACGATCGGGCTCACATCGCCCATGCGCCGGCTGAGGATGATCGGGCTGACGGCGCCGCTGTCGAGCAGGCTTACATATTCGATATCGGTGCGGTGCTGCTGCTGCACCGACGCCGGCACCAGGGTCACGCCTACGCCGACGGCCACCAGGCCGATGGCGGTCTGCAGTTCGTTGGCCCACTGGCTGACGCGGATGCTCATGCCGTGGTGGGCGAACAGTGCCAGCACATGGTCGGCATAGCTGGGCCGCGGGTTGGCCGGGTAGAGGATGAACGCCTCGCCAGCCAGCTGGGCAAGGGTAAGCGGGCTGCTCGCCAGCGGGTGGCCCTTGGGCAATACAGCCACCAGCGGGTCCTCGCACAGCACTTGCTGGTGAATGGCCGGGTCATCGATGCGAATGCGCCCGAAGGCGATGTCGATGCGCCCGCTTTTCAGCGCCTCCACCTGCTGCAGCGTGGTCATCTCGTTCAGGCCCAGTTCCAGCTCGCTGTCCTGGCGCAGTTCGCGGATCAGCTCCGGCAGCACCTTGTACAGGGTCGAGGGGGCAAAGCCGATCCCCAGCCACTGGCGCTGGCCCTGACCGATGCGGCGGGTATTGTCGCTTATGTTCTCCAACTGCTGCAGCACGGTGCAGCTCTGCTCGTAGAAGAATCGGCCCGCCTCGGTCAGCCGCAGCGGGCGGTCGCGCACCACCAGCAAGGTACCGAGCTGGTCCTCGAGTTGGCTGATCTGCCGGCTCAGCGGTGGCTGGGCAATGTGCAGCAGCTCGGCGGCGCGAGTGAAGTTCAGGGTTTCGGCCAGGACCTTGAAGTAACGCAGGTGGCGCAGCTCCATCAGACCTCCAGGGTATGGTGGGAGATTCATTCGATATTGGACGGCTATCAGGGTCTCGCGCAATCCTTGAACAAGCAAGTAAATGCACTACTCGGGCCTGCGGCTGGCAGCCCGAAACCACGGGACCTGGCAACAATGACAAGCGCGCTGATTGAACGTATAGAGGCAATTATCGTCGACCTGCCGACCATTCGCCCGCACAAGCTGGCGATGCACACCATGCAGCAGCAGACCCTGGTGGTATTGCGTGTTCGCTGCAGTGATGGCGTGGAAGGCATCGGCGAGGCCACCACCATCGGCGGCCTGGCCTATGGCTACGAAAGCCCCGAGGGCATCAAGGCCAACATCGATGCGCACCTGGCGCCGGCGCTGATCGGCCTGCCGGCAGACAACATCAACGCCGCCATGCTCAAGCTGGACAAGCTGGCCAAGGGCAACACCTTTGCCAAGTCGGGTATCGAGAGCGCCTTGCTCGATGCCCAGGGCAAGCGCCTGGGCCTGCCGGTCAGCGAACTGCTGGGTGGCCGCGTGCGCGACAGCCTGGAAGTGGCCTGGACCCTGGCCAGCGGCGACACCGCCCGCGACATTGCCGAAGCCCAGCACATGCTGGAGATTCGCCGGCATCGGGTGTTCAAGCTGAAGATCGGCGCCAACCCGTTGGCCCAGGACCTCAGGCACGTGGTGGCGATCAAGCGCGAGCTGGGCGACAGCGCCAGCGTGCGGGTCGACGTCAACCAGTACTGGGACGAATCCCAGGCCATCCGTGCCTGCCAGGTGCTTGGCGACAACGGCATCGACCTGATCGAGCAACCGATTTCGCGCATCAACCGCAGCGGCCAGGTGCGCCTGAACCAGCGCAGCCCGGCGCCGATCATGGCCGACGAGTCGATCGAAAGCGTCGAGGACGCCTTCAGCCTGGCCGCCGACGGCGCGGCCAGCATCTTCGCCTTGAAAATAGCCAAGAACGGTGGCCCGCGCGCCGTGCTGCGCACCGCGCAAATCGCCGAGGCTGCCGGCATCGCCCTGTATGGCGGGACCATGCTCGAAGGCTCGATCGGCACCCTGGCTTCGGCTCACGCCTTCCTGACCCTGCGCCAGCTCACCTGGGGCACCGAGCTGTTCGGGCCGCTGCTGCTGACCGAAGAAATCGTCAACGAGCCGCCGCAGTACCGCGACTTCCAGCTGCACATTCCAAGTACCCCGGGCCTGGGCCTGACCCTGGACGAACAGCGCCTGGCGCGCTTCGCCCGCCGCTGAGTCACGCTGGCTGAAAGAACACACAACCCCTGTGGGAGCAACTGTCTTGCTCAAATTTTAAAACTTGGCGCGATCCCACAGGTACAGCGACAACCTCGAGAGCAACGCTGTTCCTGTGGGAGCGGCTTTAGCCGCGAAGCAGGCGACGCGGTGGATAGCACGGGCTTCGCCCGTGTTCGCGGGCTCGCCCGCTCCCACAGTGTTCGCGCCAAATCAGAGAAAGGAGATACCAGCATGCTGTTCCACGTGAAGATGACCGTGAAACTGCCGGTCGACATGGACCCGGCCAAGGCCGCCCGGCTCAAGGCCGACGAAAAGGAACTGGCCCAGCGCCTGCAGCGCGAAGGCACCTGGCGCCACTTGTGGCGCATTGCCGGGCACTACGCCAACTACAGCGTGTTCGACGTGCCCAGCGTCGAGGCGCTGCACGACACCCTGATGCAGCTGCCGCTGTTTCCGTACATGGACATCGAGGTCGACGGCCTGTGCCGGCACCCCTCGTCGATTCACAGCGACGACCGCTGAGTCGCACCTGTCTACCTGACAAGAACAAGATGAGGCAAGCACGATGACCGTGAAAATTTCCCATACTGCCGATGTTCAGGCGTTCTTCAAGGAAGTGGCCGGCCTGGGCCATGCCGAAGGCAACCCACGCTTCAAGCAGATCATCCTGCGTGTGCTGCAGGACACTGCACGCCTGGTCGAAGACCTGGAAATCACCGAAGACGAGTTCTGGCATGCCGTCGACTACCTCAACCGCCTGGGTGGCCGTAACGAAGCCGGCCTGCTGGCGGCGGGGCTGGGCATCGAGCACTTCCTCGACCTGCTGCAGGATGCCAAGGACGCCGAGGCCGGCCTGACTGGCGGCACCCCGCGCACCATCGAAGGCCCGCTGTATGTGGCGGGGGCGCCGCTGGCGCAGGGCGAAGCGCGCATGGACGACGGCAGCGACCCGGGCGTGGTGATGTTCCTCCAGGGCCAGGTGTTCGATACCGAAGGCAAGCCGTTGGCCGGCGCCACCGTTGACCTGTGGCACGCCAACACCCAGGGCACCTATTCGTACTTCGACTCCACCCAGTCCGAGTACAACCTGCGCCGGCGCATCATCACCGATGCCGAAGGGCGTTACCGCGCGCGCTCCATCGTGCCGTCGGGGTACGGCTGCGACCCGCAGGGGCCAACCCAGGAGTGCCTGGACCTGCTTGGCCGTCACGGCCAGCGCCCGGCGCACGTGCACTTCTTCATCTCGGCGCCGGGGCACCGCCATCTGACCACGCAGATAAACCTGGCCGGCGACAAGTACCTGTGGGATGACTTTGCCTATGCCACCCGTGACGAGCTGGTCGGCGAGCTGCGCTTTGTCGAGGATGCTGCGGCGGCGCGTGATCGCGGCGTAGAGGGCGAACGCTTTGCCGAGCTGGCGTTCGACTTCCACCTGCAGGCGGCCAAGGCGCCGGACGCCGAGGCGCGCAGCCACCGCCCGCGTGCGTTGCAAAACAGCTGAGCCCTGAAGGGATCCCTGTGGGAGCGGGCGTGCCCGCGAAGAGGCACCGCGGTATATGGCACCGGCTTTGCCGGTGTTCGAGGGCATGCCCGCTCCCACAGGGGCGCCTAGCAATCGATGACTGGTTTTGGCCTGGGCCTTTCCGTGCGGGGAGGGCCTGGGCTTTTTGCTGCCAGGGGCTGTTGATCTAGAATCCGCCTTTTTACCCGAGCCCTCGCACCATGCTGCCCATCGAACTGCTGGCAACCACTGCCGACCAGGCCCCGCTGATTCGCAACCTCTACCAGTTCTACGCCTACGAGTCCTCGGACTGGGAGCAGGAAGACGTCGAAGTGGACGGCCGCTTCTATATCCATGACGAGCACCTGCAACGTTACTGGCAGGCCGATGGCTGGGGCGCGTACCTGGTGCTGGCAGATGGTTTCATCGCCGGTTTCGTGCTGGTCGAACGCAGCGAGCTGCCGGGCATCGACGCGTTCGAACTGGCCGACCTGTTCATCCTGAAAAAGTACCGCCGACAGGGCATCGGCCGGGCGGTGGCATTGCAACTGCTGGGCGGCGAGGGCGACTGGCTGATGCGCTGTTACGCACAGGACATGCCTGCCGTGGCCTTCTGCAATGCCGTGCTGGCCGAGCTGTCGCGCCCGGCGCAGCCCATAGCCCTGGATGACGAACCGGGCTTGCTCAACTTCCTGGTGACGGGCGCCCGCCATTGAGGGGTTGCCAGCCTTCGTTCGCAAATTGAAGGGATCGTGGCTTTTTGTGAGCTACTTCACAAAATCGTCATCGGAGGCATAATGCCACCAATCCTTTTCACGCCTTTCGAAGGCCCAGGTAAAGTTCATGTCGCTAGTCGCAAGCCCCGACATCATGTACCGGCTGTTGATCCAGAGTGTGGTGGACTATGCCTTCTACCTGCTCACCCCCGAAGGAATCGTCGCCAACTGGAACCCCGGCGCCCAGCGCGCCAAGGGCTACCTGGCCGAGGAAATCGTCGGCCAGCACTACTCGTTGTTCTATACCGATGCCGAGCGCGCCGCCGGGCTGCCCGCGCTCAACCTTGAGCAGGCGCGCAGCACCGGGCGCTTCGAAGAGACCGGTTCGCGCCTGCGCAAGGACGGCACGACCTTCCATGCCCATGTGGTGATCGACGCGGTGTACGACGATGCCGGGCAACTGGTGGGCTTCGCCAAGGTCACCCGCGACATTTCCGAGCACCACCGGCAAGAGCTGGAACTGCTGCAGGCCAAGGAACTGGCCGAGCAGTACAGCCAGGAAATGACCAAGCTGTCGCAGTTTCTTGATTCGGTGATTGCCAACATCCCCGCCAGCGTCATTGTCCAGGACCTCGAAAGCCAGCGCATCCTGCTGGCCAACCAGCAGGCCGAACGCCTGTTCGGCGGGCCGCAGCGCAGGATGACCGGGCAGTTGCCCGGCGAATGCCTGGCACCGGGTGTTGCCGGTTACCTGGAACAGCAACTGGCCCGTGGCGCCCGCAGCACCAAGGGCCATGCCGCCGAAACCCGGGTCGACACGGCCTGCGGCCCACGCACCCTGCGCAGCCGCACCTTGCTCAGCCAGAACCGTGAAGGCCAGGCCGACTACGTGCTGTTCGTTGCCGAAGACGCCACAGAAGAGCTGGCCGCCCACGCGCAGATCCACCACATGGCGCACCACGATGCGCTGACCGGGCTGCCCAACCGCACCCTGTTCAACGAACGCCTGCGCCAGGCGCTGGTGCGTGACAGCGAGCACGCCAAGCTGACCGCCGCCCTGTGCCTGGACCTGGACAACTTCAAGAACATCAACGATTCGCTGGGCCACGCCTTTGGCGACAAGCTGCTGCGCGCGCTGGGCAAGCGCCTGCGCCGCGAGCTGCGCGAACACGACACCCTGGCCCGCCTGGGCGGCGACGAGTTTGCCGTGGTGCTGACCGGCCTGGAGGGCCGGGAGGCCGCATGCAACACTGCGCAGCGCCTGATCAACGCGATCTGCCCGCCGTTCCAGATCGAGGGGCACCAGTTCACGGTGGGGGTGAGCATCGGTATTGCCATTGCGCCTGATGACAGCGACCAGGCCGAGCAACTGCTGGGCTACGCCGACATGGCGCTGTACGAGGCCAAGCGCAATGGCCGCAACCGCTACGAGTGCTTCAACGTCGAACTGGACGTCGCCGCCCGCCAGCGCCGCCTGGTGGAAACCGACCTGCGCACCGCGCTGCACCTGGGCCAGTTGCAGCTGCACTACCAGCCGGTGGTCGACCAGCAGACCAGCAGCGTTACCGGCTATGAGGCGTTGCTGCGCTGGGAGCACCCGACCCGCGGCATGGTCATGCCCATGGACTTCATCCCCATCGCCGAGGAAACCGGGCTGATCCACGAACTGGGCAACCGGGCGCTGAACCTGGCCTGCCAGGAGGCGGCCAGCTGGGACAGTGAGCAGACGGTGTCGGTCAACCTGTCGGCGGTGCAGTTCAAGAATGCCAACCTGGTGCACACCGTGGCCCTGGCGCTGGCCGACTCAGGCCTGCCGCCA
The DNA here is from genome assembly GCF_002113245.1 of Pseudomonas sp. B13(2017). NCBI lineage: Bacteria > Pseudomonadati > Pseudomonadota > Gammaproteobacteria > Pseudomonadales > Pseudomonadaceae > Pseudomonas > Pseudomonas sp. B13(2017). The sequence continues at coordinate 51,191 of NZ_NEJX01000015.1, forward strand.
CAGCGGCTGGAGCTGGAGATCACCGAGTCGGTGCTGCTGGGCAACAGCGAGGAAAACGTGCGTACCCTGCGTGCACTGAAGGACCTGGGCGTGTCCATTTCGCTGGATGATTTCGGCACCGGGTATTCCTCGCTGGGCTACCTGCGTTCGTTCCCGTTCGACCGGATCAAGATCGACAAGTCGTTCGTGCATGACATGTGCGACAGCCGCGAGGCGATGTCGATCATCCGCGCCATTACCGACCTGTCCAACAGCCTGATGATCAAGACCACGGCCGAGGGGGTTGAGTCGGAGGAGCAGATGCGCCGGTTGGCGGCGGAGGGTTGCTCGCACTTCCAGGGTTACCTGTACGGGCGACCGGCACCGGCGAACGAGCGGTTGAAGCAGGTCATGACGCCGGCATAGTGCCCTTGCGCGGGCCTGCAGAATCACCGCAGCCGATCGGCCCGGCGCAGTACCTGTGGGAGCGGGTTCACCCGCGAAGCAGGCGACACGGTGGCTGGCACCGGCTGCGCCGGTGTTCGCGGGTGAACCCGCTCCCACATGGGCCGTGCAAGCTTTCAAGGCTTGATCAAGGCTTAGCTGTTCCAGTCCGGCGCAAACGCCGGGCTCACCACCCGCTGGTCCTTCGGCAACCCGGCGATCGCAGCGCGGTCCTCGTCATCCAGTTGCACGTTCGACACCGCCAGGTTGGCCAGCTGGTTCTCGCGGCTGCCGGCCTTGGGGATCACCGCCACGCCGTCCTGGTCCAGCAACCACTTCAGCGCCACCTGGCTGGGCAGTACGCCATGCTTGCGGGCGATCGCCTGGACCACCGGCTGCGCCGCCGCCTGCCCACGGGCCAGCGGGGTGTAGGCGGTGAGCAGCAGGTCGTGGCGGCGGGCGTAGTCCAGCAGCGGTTGCTGGCCGAGCAGCACGTGGTATTCCACCTGGATCGCCGACAATGGCGCGCCCAGGGTTTCCACCACCTGGCGCAGCAGCCCCAGCGGGAAGTTGGCCACGCCGATGCTGCGCGCCTTGCCCTCGTCACGCAGGGCCACCAGGGTTTCGATGCTGCGGGCCAGGTCCCAGTCCTGGCCGGGCCAGTGGATGTGGAACAGATCGACCTGCTCGGTACCCAGCGCGCGCAGGCTGTCCTCCAGCGACTGGCGCATGGCCTTGGGCGCCAGGCGATCCCACCATACCTTGGTGGTCAGGTGAATCTGCTCGCGCGGTACATCGCTGTCGCGCAGGGCCTGGCCGACGGCGGCTTCGTTGTCATAGGCAGTGGCGGTGTCGATGTGCCGGTAACCCACTTCAAGCGCCTGGCGCACGGCCTGGGTGCACTCGCTGCCGGTCATTGGCCAGGTGCCCAGGCCGATCGCGGGCAGGTCCAGGCCGTTTCGGGTGGTGAGCCTTTGCATGTAAATTCCTTGTAGGGTGGGCAGGGTTCGCATTCGATGGTCGGCGATCAGCACGGCACGGGCCATGCGCACGGGGCGGAAAGTGGTCGATCAGCGAACAGAAATTGCAGTCGGCCTTGGCTGGCGGCAATTGAACTTCCTTATTCTTCGGCATCTCTTCTAGAATCCGAGCTGTTGCATCCGCCAGGCAACGCCTGCGCGGCCTTCCCTGGGCGCCGCATCCAGCCGCGCCGTCATCGAGAGTGCCATGAGTTCCAGCACACCGCTGTCCGGAGTCAACCAACCCCTGCGCGGCATCGCCCTGGTGGTGGTGGCGACGTTCCTGTTCGCCAGTCACGATGCCCTGTCCAAGTTCCTCGGCGGCCTGTACCCGATCATCATGGTGGTGTGGGCGCGGTATGTGGTGCACACGCTGCTGATGGCCGGCATCTTCCTGCCCAAGGCCGGCCTCAACGTGCTGCGCACCCGCCGCCCGCTGTTGCAGACGTTACGTGCCCTGAGCCTGTTGAGCACCAGCCTGCTGTTCACCACCGGCCTGCAGTACCTGCCGCTGGCCGAGGCCACGGCGGTCAACTTCCTTGCCCCGGTGCTGGTCACCGCGCTGTCGGCGCCGTTGCTGAAGGAGCGGGTGACGGTGGGGCAGTGGGTGGCGGTGGTGATGGGTTTCATCGGTGTGTTGGTGGTGGTGCACCCGGGCGGGGCGATGTTCACCCCGGCCATCCTGTATCCGTTCGGTTCGGCGCTGGGCTTCTGCTTCTATCAGTTGCTGACGCGCATCCTGGCCGCGCATGACAGCCCGACCACCAGCAACTTCTATGCGGGGTTGTGCAACACCCTGGCGATGAGTGCGCTGGTGCCGTTCTTCTGGGAGATGCCGCGTTGGGACCATGCGCTGCTGATGCTGGCGCTGGGTGGCTTTGGCATGACTGCGCACCTGCTGCTGACCCAGGCCTTCCGCCATGCGGCACCGGCCTTGCTGGCGCCGTTCAGTTATTGCCAGATCGTGTTTGCCGGGTTGCTTGGGTTGGTTGTCTATAGCCAGGTGCCGGATACCCTGAGCCTGGTGGGCATCTCGGTGATCTGCCTCAGTGGGCTGGGGGCGGCGTGGATGCAGCGGGGTAAGTGACAACCTGTAGTGGCCTCTTCGCGGGTAAACCCGCTCCCACAGGTACAGCGCAGTCCGCGGACAGGGCGCTGTACCTGTGGGAGCGGGTTCACCCGCGAAAGGGCCCTCAAACGCGACCCTTCAACAACGCCTGCAACGAATCGTCAAAGTCGCGCAAGGCATCCGCCTGCACCGCCCGTTCATCCTCGGCCACCCGCGCCACATCGCCCAAGCGCTTGCTGGCCCGCCCTTCAGCGCGGCCGATATAGGTCAGCTGGTCATCGAAAAAGCGCGCTACCACCCGGCTTTCGATATCCGCGCTGGCCAAGCGGCTTTCGGTGTCCAGCAGCACGATCACATCCGGGTGGTCGCCCAGCAGCGTGTCCAGGTCGTCATAGAAAGTCACTTCGGCAAACTGCTGCGCCAGTGACCGCGCCAACCAGTCATACGCCTGGCTCTCGCTGCCAAGGGTCGCAACAGGGGCACGCTGGCCTTGGGTCGGCGCGGCTGCCTGGGTGCGATGGCTGCCGAGGTATTCGAGGGTTGCTTCCGCATCGCGCCCCAGCAGCACGGCCACCCGTTGGCCGGGGACCAGGGCGACACTGGAAATGGCCGTGGCCGAATAGAAGTGCCCGTAGGGCTGCGCGTCGGTAGCGGCAGGGCTGGCACAACCGCCAAGGGCGGCCAGCAAGGCGAGCAGGGCAGCGATCATGCCGGTTTTCATGGGAGGCCTCATCAATCAGCGAATGCCGCCATCTTCCGCCCGGGCTGGCCGCAGCGGAACTTGATGGCATTCATGGTGGCTATCGATGAGGTCGATGCATCACTGCGTGGCCATGAACTGCAGGATGCGCTCGCGCAGCCAGCGCTCGGCCGGGTCATTGTCCTGGGCGCCGCTCCAGACCATCGACAGTTCGGCCTCGGTGATGTCGAACGGCGCCGGGTCGGCGCGCAGGCTGCCGTCGTCGGCCAGGGCGCAGGCGGCATAGTCCGGCACCGTGGCGATCAGCTCGGTGTTGCGCAGCAGGGCGCGCAGGCTGCCGAACTGCGGCACCGCCAGCACCACCTTGCGGCAGCGGCCGATGCGCGCCAGGTCGAGGTCGATATTGCCGCTCATGTCGCCCGAGAACGACACCATCACATGCGGGCGGGCGCAGTATTCGTCGAGGGTCAGCGGGCCCGGGCGGTCATCGGCGCGCAGCACTCGCACGCCGATGTTGCGCAGCTTGCGGCGCTTGGCGGTGGCCGGCAGGTCCGTGGTGTAACTCACGCCCACCGAGATCTCGCCGCTGGCCAGCAGCCCCGGCATCAGCAGGAAGTTGGCCCGGCGCACCACCACGCTGATGTTCGGGGCCTCTTCGCGCAGGGCCTGCAGCAGGGCCGGGAACAGGCCGAACTCGGCATCGTCCGACAGGCCCAGGCGGAACACGTTGCAGCTGTTGACCGGGTCGAACTCGCGCGCGCGGCTGATGGCGGCGGAAATCACATCCATGGCCGGCCCCAGCTCGGCGAAGATCTGCATGGCCCGTGGCGTGGGCTCCATGGCCCGGCCGTTGCGGATCAGCAGCGGGTCGTCGAACAGCTCGCGCAGGCGGGCGAGGGCGGCGCTGACGGTGGGCTGGGTGATGAACAGCTTTTCGCCGACCCGGGTCAGGTTGCGTTCGATCATCAGGGCTTCGAACAGTACCAGCAGGTTCATGTCGACGCGGCGCAGGTCGTTGCGGTTCATGAGGGGGCGGGTTCCGGAGTAGAAGGGGTGGCGGTGTATTGAAGCATGTGGCCAGCCTGATTGCCTTGTATGGATGTGCCGGCCTCTTCGCGGGCATGCCCGCTCCCACAGGTATTGCACAGTTCTCGAGACCTGCGCAGGTCCTGTGGGAGCGGGCGCGCCCGCGAAGAGGCCAGTACAGGCATGACCCTGACAGAGCCAACCTATCACCCCTCAATAGCCACTCTATTAGAACTCTGTCCAAGCTCGGCTAGTCTTTCCCCTGGCCCCGCGAATTCCGCGAGCGGGCGGCGTGTCAGCACTTGCGTGCAAGACCGCACCAACCCCGTCGTGACAGCTTCGCAAGCCCCGTGTAGACCTGATGAGGGGTAGCACGAGCCCACGCGCTCGGCTGAAAGAACACCTGGCAAAGACCGGAAATCTGGATAACCGACCCAAAGGTACCCGCAGATGTCGAACGAATCGAAATGCCCGTTCCATCAAACCGCAGGTGGCGGCACCACCAACCGTGACTGGTGGCCTGACCAGCTCAACCTGAGAATTCTTCACCAACATTCCTCCAAGTCCGACCCGATGGACCCGGGTTTCGACTATGCCAAGGCGTTCAAGAGCCTCGACTTCCAGGCCCTGAAGAAAGACCTGACCGCCTTGATGACCGACTCCCAGGACTGGTGGCCCGCCGACTTCGGCCACTACGGCCCGCTGTTCATCCGCATGGCCTGGCACAGCGCCGGTACCTACCGTATTGGCGATGGCCGGGGTGGTGCAGGCTCTGGCCAGCAGCGCTTCGCCCCGCTCAACAGTTGGCCGGACAACGTCAGCCTGGACAAGGCCCGGCGCCTGCTGTGGCCGATCAAGCAGAAGTACGGCAACAAGATTTCCTGGGCCGACCTGATCGTGCTCACCGGCAACGTCGCCCTCGAATCCATGGGCTTCAAGACCTTCGGCTTCTCCGGCGGGCGTGCCGACGTGTGGGAGCCGGACGAAGATGTGTACTGGGGTTCGGAAAAGGTCTGGTTGGGCGGAGACATTCGTTATGGCAATGAGCAGGTCAAGGCCCAGCCGCCAGGCCAGGGTGACCTGGTAGCAGAGCCAGCCAAGCACCCAGAGGAGCAAAGCCGGGACCTGTCCGGCGAGCGCAACCTGGAAAACCCCTTGGCTGCTGTGCAGATGGGCCTGATCTACGTGAACCCGGAAGGCCCGGACGGCAACCCCGACCCGGTAGCCTCGGGCAAGGACATCCGTGACACCTTCGGCCGCATGGCCATGAACGATGAAGAAACCGTGGCGCTGATCGCCGGGGGCCACGCCTTCGGCAAGACCCACGGTGCCGGCCCTGCCGACAACGTTGGCCCGGAGCCGGAAGCTGCAGGCCTGGAGCTGCAGGGGTTGGGTTGGGCCAACAAGTTCGGCAGCGGCAAGGGTGGCGATACCATCACCAGCGGCCTGGAAGTGACCTGGACTTCGACCCCCACCCGATGGAGCAACGAGTACCTCAACAACCTGTTCAACTTCGACTGGGAACTGACCAAGAGCCCGGCCGGTGCCCACCAGTGGCGGCCGAAGGAGGGCAAGGGGGCAGGCACCGTGCCGGATGCCCATGACCCGGCCAAGCGCCACGCGCCTTCCATGCTCACCTCCGACCTGGCGCTGCGCTTCGACCCGATCTACGAGCCGATCGCCCGCCGCTTCAAGGACAACCCTGAGCAGCTGGCAGACGCCTTCGCCCGAGCCTGGTACAAGCTGATCCACCGCGACATGGGCCCATTGGCGCGCTACCTGGGCCCGGAAATGCCCAACGAAGAGCTGCTGTGGCAGGACCCGCTGCCAAAAGTCGACCACCCACTGGTGGGTGAGCAGGACATTGCCGCGCTCAAGGCCAAGGTGCTCGCGGCGGGCCTGAGCGTTGGCGAGCTGGTGTCCACAGCTTGGGCGGCGGCGTCGACCTTCCGCGGTTCGGACAAGCGTGGCGGGGCCAATGGCGGCCGCCTGCGCCTGGCGCCGCAGAAGGACTGGCCGGCGAACCAGGGCACAGGCAAGGTGCTGGCGGCGCTGGAGAAGATCCAGGCCGAGTTCAATGCCGGCGGCAAGAAAATCTCCCTGGCCGACCTGATCGTCCTGGCTGGCGCCGCCGCAGTGGAAAAGGCTGCCAAGGACGCCGGGCACAACGTCAGCGTGGCGTTCCGCCCGGGGCGTACCGATGCCTCCCAGGCGCAGACCGACGTCGAGTCGTTCGCCGTGCTGGAGCCGCTGGCCGATGGCTTCCGCAACTTCACCAAGGCCCGCTACAGCGTCAAGGCCGAGAAGCTGTTGCTGGACAAGGCCCAGTTGTTGACCCTGACCGCGCCGGAAATGACCGTGCTGATCGGCGGCCTGCGCGTGCTCGGCGCCAACCATGGCGGCAGCCAGCAGGGCGTGTTCACCGACAAGGTGGGTACCCTGAGCAACGACTTCTTCCGCAACCTGCTGGACATGGGCGTTGAGTGGAAGCCGACCTCGGCGGATAACGAAACCTTCGAAGGGCGCGACCGTAAGACCGGGCAGGTGAAGTGGACCGGTAGCCGGGTTGACCTGGTGTTCGGCTCCCATGCCCAGTTGCGGGCGTTGAGCGAGGTGTATGGCAGCAGTGATGGCCGGGACAAGTTCGTGCGGGACTTTGTGGCTGCCTGGGAGAAAGTGATGGAGCTGGATCGCTTCGACTTGAAATAGCTTCGTCAGAAATGGGGGCGCTTTGCGCCCCTATCGCGACACAAGGCCGCTCCTACAAGCCACCGCCGAATGCGGCGCCGAACCTGTAGGAGCGGCCTTGTGTCGCGACAGGGCTGCAAAGCAGCCCCATGCTCTCCGAGGGCTGGACCATTTCAATCTTCCTGTGCAAGCTGATGCACGACAGTGATTGCACACAGAAGGTGATCGTTCGTGAACCCCGAAACCATGCTGGCGGCATTGCCAGGCTACGCCATGTCGGCCGAGTCGATACAGGTGCTGCCCGATGCCAAGGCCTACCGCGCCTGCCTGCTCGAGCGCATCCGCGCCGCAACCCGGCGTATCGTCATCGTTGCGCTGTACCTGCAGGAAGACGAGGCCGGCCAGGAAGTGCTGGATGCCTTGTACCAGGCCAAGGCCGCGCGGCCGGGGCTGGAAATCACCATCGTGGTCGACTGGTTCCGTGCCCGCCGCGGCCTGCTGGGCGCCGGGCGCCAGCCGGGTAACGCCGCCTGGTACCAGGCCCAGCGCCAGCACCATGGGCTGGACATCGTCATCCATGGCGTACCGGTGCAGACCCGCGAGCTGTTTGGCGTGTTGCACCTGAAGGGCAGCATCATCGACGACTGCGTGATCTACACCGGCGCCAGCCTTAACAACGTGTACCTGCACCGTTTCGACCGTTATCGCCTGGACCGCTACCACCTGTTCCAGTCACCAGAGCTGGCCGACGCGATGGTCGGGCTGGTGCGGCGCCTGCTGCACCACACCGCCACGCCGCGCCTCGACCTGCCAGAGCCACCCTCCACCCGCAGCCTGCGCGGCGACATCCGGCGCTTGCGCGCGCGGCTGCGGCGCATGGCCTATGAGGCACCGGCCAGCGCAGCGGGGCAGGGCCTGCGGGTGATCCCGCTGTTGGGTGTGGGCCGTGGCAACCCGCTGAACCGGGCACTGTGCGCCTTGCTGGCGGCCGCGCGCACACAGGTCATCATCAGCACGCCGTATTTCAACCCGCCCCGGGTGCTGATGCGCGAGCTCGACCATGCCCTGGCGCGTGGCGTGCGGGTGGAGCTGATCGTTGGTGACCGCACGGCCAACGACTTCTATATCGCCCCCGGCGAGCCGTTCAGTGCCAGCGGCGCGTTGCCCTACCTGTACGAAGACAACCTGCGCGCCTTCACCCGACGTTGCCACGCTGCGATTGCCAGCGGCCAGCTGCAGGTGCGGATCTGGAATGACCCCGGGCATACCTTTCATGCCAAGGGCGTGTGGGTAGACCAGCGCTATTCGTTGCTGACAGGTAACAACCTGAACCCGCGCGGCTTCAACCTGGACCTGGAGAACGGCCTGCTGATCGATGACCCGCAAGGGCAATGGCTGGGGCCACGGGAGGCAGAGTTGACCGAGTTGCGCCGGCATGCGCCGAAGATCGGCTCGGCAGAGGAGTTGGGGGTCAAGGCCGAGCACCCCAAGGAAGTGCGCAAGTTCCTGCGGCGGCTGCGCTATAGCCGGCTGGAGCCGCTGATCAAGCGGGTGCTCTGAGGGAATTCAAGCGTTTTTGTGGGAGCGGCCTTGTGTTCGCGAAAGGGCCGCAACGCGGCCCCTCGATTTCAGCGTCACCGCCGCTATTGCTGGGGCTGCTTTGCAGCCCTTTCGCGACACAAGGCCGCTCCTACAGGGGCCGTGCCAGGCTGTGCCACCTTTGTTTCCTGTTTGCCCCGCGGCTTGAGCCGCGACACCGCAAACAGCACCACCGCCAACCCGACGACCTGATACAGCGAAATCTCCTCGCTCAGGATCGCCCACGATGCCAGCACCGTCAGCACCGGCCCCAGGTTGCCCACCGCGGCAGTATGGGTCGGCCCCAGGCGCTGTATCGCCAGCGCCACCCAGTAGATCGGCAACACCGTGGAAAACACCGCCATCAACCCGGCATTGGCCCACACTGCGCCTGGCAACTGCCACAACTGCCCGACCGGTGCCACCACCAGGTAATGCGCCAGCACCATCAGCGAGGACGCAGTACCGCACAGCCCGGCCAGGCGCATCGAGCCCATGCGCTTGAGCATCATGCCGGTGCCGGAGTAATACAGCGCGTAGGTCACCGCACTGGCGAACACCCACAGCGAGCCCAGCACCACCTGCTGGCCAGCCCCGGCCACACTGACGTCGTGGACAAAGGCAATGCCCAGCCCCAGGTAGCACAGGCCCATGGCCGACAAGGTGCGCAGGCTTGGCCGCTCACGCAGGGCGATGGCCTGGAACACCAGCACCAGGGTCGGGTAGGTGAACAGGATCAGCCGCTCCAGCCCGGCACTGATGTACTGCAGGCCATAGAAGTCGAACAGGCTGGCCAGGTAGTAGCCCAGCAGCCCGAGCAACGCGACACGCAGCCCATCGCCCAGGTTGAGCGGTGCGCTGCCCTGACCACGGCTGGCCCATACCAGCCAGGCGAACATCGGCAGCGACAGCCCCATGCGCAATGCCAGCAGGCTGATGGCGTCCACCGGCCCTGCGGCATAGGCGAGCTTGACGAAGATGGCCTTGAAGCTGAAACCCAGGGCCGCCAGCACGGCGTACAGGGCGCCGCTTTGCAGTTGGCGCTGGATCAGGCTGCGTAACGCGTTCATGGGGTACCCGTGGCAGAAGAAAGACAGGGTTATTCTGAACTGAAGGCAGCCTTACTAGCAGCGCTTTATCGAGGAATTGGCGATGAACCTGGCCATGCTGCCCGCACAGCCGCCGTGCGCGCCGAGCAGGAGCTGCCGGTGCGTCGGGTGGCCCTGGCGGAAAGCTGGGCCACCCTGGAGCTACGTTTGTGTTTCCGCGACTGGGAGCGCCTGAGCTCACATGGGCGGCAACTGGTGAGCTTTTTGTCCGGGCAACGGCTTACTGCGCCGGGGCCAGGCGAATACCACTCACCTGCACCTGATCACCGGGCTTGAAGCGGGCATTGGGCGAGCGATAGCGCTGGGTACTGCCGTCGTCATGGCGTACCACGTAGGCCGCGTCGCTGTGCCCGCTGCCTTGTTGCACGGCGGCGCCGCCAAATGCACCCAGGGCTGCACCGGCGATGGCGCCGAACGGGCCACCGAGCGCGGCGCCGACCATCAGGCCGCTGACGCCGCCGGCGCCATAGCCCAGCGTGTTGTCGGGGCTTTCCGAGAGTACCTCGTCGGCGCAGGCGGGCAGGGCGATGGACAGGGACATCACCAGAGGGAGGAGGATATTTTTCATGATGGTTATTTCCGCAAGGCAGGTAGTGGCGAAAGAGAATGGTTCAGCTTTCGTGCCAGCTGGGCAGCCCTTGCAGATGGGCGTGTTGCGCTGGTGTGTTGTCATAACGACAGCGGTTTTTGTGGTGCAAATGACAGGCTGATGTCAATATGACATTCACTCGCACGGGTATCGGCCAGGGCTGGGCTATCATTTGCAGGCTGGTGGTGTAAGGCTCCTCTGAAAAGTCATCACGAGCGCATACAATCGGGCCTTTTCCTCGTCAACCAGATAGGCCAAACCGTTCATGGCGCTTGATCCACCCACGATGCTGACTATCTCGATCGCCCTGGCTGCCGCGGCTGCGTTGTACCTGGCGATCGAGTGGCGAAGCGTACGCGAGCCGTCGCTGCTGTTCTGGAGCGCAGGCTTTGCCACCATCACGATTGGTTCCACCCTGGCATTGCTGCGCGGCATCGGTTTGTTGCTGATCGGTATCTGGTTCGCCAACGGCTTGCTGGTGGTGGCGCACTGGTTCTTCCTGATGGGGGTGTTGCGCTTCACCCAGGTGCGGCTGTCGCGTATCTGGTTATCGGTCGTGCTGGTGTGGTTTGCCTTGCTGCTGTTGCCTGTTGGGCCGCAGTGGTCGAAGGTGATGCTGATGGTCAACTCGTTGCTGGTGGCGCTGTTGACGCTCAAGGCCAGCTGGCTGTTGCGGCCGCATGGCAAGTCGCTGAGTGTTGGCGCGGTGCAGTTGCGCTATGTGTTGCTGGCGCATGGGTTGTTCTATGTGGCCAAGGCGATCATTGCGATTACACCGGGTACGCTGATTGACCTGGCCACCTTCGGCGGGCTGATCATTCAGGTTTCGTTGGTCGAAGGTGCGATGGCGATCATGCTGATTGCCTTGTCGATGACCGGCACCGTGCGCTACCGGCGCGAGGAGCGGATTGCCCGCCTGGCGGCCCGTGACCCGTTGACGGCGCTGTACAACCGACGCGCACTGGAGGTGCGGGCGGGGCCTTTCTTCAAGGCAGTGGATCCGGCGCAGCCCGGGGCCTTGCTACTGATCGACATCGACAACTTCAAGCTGGTCAACGACCTGCACGGGCATGTTGCAGGGGACCGCTTGCTGATTGCCCTGAGCGAGATGATTCGTACGGTGTTGCCCGAGCGCTCGCTGGCGGCGCGGCTGGGCGGTGATGAGTTCGTCATTCTGCTGTGTGGTGCGAGCAGCGAGCGGGTCATGGAGCTGGGTGGACTGCTGCGCGAGCAGTTCCAGCAGTATGCCAGCAAGACGGTACCTACGCCGCAGCCGGTCACCTTGAGCATCGGCGCCAACCTGTTCGACCAACCGCCGACGAGCCTTGCGGCCTTGATCGAGCAGGGGGATGTCGCCTTGTACCAGTCCAAGCGCGGTGGGCGCGACAGCATCCGCTTCGTCGAACGACCGATGGCCGACCTCAGTTAGTAGCAGTTTTGCCTTTGCCTTTGCTTTTGCTTTTGCTTTTGCTTCTAAGCGCGCGATAGTTCAGGCGCCGCCGATTGCGACTTCAGGAGGCCGAGCGAAGGGACTGCGGAGGGAGGTGACGGGCATGGATGCCCGTCAAGCGCTGAGGCCCCATGGATGGGGCCTGCAGCGCGTACTCCCGGGAGCAGGCCCGTAGCGAGGGGACCCCGGAGCGAAGCGTAGGGGCCGGATGATGGGAGCCGACGGTTTTTGGTTCCTTTTTGCCACGACAAAAAGGGACCCGCCGTAAGGGCGGAAAGGTGACTCAGCGCCACCATCGCGAATGAATGTCTACTAGATGTGAAGGCCCACATCCAAAAAGCCAAATAGCTGCAGGCCCCATCCATGGGGCCTCAGCAAGTCAGCAAGAATGGCGAATCAGGTCACCACCTGGTAGCACGGTACATACGCCGCGCCGCCAGGCAACTTCATCCGATGCTGGTCGACGAACGCCTGCAACAACCGGCCCAGTGGGTCAAGCACGGCGCTGTCGCCACGGATCTGATACGGCCCGTGTTCCTCGATCAGGCGGATGCCCTTGTCCTTCACGTTGCCGGCGACGATACCGGAAAACGCCCGGCGCAAGTTGGCAGCCAGTTCGTGGGCCGGCAGCTCGCGCCGCAGGTCGAGGTCGGCCATGGCCTGGTGAGTCGGGTCGAACGGCCGCTGGAAGCTCTCCTCGATCTTCAGCAGCCAGTTGAAGTGGAAGGCATCGTTGCGCTCGCGGCGGAACTGCTTGACCGCCTTGAGCCCTTCGACCATGTGTCGGGCAACTTCCGCCGGGTCATCGATGATGATCTCGTACAAGCGATGTGCCGCCTCACCCAGGGTAGCGCCGACGAACGCGTGCAACTGTTGCAGGTACGGCTCGGCACTGCGCGGGCCGGTGAGTACCACCGGGAACGGCAGGTTCTGGTTGTCCGGGTGCATGAGAATGCCCAGCAGGTAGAGGAACTCCTCGGCCGTGCCGGCACCGCCCGGGAAGATGATGATGCCGTGGCCGACACGGACGAAGGCTTCCAGGCGCTTCTCGATGTCCGGCAGGATCACCAGTTCGTTGACGATCGGGTTGGGCGCTTCGGCGGCGATGATGCCCGGCTCGGTCAGGCCCAGGTAGCGGCTGCCGTGCATGCGCTGCTTGGCGTGGGCAATGGTGGCGCCCTTCATCGGGCCCTTCATCACACCCGGGCCGCAGCCGGTGCACACATCCAGCTTGCGCAGGCCCAGCTCGTGGCCGACCTTCTTGGTGTACTGGTACTCCTCGCTGCTGATCGAATGGCCACCCCAGCACACCACCATCTTCGGCTCCACGCCCGGGCGCAGGGTGCGAGCGTTGCGCAGCAGGTGGAAGACATAGTCGGTGATGCCCTGGGAGCTTTCCAGGTCGATGCGCTGGCTGGCCAGCTCGCTTTCGGTGTAGACGATGTCGCGCAGGGCACTGAACAGCATTTCACGGGTGCTGGCGATCATTTCGCCATCGACGAAGGCGTCGGCCGGGGCATTCAGCAGCTCCAGGCGCACGCCGCGGTCCTGTTGATGAATACGCACCTCGAAGTCCTGATAGGCCTCGAGGATGGTCTTGGCATTGTCGACATGGGCGCCGGTGTTGAGGATGGCCAGGGCGCACTGGCGGAACAGGGTGTAAAGGCTACCGGTACCGACTTCACTCAGTTGCTGCACTTCACGTTGTGACAGCGTCTCCAGGCTGCCTTTGGGGCTGACGGATGCATTGATGACATTGCGTTGAGGCATCTAAGTCTTTCCTGTGCGGGTAAAACATCCTTCTTTGACAACACCATACCGAGAAATGTGGACGGCAACGAGGGGGGAGTGGAAAAAGCTTGAGACCAGGCTGGCTTCTTCGCGGGCTTGCCCGCTCCCACAGGGGCCGCGCTGCTTTCAGGCTTGCGCTGGACCTGTGGGAGCGGGCAAGCCCGCGAAGCAGGCGACTCGGTCTCAAGTCATCCCAACAGCTTCTGCACGCCAAGGGTAATCGCCACGCCACCAAACACCAGCCAGAGGTTGAGAAGCGCCCCGGTGGCCAGCGCCCGCGGCCCGGCCTGGCGAATCTGGCTGAGGCGCGTCTCCATCCCCAGCGCGGTCATGGCCATGGTCAGGGCGAAGGTATCCAGGCTGTTGACCGCCTGGGTCACGCTGCCCGGCAACACCTGCAGCGAATTCACCAGCACCAGCGCGAGGAAGCCGAAGGCGAACCAGGGCATGGCGATGCGCCCGTTGCCCTGTGCCTGGCCCGGCTGGCGCGCGCGGCTGATCCAAAGGCCCACCACCAGCAGTACCGGTACCAGCAGCATCACCCGGGTCATCTTGACGATTGTGGCGATATGCGTGGCCTCGGGGCTGACGTTGCTGGCCGCACCGACCACCTGGGCCACCTCGTGAATGGTGCCACCCAGGAACAGCCCGGCACCCATGGCGTCCAGGTGCAGCCAGCCGGCATTGATCGCCAATGGGTAGAGGAACATCGACAGGGTGCCGAACAGCACCACGCTACCAACCGCCATGACGCTTTTGTGCGGTGCACTGCGCAGCGCCGACTCGAAGGCCAGAACCGCGGCGGCGCCGCAGATGGCGCTGCCGGCCGCGGTCAGCAAGGCGGTATCGCGGTCCAGCTTGAACAGCTTCATGCCGCACCACAGGCCGATCAGCAGAGTGCTGGACACCACCAGCAACGACACGATGAGCCCGGACCAGCCGACTTCGGCAATTTCCTGCAGGCTTACCCGCAGGCCGAAGAAGGCCACGGCAATGCGCAGCAGGCCGCGGGCGGAAAAGTTGATACCCGCCGCCCAGCTTGCCGGTAGACCGTCACGCAGTGCATTGCCGTAAAGCGCACCGGCGACGATACCGACGATCAGTGGGCTGATACCCAGGTTGGCGATGGCGGGCAGGGCGGCCAACTGGGTGACCGCAAGCGCGAACAGCGCGACGAACAGGATGCCATTGAGCCGCCCTCGGGTAGAGAGGGTAGGTGCAAAGGCGGGGTTGGACGGAGCCGTGGCCATGTGAGTCCTCCGGAAAGGTGTTTCGACATGGCTTACGTTAATCTGGTTATAAGCTTATAAAAAATCGTAATTTAGGATGGCAAATATCCGTTTAACTGATATTTTTCATTCATGACCCCAGAACAACTGATAACGTTCGCCACCGTCGCCGAGCACGGCAACATCAGCCATGCGGCCCAGGCCCTGCACTTGTCGCAGCCGGCGGTGTCTGGCCAGCTCAAGCTGCTGCAGGAGGCCTTTGGCGAGCCGCTGTATCAGCGCGCCGGCCGTGGTGTGCGGCTGACAGCAGCCGGCGAGCAATTGCTGGCCCATGCCGAGCGCCTGCGCGAAACCTTCCGTCAGGCCCAGGCATTGCGCGAGGCCATGCGCGGGCTGGAGCGCGGTACCCTGCGCATCGGCGCCAGTACCACGCCGGCCAGCTACCTGCTGCCTTACCTGATTGCCGATTTCCATGCCCGCTACCCGGAGGTGCTGGTGAGCACTTCCAACGGCAATACGGCAGAAATCGTCGCTGCGCTGGACAGCGTCGATATCGCCCTGATCGAAGGGCCGCCTGGGCAGGAACTGCCATTGGGTACGGCGGTGACGGCGTGGCGGGAAGACGAGATCGTGGCCATCGTGCCACGTGGTCATCCGCTGGCTGGCAGTGACCGACAGACGCTGGCGTCGCTGGGGGCTTACCCGTTGGTGCTGCGCGAGAGCGGCTCGGGTGTGCGACAGATCGTCGAGCGGGCATTTGCCCGCAGTGGCGTGGCGATGCGCGTGGCGCTGGAAATTGCCGGCGTGGAAGGGGTGAAGGAGGCAGTGCGGGCCGGGATGGGTATTGGTTTTGTGTCGGCGATGTCGATCCGGCATGAGGATGGGGCGTTGCAGCGGTTGCAGGTTGTGCCGCAGGCGTTGGTGCGGCGGTTTTCCATTCTGGTGCCGCATGCAGCCACCCCGTCGCGGGCTGCGGCGCGGTTTCTGGAGTTGTGTGTTGGCCTGCAAGAGGTGGGGTGACTGTGCTGGGCTCTTCGCGGGCTTGCCCGCTGCCACAGGTTTCTCACGGTTCTTGAATGCGGTGCAGTACCTGTGGGAGCGGGCGAGCCCGCGAAGAGGCCTGCACAGGCAACCTCAATCCACCCGAAAGACATGCTTCAGATAGGCCACGAAGTTCTCATCCCGGCACTGTGTCTTGCCCGGGCTGTCGGAAATCTTGGCCACCGGTGCCCCATTGCAGGCCGTCATCTTGATCACGATGTTCATCGGCTCCACCCCCGGGATATCGCAGGTCAGCCTGGTACCAATGCCAAAGCTCACATTGATCCGCTCATGCAGCGCCCGGTACAGCCCCAGCGCCTTGGCAAGGTCCAGCCCGTCGGAAAAGATCAGGGTCTTGCTCTTCGGGTCGATCCCCAGCCGCTCATAGTGGGCAATGGCCTTTTCCGCCCAGGCCAGCGGATCGCCCGAATCGTGCCGCAGGCCATCGAACAGCTTGGCGAAGTACAGGTCGAAGTCGCCCAGGAACGCGTCCATGGTGATGCAGTCGGTCAGGGCGATGCCCAGCAGCCCCCGGTATTCCCGCACCCAGCATTCCAGCGCGGCAGCCTGGCTGTCGACCAGGCGCGGGCCGAGTTGCTGGTGGGCCATGAACCACTCGTGGGCCATGGTGCCGATCGGCTTGAGCTGGTATTCGCGGGCCAGGTGCACGTTGCTGGTACCGACAAAGCGGCCCGGGAAGTCACGCTTCAGAATGTGCACCACCTCTTCCTGCACCCGGTAGGAGAAGCGCCGCCGGGTGCCGAAGTCGGCCAGTTGGAAACCGGCCAGTTCTTCGGCGCTGGCCTCGGCCTTCAGCCAGTCGAGGTTCTGATACAGGCGCTCGCGGACCTGCTCGATCACCACCTCGCGATAGCGGTAGCGGTTGCGCACCTCGCTGATGATCGCCAGCAGCGGGATCTCGTAGAGAATCACGTGCAACCACGGCCCGCGCACGCGAATCGCCAGTTGCCCGGCATCATCCAGGCCTACCTGTACATAGCGCAGGTTGAAGCGGAACAGGCTGAGAAAGCGGATGAAGTCCGGTTTGATGAACGGGATCTTCTCCAGGTAGGCGAGCTGGTCATGCGTGACGCTGACATCGGCCAGTTGCTCGACCTGGTAACGGATTTCCGCCAGGTAAGGTGCGAGGTTCTCGCCGTTACGGCAGCGGAACTCCCATTCCACCTCGGCGTTGGGGTAGTTGTGCAGCACCGCCTGCATCATGGTGATCTTGTAGAAGTCGGTGTCCAGCAGGTTCTGGATGATGCGTGGGCCGAAAACGCTGTCGCTCATGGGCGGTCTTCCTTGATCAGAGAGAGCTGGTGGTCGAGCGCGGCTTCGTCGCCGCAGAGGATCACGCCGTCGGCGGCCAAGGCGCCACACGCCTCGATGGCGCCTGCCTGGGTGAGGGCGCGGCAGGCCGGCAGGTACAACAGCACCTGGAAGCCGGCCTGGCGCAATTGGCGGGCGGTGGTCTTGACGCAATAGTCCAGGGCCAGGCCACCGACGATCACCGCGCCCACCTGCTGCACCTTGAGGTACTCGATCACCCCGGTGGAGCGGCGTTCGGCCAGGTCGTGGTAGCAGGCGCCATAGGGGTGCAGGTCGGGCTCGACGCCTTTCCACACGAAATAGTCGTAATCGATGGGGGCCGGCAGCCCGGGCAGCAACTCGAAGCCGGGTGTGCCGGGGACGCAGTGGCTGACCCAGGTCAGGTCGGCGTTGGCCAGTTGCAGGGGCTGCAGCATGTGCGCGGGGTCGGCGACCACCCAGGCGGCGTTGGCCGGGTGGGCGTCCTTGCTGCCCAGGCGCAGGTCGGCGCGCAAGGCCATGGTATTAAGATCAGCCGCGATTTCATCGCCTTCGGGAACCGGCAGCTCTTGCGGCACGTTGCTGGTGAAGCCGTTCTGGGCGTCGACATCGAAACTGGCGATCTTCATGGCGGTGCTCCTCGCTGGAATGGATACATAATTCACTTGGTGTATTAAGTGTGTCAAGCAACTTTTGAAACGGGCTTTCTGCTTGCCTTACTTAGATGCTGTGGTGGATTATGATGAGCTTGAACAAGGAGTCGCCCGGTGAATGCAGTCGAAGTCCTGGCCAGTGTCGATATCGTCGCCCTGCGCATGGCCCCCGAAGCTCAGCATCTGCAGGTGCTGTTGCACCGTCGTGAGCGTGAACCGCATGCCGGCCAGTGGGCCTTGCCCGGGGTGATCGTCAATGGCCGCACCCCCGACACCAGCCTGGAAGCTGCTGCCGAACGCGCGCTGCGCGAGAAAACCCAGGTCGTACCGTGCTACATGGAACAGGTGGGCACCGAGGGCAATGCTTTCCGCGACCCGCGTGGATGGTCACTCAGCACCTATTACCTGGCATTGCTCGAACCCGGGCAGGTCGTTGAGGGCGAGCAACTGGCGTTTTTCGACTTGGACAGCGTATTGGCGCGCAAGGTGCTGTTGCCCTTTGATCACAACCTGTTGGTGGAGCGGGCCCGTGAGCGGCTGGCGGCGAAGACGGTGTACAGCAGCCTGCCGCTGTACCTGCTGGCGGAGAAGTTCACTGTGCTGGATGCGCTAGGTGCGGTGCAGGCGTGCCTGGGGCAGGCGGTGAACAACACCTCGCTGCGCAAACGCCTGGAGCGCTTGCGCGAGCTGGGGTGGGTGAGGGACACCGGGGAGAAGAACCAGCCCAGGCTGGGCCGGCCGCAGCAGTTGTATCAGTACACACCACAGGGGGAGCGGGCGTTCATGTTTGATCGCAGCCTGCTGCCTGAGGGCGCTTAGTCGCCTGTACCGACCTCATCGCCGGCAAGCCAGCTCCCACAGGTAAAGCATCAGGCTAGAGCCCTGTGATTACCCTGTGGGAGTAACTGTCTTGTGCTGCCTGAACGGGCCTCATCGCCGGCAAGCCAGCTCCCACAGGTACTGCACAATGCTTGAGGCCTAAGCGGTCGGGTGGGAGCCGGCTTGCCGGCGATGAGGCCCGTTCAGGCAAGCACATTCATCAATGCGCGCAGCGGCTGGTATCGCCTTGTTCCGCTGGTGCCTTGCGCGCCGCCGCCAGGATGGTCGCCAGCACGATCAGCGCAGCGCCAGCGGCCATGCGCAGGCTTGGCTGCTCACCGAACAACCACCAGGCGCCGATGATCGCGTACACCGGCTCCAGCGCGATGATCATGCCGGCCGTGCGCGCTTCCAGGCCTTCCAGGCTCTTGACGAACAGGAATTGCGACAGCCCGGTGCAGAACACGCCCAACAGCGCCAGGTTGACCCAGTCACTGCCAGCCAGGCTGGTGTTGCCCAGGTGAGTGAAGGCAAACGGCGCCACCAGCGCAGCCACCACCACGTTCTGCCAGAACGCCACTTGCATCGCGTTCATGCTCGAGCCGTTGCGGCGGTTGGCCACGGTCAGCAGGGCGAACGCCAGGCCCGAACCCAGGCCCCAGAGCAGGCCGACGGTGCCTTTGTCGAGCAAGTCGAAGGTCGGTACCACCAACACCAGACCGGCCGTGACCATCATCAGCAGCAAACCTTGCACGGCACCGATACGCTGGCCGAACACGCCGCGCTCGATCATGGCGATGAACGCCGGGAAGCTGGCGAAGCCCAAGGTGGCCACGGCCACGCCGCCAACCTTCACGGCGATGAAGAAGGTTACCCAGTGGGCAGCCAGCAGGGCGCCGGTCAGGCCCAGCACCGGCAGGTTGCGCAGGGTGAGGGCGTCGAGCAGGCGCGTGCCCTTGAGCCCGGCGACGAAGCCCAGGGCGATGAAGGCAAAGGTGGCGCGGCCGAAGGTAATGATGCTGGCGTCGGCCTCGATCAGGTGACCGAGGATACCGGTCAGGCCGAACAGCACAGCGGCGATATGGGCAACGCACAGGGCGTTACGGTGGCCGGTGGCAGCACCGGCTACGGGGATTGAAGTCGCGATCATGGCAGTCAAGTCTTCACAATGTGGCGCGCGCAAACACTCCCGGCTGGCGCGGCGCGGGTCTCTAATACTGGGAGTTTTATCGTTATGAGCCCGGACGAACTGCCCGGTGCAAAAAGGCGCCACAGCGTTGGAATTGTGAAGCGAGGCTGTTTTACTCGCGAATACCGCACCGATCAGCCCACGGCGCGGGGCTGGTCGATGTGTGTATTATTTTTGTAGACACAGTTCTGAGGCCGATCGCGGGCGACGTGTGCTTGTCTGATCGCGACATCGGTTGTTGCCTTGCTGCGCCGCGTCACTCGTCGCCGTAGTTCATGATCGACAACAGGCGGATGGGTACCTGCACCAGCTGCTCGGGGCCGTGCGGGGTCTCGCCGTCGAAGGTCAGGCTGTCGCCGGCCTGCATGTGATAGAGCTGGTTGCCGTGGCGGTACACCAGTTCACCCTCCAGCAAGTGGAGGAACTCGGTGCCGGGGTGGGCGAAGGTCGGGAACTCTTCGCTGGCGTCGTCCATGGTCACCATGTACGCCTCGAAGTTCTTCTTCGGCCCCCTGGCGTGATTGAGCAAATGGTAGGTGTGGCCTTTCTCGGTACCGCGGCGCACCACCTCCAGCCCTTCACCGGCTTTCACCAGCAAGGCATTGCCGTCGGGCTGGTCATATTGGCTGAACAGCTTGGCCATCGGCATGCCCAGCACGTCGCACAGGCGGCTGAGGGTGTCGAGGCTGGTGGACACCTGGGCGTTCTCGATCTTGCTCAGCATGCCTTGGCTGATGCCGGCGATGCGCGCCACGTCGGCGAGCTTGAGGGACTGGGCCTGGCGCTGGCGCTTGATCTGCAGGCCCAGGTACTGCTCCAGGCGAAGGCGCGGTTCGGTTTCGGTTGGCATCGAATGTCCTGCACGGTTTCAGTTCAAGAATAAAGTTTTCGCACTGGGAAAGTGCGAAATGCAGCTGCGGTGGCTGCATCTTTCCTCGGGTGAAAACAAGTTTCCCATAAATGGAGCATGGAAATCTGCTTGGGTTTTGTGCTGGCCGTACCGGCCTCTTCGCGGGCACGCCCGCTCCTACAGGCCCGCGAAGAGGCCCGAACAGGCAACACAAGGTTGCACCCTGAACAAAGTTGGCAAGCGCATTGCATTCCTATGAGGAAAGTAAGTTTCCCCAGCGGAATCATTGCCCCTTGCCCAGGAGTGTTCAACCCATGTTGCCAGCAGAAACCCAGCGCACCCTCGATCAGCACGGCATCAAGTACGTGCTGGCGCAGTTCGTCGATATCCATGGCTCGGCGAAGACCAAATCGGTGCCGGTCTCGGGCCTGAAGATGGTGGCCGAGGAGGGCGCCGGCTTTGCCGGGTTCGCCATCTGCGGCATGGGCATGGAACCGCACGGCCCCGACTTCATGGCCCGCGGCGACCTTTCCACCTTGATCCCGGTACCGTGGCAGCCGGGTTACGGCCGGGTGGTGTGTGTAGGCCACGTAAACGGCCAACCCTGGCCCTACGACAGCCGCTACGTGTTGCAGCAGCAGGTGCAGCGCCTGGCCGACAAAGGCTGGACCCTGAACACTGGCCTTGAGCCCGAGTTCAGCCTGTTCCGCCGCGACGAGGACGGCAAGCTGCAACTGGTGGACGCCTCCGACAACCTCGACAAGCCGTGCTACGACTACAAGGGCCTGTCGCGTTCGCGGCTGTTCCTCGAGCGCCTGACCGAGGCGTTGCAGCCGGTGGGCTTCGACATCTACCAGATCGACCACGAGGACGCCAACGGGCAGTTCGAGATCAACTACACCTACAGCGACGCCATGGAGTCGGCCGACCGCTTCACCTTCTTCCGCATGGCCGCCGGCGAGATCGCCAACGACCTGGGGATGATCTGCTCGTTCATGCCCAAGCCCGACCCCAAGCGCGCCGGCAATGGCATGCACTTCCACCTGTCGCTGGCCAGCAGCACCAACAAGAACCTGTTCCATGACCCGTCCGACAGCAGCGGCATGGGCCTGTCGAAGCTGGCCTACCACTTTGCCGCAGGCCTGTTGGCCCATGGCCCGGCGCTATGCGCCTTCGCCGCGCCCACGGTCAACTCGTACAAGCGCCTGGTGGTCGGCCGCTCGCTATCCGGCGCCACCTGGGCCCCGGCGTTTGTCGCCTACGGCGCCAACAACCGCTCGGCGATGGTGCGCATCCCCTATGGCCGCCTGGAGTTCCGCCTGCCGGACGCTGGCTGCAACCCGTACCTGGTCACCGCCGCGATCATCGCTGCCGGCCTCGATGGCATCGACCGTCAGCTGGAGCCGGGCGAGATGTGCAACGAGAACCTCTACAACCTGAGCCTGGAAGAGATTGCCGCACGCGGCATCAAGACCTTGCCGCAGTCGTTGAAGGAAGCCGCCGACGCCCTGGAGGCCGACCCGCTGTTTCGCGAAGTGCTGGGCGCCGAGATCGTCGACGAGTTCATCAAGCTCAAGCGCATGGAGTGGGTGGAGTACTGCCGCCATGTCTCCGACTGGGAAATCCAGCGCTACACCGAATTCTTCTGACCGCCCCCCAATCCCTTGGGCGGCCAGCACGAACGCGGTCGCCCACTGCCTAGTAAGGAGCATCACCATGTGTGGAATCGTAGGTCTGTACCTGAAAAAAACCGAGCTGGAAGCTCAGCTCGGCAAGCTCTTCGAACCCATGCTCGAAGCCATGACCGACCGTGGCCCGGACAGCGCCGGCTTTGCCATCTACGGCGACGAAGTGGCCGATGGCTGGGTCAAGCTGACCCTGCAGGCCACTGACATCAACTACCCCTGGGCGGCGCTGATGGGCCAGCTGGAAGGGCGCCTGGGCTGCTCGCTGGACTGGTTCCAGAACGCCAGCGCCGCCGTGCTCAAGGTGCACACCAACGAGGCATCGGCCCGCCAGGCTTTGAGCGAACTGGCCCCTGACGTGCGCATCATGAGCGCCGGGCAGAGCATCGAGATCCTCAAGGGCATGGGCCTGCCGGCGGAAATCTCCAGCCGCTTCGGCCTGGCCGGCATGAAAGGCAGCCACATCATCGGCCATACCCGCATGGCCACCGAAAGCGCCGTGACCATGGAAGGCAGCCACCCGTTCTCCACCGGCGCCGACCTGTGCCTGGTGCACAACGGCTCGCTGTCCAACCACTTCCGCCTGCGCCAGGAGCTCAAGCGCGAAGGCATCAGCTTCGAGACCGACAACGACACCGAAGTGGCCGCCGGCTACCTGACCTGGCGCCTGCAGCAGGGCGACAGCCTGGCCCAGGCCCTGGATGGCGCCCTGGAAGACCTGGACGGCTTCTTCACCTTCGCCATCGGCACCCGCAACGGCTTTGCCGTGATCCGCGACCCGATCGCCTGCAAGCCCGCCGTGCTGGCCGAGACCGACGACTACGTGGCCATGGCCTCGGAGTACCAGGCGCTGGCCAGCCTGCCGGGCATCGAGAACGCCAAGGTCTGGGAGCCGGCCCCGGCCACCCTGTACGTCTGGGAACGCGAAAGCGCCTGACCTGCCACCGAATCACTGGAGAACCACATGAAGACGATCGACCTTTCCAGCACCTCGGTGCGTGTCCTCAACCAGTCCTTGCACGGTGAGGTGCAGGACCACGAATGGCGGGTGACCCACCCCGACGGCAAGCACAACCTGGCCGTGGGCATCAACGCCGCCGTGGCCGTGGATATCGAAGGCCACGCCGGCTACTACTGCGCCGGCATGAACCAGCAGGCCAGCGTCACCGTGCATGGCAACGTCGGTGTCGGCGTGGCCGAGAACATGATGTCTGGCTCGGTGCGGGTCAAGGGCAGCGCCTCCCAGGCCGCCGGCGCCACAGCCCATGGCGGGCTGCTGGTGATCGAGGGTGATGCCGGCGCGCGCTGCGGTATTTCCATGAAGGGCGTGGATATCGTCGTCGGCGGCAGCATCGGCCACATGAGCTGCTTCATGGGCCAGGCCGGGCGTTTGGTGGTGTGTGGCGACGCCGGCGATGCGCTGGGCGATTCGCTGTATGAGGTGCGCATCTACGTCAAGGGTGCGGTGCAGTCGCTGGGCTCGGACTGCATCGAGAAAGAGATGCGTGCCGAGCACCTGCAAGAGCTGCAGGAACTGCTGAACAAGGCCGGCCTGGACCACAAGGCTGCCGATTTCAAACGCTACGGCTCGGCTCGCCAGCTGTACAACTTCAAAGTCGACAACGCCAGCGCGTACTGATCCAGGAGCATTCCCATGAGCGAGCAATTCCCCCCGGTACTGCGTGAGTCGGCCACCTTCGACCGCCTGACCATCCAGGAAATCCAGCGTGCCGCCGAAACCGGCATCTACGACATCCGCGGCGGCGGCACCAAGCGCCGCGTGCCGCACTTCGACGACCTGCTGCTGCTCGGTGCCAGCGTGTCGCGCTACCCGCTGGAAGGCTACCGCGAGAAATGCGGCACCGATGTGCTGCTGGGCACCCGCTTCGCCAAGAAGCCGATCCACCTGAAGATCCCGGTGACCATCGCCGGCATGAGTTTCGGCGCGCTGTCGGCCAACGCCAAAGAGGCGCTGGGCCGTGGTGCGACCATCGCCGGCACCAGCACCACCACGGGCGACGGCGGCATGACCCCGGAAGAACGCGGCCAGTCGCAGCACCTGGTGTACCAGTACCTGCCGTCGCGCTATGGCATGAACCCCGACGACCTGCGCAAGGCCGATGCCATCGAGATCGTCCTCGGCCAGGGTGCCAAGCCGGGCGGTGGCGGCATGCTGCTGGGCATGAAGGTGACCGAGCGCGTGGCCGGCATGCGCACCTTGCCGATCGGCGTCGACCAGCGCAGCGCCTGCCGCCACCCGGACTGGACCGGCCCGGATGACCTGGCGATCAAGATTGCCGAGATCCGCGAGATCACCGACTGGGAAAAACCGATTTACGTGAAGATCGGCGCCAGCCGCCCGTACTACGACGTAAAGCTGGCGGTGAAGGCCGGTGCCGATGTGATCGTGCTCGACGGCATGCAGGGCGGTACTGCCGCGACTCAGGAAGTGTTCATTGAACACGTCGGCATCCCGATCCTGCCGGCCATTCCGCAGGCAGTGCAGGCGCTGCAGGAAATGGGCATGCACCGCAAGGTGCAGCTGATCGTCTCCGGTGGTATTCGCAACGGTGCCGACGTGGCCAAGGCCATGGCCCTCGGGGCTGATGCGGTGGCCATTGGCACTGCGGCGTTGATCGCGCTGGGTGACAACCACCCGCGGCTGGATGCCGAACTGAAGAAGATCGGCTCGGCGGCCGGTTTCTATGACGACTGGCAGAACGGCCGCGACCCGGCCGGCATTACCACCCAGGACCCGGAGCTGGCCAGGCGCCTGAACCCGGAGGAGGCCGGGCGCCGCCTTGCCAACTACCTGCGGGTGCTGGTGCTGGAGGCGCAGACCATGGCGCGGGCGTGTGGCAAGTCGCACTTGCACAACCTCGACCCGGAGGACCTGGTGGCGTTGACCGTGGAGGCAGCGGCGATGGCGCGGGTTCCGTTGGCGGGGACCGCCTGGGTGCCGGGGCAGGCGCAGTACTGAGTTATTGGTAATTGGGGCCGCTTTGCGGCCCTTTCGCGACACAAGGCCGCTCCTACAGGGGACCGCGTATCGCCCCCCCCCTGTAGGACCGGCCTTGTGTCGCGATGGGCTGCAAGGCAGCCCCAGGGCACCCCCACCATTCACACAGGAGTGACTCCATGAAGCACCTCACCCTCGCTGTAATGTTGTTAGCCCTGACCACCCGGGCCCACGCCGCCGACCCCACCCTGGACACCGGCAACACCGCCTGGATGATCTGCGCCGCGATGTTCGTGCTGATGATGTGCATCCCGGGCCTGGCACTGTTCTACGGTGGCATGGTGCGGGCCAAGAACTTCCTCTCGGTATTCACCCAGCTGTTCGCCGTTGCCGGGGTGATCGGCATTCTCTGGGTGCTGTTCGGCTACAGCCTGGTGGTAGACACCACCGGCATGGTCGAAGGGCAGTTGACCGTCAACAGCTTCATTGGCGGGCTGGGCAAGGCGCTGATGCTGGACCTCGGCCATGACAGCCTGGTCGGTAGCATCCCCGAAGGCGTGTTCGCGGTGTTCCAGTTGACCTTCGCCATCATCACCCCGGCGCTGATTGCCGGTGGTTTTGCCGAGCGCATGAAGTTCAGTGCTTCGTTGCTGTTCATGGTCGCCTGGTTCGTTCTGGTGTACGCGCCGATCGCGCATATGGTCTGGGGCGGGCCGGGGGCGTTGATGGTCAACTGGGGCGTGCTGGACTTTGCTGGTGGTACCGCCGTGCATATCAACTCCGGTGTGGCAGCGCTGGCTGCGGCGTTGATGCTGGGCAAGCGCAAGGGCTACCCGCAGGTGGCCATGCCGCCGCACAACCTCGGTTTCACCCTGGTGGGCGCCGGGTTGCTGTGGGTGGGCTGGTTCGGCTTCAACGTCGGCTCGGGGCTGGCGGCCAACCAGGCGGCGGGGGTGGTGATGCTGGCGACCATGGTGGCGGCCTGTGCGGGGATTGTCGGCTGGTTGCTGACCGAG
Organism: Pseudomonas sp. B13(2017); assembly: GCF_002113245.1. Classification (NCBI taxonomy): domain Bacteria; kingdom Pseudomonadati; phylum Pseudomonadota; class Gammaproteobacteria; order Pseudomonadales; family Pseudomonadaceae; genus Pseudomonas; species Pseudomonas sp. B13(2017). Next base: position 77,385 of record NZ_NEJX01000015.1, read on the forward strand.
AAGGTGGCGCATGGTCGGCCGACGGCCTTGGGTGCGGCTTCAGGGGCTTTGGCAGGGTTGGTCGGGATTACCCCGGCCTGTGCATTTGTCGGGCCGCTGGGCGCGCTGGTGATCGGGTTGTTGACCGGGGCCATCTGTTTCTTTGCCGTGACCCGGTTGAAGCAGGCGCTGGGCTACGACGACAGCCTGGATGTGTTCGGCCTGCATGGCGTGGGCGGAATGGTCGGCGCGATCCTTACCGGGGTCTTTGCCGCGCCTGCGTTGGGCGGTTATGTGGAGGGTGCGTCACCGGTCGGGCAAGCATTGGTGCAGTTGAAGGGGGTGGCGTTCACCTTCGTGTATTGCTTTGTGGTGAGTTGGGCGATTCTGGGGGCGATCAAGCTGACCATCGGCCTTCGGGCCAGCCGGGAAGAGGAAGAACAGGGGCTGGACCTGGCTGAGCACAATGAGCGGGCCTACAACCTCTGATTGATGTGTTGCCTGTACCGGCCTCTTCGCGGGCTTGCCCGCTCCCACCGGGACACCACAGCCTTCGAGGCCGGTGACATCCTGTGGGAGCGGGCAAGCCCGCGAAGAGGCCGGCACTGGTTGAATCAGTGCCCCATGGCCACCTTGGCACTCATCTGCCGGCGACGGTAGGCGCTGTCACGGCTGGCCAGCCACCAGTACAGCGGCGAAGTAACTGCCAGCCCCACCAGCCACGACAGGTCCGCTCCGTTGATATGCTCGGAAATCGGCCCGACATACAGTGGCGTGTTCATGAACGGGATCTGCACCACGATGCCCACGGCATAGGCAATCAGCGCCTGCGGGTTGTAGCGCCCGTAGATGCCGCCATCGACCTGGAAGATCGACTGGATATCGTAGTCACCCTTGTGGATGGCATAGAAGTCGATCAGGTTGATCGCTGTCCACGGCACCAGCACCACCAGCAGCACCAGCACCATGTCGACGAAGTGGCCGATGAAGTCCGCCGAGGCGAACACCGCCACCACGCAGCAGGCCGTCAGCACTGCCAGCGACAGCACGGCGCGGCTCTTGGCGGTGGGGATCCAGCGGTGGGCGAAGGTTTGCACCAGGGTGATGATCGACAGGACTGCGCCATACAGGTTGAGGGCGTTGTGGCTGATCACGCTGAGCAGGAACAGCACCAGCATGATCGGGCCGAGGGTACCGGTGGCCAGCTTGACCGCGTCCATGGTGTCCATGCCGGCCGGGATCGCCAGCACCGCCACGGCGCCGAAGATGAACGACAGGCTCGAACCCAGGGCCGAGCCCAGGTAGGTAGTCCAGAACGTCGAGCTTACCTTCACGTCCGCCGGCAGGTAGCGCGAGTAGTCCGACACGTAGGGCGCAAAGGCGATCTGCCACAGCGCCGCCAGCGACACGGTGGCCAGCCAGCCGGCCAGGTTGAAGCCGCCGCGGGTGAGGAAGTCGTCGCTTTGCACGTGGCTGAAGATGTAGCCAAAGCCGACCACGATGCCGATACCCAGCACCCAGGTGCCGATGCGGTTGAGCACGTGGATGAAGCGGTAGCCGATGATGCCGATGATGCCCGAGCCCAGCGCACCGATGACGATGCCCACCGGTACCGGCACGGCATCGACCACGCCGTGCAGCGACTTGCCGGCGAGAACGATGTTGGAGGCGAAGAAGCCGATGTACATGACACCGGCGATCACCACCACCAGCAGCGCGCCGAGCGAGCCGAACTGGGCGCGGCTCTGGATCATCTGCGGGATGCCCATCTGCGGGCCCTGGGCCGAGTGCAGCGCCATCAGTACGCCACCGACCAGGTGGCCGACCAGGATGGCGACGATGCCCCATACCAGGTTCAGGTGGAACAGTTGCACGCCCAGCGCGCCTGTGACGATGGGCAGCGGCGCGATGTTGCCGCCGAACCACAGTGTGAACAGATCCCTTACCTTTCCATGGCGGTCTTGCGGGGGCACGTAGCCGATCGTGTGTTTTTCTATGAGGGGTGCCGAATTGGCTGCACTGGTCATGACTGACTCCAAGGCAAGGTAGGGCATCGGGAGCTGCCCGGGGGCGTGCCGGCGAAGGGCGACGCGTTCTTGTTGGAGCGATGATGCGGGGCGCGGGGATAACGAGAAATTAGTAAATATGTGCCCATAAACCTTAAAAAACCTAAGGCTGACAAAAGGTTAAGCGGGGGACGGTAGCAAGGAGGGTGCCAGGGGGCGGGAGGGCTTGGGCTAGAGGGGTTTGGGCCTTGTGGAGGCTAGAAGCGGTGTGCTTTGGTGGGGCGCCGTGCGCGTTTGCAGGGCAGATAAAAGATCGCCTGTGCCGGCCCTTTCGCGGGTGAACCCGCTCCCACAGGTACTGCGCATGGCTTGAAATCAATGCGGTCGAGGTGGGAGCGGGTTTACCCGCGAAAGGGCCGGCACAGGCCACAACGCTACATCGGCAACAACCGATCCTGAATCACCTCTTTCATCACCAGGGTCGAACTCAACCGCTTCACATTGGGAATGCTGGTCAGCTGCTCGTCATACAGCTTCTGGAACGCCGGCAAATCCTTGGCCACCACATGCAGCAGGTAATCCGGGTCGCCAAACAGCCGCTGCGCCTCGACGATCTGCGGGATTTCGGCCAGCGCCGCTTCAAAGTCCGCTACCGGCTGGCGAGTGACTTCGCGCAGGGTCACGAACACCAGCGCGGCAAAGTTCAGCCCCAGGGCGCTCGGCGCCAGGCGGGCGTGATAGCCAAGAATCGCCCCTGATTCCTCCAGCGCCTTCAAGCGCCGATGGCAGGGCGACAGGCTGAGCCCCACACGGTCTGCCAACTCGGTCACCGATAGCCGACCGTCTTTTTGCAGTTCGGCAAGGATTTTTCGATCAGTCCTGTCCATCGAGAAGGATCTTCCAGTAATTGAGGGCTGTTGGGGAATATACGAAAGAAAATCCCTCGGCGGAATCCGTAATCTTTCGTCATCCCAAAGCAGTGGAAAAAGGAAGATTCAAGTGGCTCTCAGTGTTCTGACGGCGTTCTGGGCCGTGTCGATGCTGTTCGTGATTACCCCGGGCGCGGACTGGGCCTACGCCATTTCGGCCGGCATGCGCGGGCGCTGGGTGATGCCCGCGGTGGCGGGGATGTTGTCGGGGCATTTCCTTGCGACCCTGGTGGTGGCGGCCGGGGTCGGCAGCCTGCTGGCCGGCCACCCGCTGGCGCTGACCTTGCTGACCCTGGCGGGGTGCAGCTACCTGCTGTGGCTGGGTGGCAACCTGCTGCTGAGCCCGGCATTGCCGGCGGCCGGGCAGGATGGTGCGGGGGAGTCGGGGTCCCGCTGGGCATTGAAAGGGTTTTGCGTCAGTGGCCTGAACCCGAAAGTGTTCCTGCTGTTCCTGGCACTGTTGCCGCAGTTCACCGACCCGCAGTCGAGCTGGCCGGTGCCGTTGCAGATCTTGCTGCTGGGCCTGGTGCACCTGTGCACCTCGCTGGTGATCTACTCGCTGGTCGGTTATGGCGCCAAAGCCGTGCTGAGCACCCGGCCAGGGGCGGCGAAGCTGGTTGGCCGGGTGTCGGGGGTGGCGATGATCACGGTGGCCCTGGGCTTGATAGCGGGTCAAATAAGTTGAGTTCACTGGCCTCATCGCCGGCAAGCCAGCTCCCACGGGTTCAATGCCGGGCCTGAGCCATGCGGGGTACTTGTGGGAGCTGGCTTGCCGGCGATGAGGCCAGTACAGACGACAGACAAAGCCTCGGATAAACTCGCAGCACTTCAACGCACAACCAGGATGTGCCCCATGCCCGAAACCACGCAACTGCTCACCTTCGCCCTGATCTGCCTCGGCATGGTCCTGACCCCAGGGCCGAACATGATCTACCTGATCTCCCGCTCGATCTGCCAGGGCCGCAAGGCCGGGCTGATTTCGTTGGGTGGTGTGGCCCTGGGCTTCGTCATCTACATGTTCTGCGCCGCGCTGGGCATCACCGCCCTGGTGATGGCCGTGCCTTTTGCCTACGACGCGCTGCGCATCGGTGGCGCGCTGTACCTGTTGTACCTGGCCTGGCAGGCGCTGCGCCCTGGTGGCCGTTCGCCGTTCCAGGTTCGCGACCTGCCTGCCGACAGCCCGCGGCGGCTGTTCACCATGGGCTTTGCCACCAGCCTGCTCAACCCCAAGATCGCCGTCATGTACCTGTCATTGATGCCGCAGTTCATCGAGCCGGGGCATGGCAGTGTGCTGCTGCAGTCGCTGGTGCTGGGGTCGACGCAGATCGCCATCAGCGTTTCGGTCAATGCACTGATCGCGATCATGGCCGGGTCGATCGCCGTATTCCTCGCCGGTCGCCCGCTGTGGCAGCAGGTTCAGCGCTGGCTGATGGGTACGGTGCTGGCGGGCCTGGCCGTGCGCATGCTGGCCGAAGGACGGCGTTGACCGCTAGGCCTCAGGCGGCGGCTCCTGGGGCAGGTACAAGGTAAAGGTGGTGCCCTGGCCCGGCACACTGTTCACCTGCACATCGCCCCCGGACTGCTTGGCAAAACCGAACACCTGCGACAGCCCGAGCCCGGTGCCTTCACCTGGTGCCTTGGTGGTGAAGAACGGGTCGAAGATGCGCTCCAGCAGTTCGGCGGCAATGCCGCCACCGCTGTCGCTCACCGAAATCGCCGCGAACTGGCCCGGCTGTGGCGCCTGGCCGCGCAGGGCGGGCAGGCGCTGGTCGGCCTGCAGGCGCAGCTGCAAGGTGCCTTCGCCGGCCATGGCATCGCGGCCGTTGAGCATCAGGTTGATTACCGCGGTTTCCAGCTGGTTGATGTCGGCGCGGATATGGCAAGGCGCCTGCGGCAACTGCAGCTCGACCTGGATCCGCGCACCGGTGGCCGTGTCGAGCATGTCGGCCATGGCCTCCAGCCGGGGCCCGGCCTCGAACACTTGCGGGCTCAGGGCCTGGCGGCGGGCGAAGGCCAGCAACTGGCCGGTCAGCCTGGTACCGCGGTCGACGGTGTCGGACATGGTCTTGAGGTAGCGCTCGCGGCGCTGTGCGTCGAGGTTGGGGCGCTGCAGAAAATGCAGTGACGAGCGAATGATGGTCAGCAGGTTGTTGAAGTCATGGGCCACGCCGCCGGTCAGCTGGCCAATGGCTTCGAGCTTCTGGGTCTGGCGCAGCACGGCTTCGGTATGCAGCAGTTGGGTGGTGCGTTCGTCGACGCGCTGTTCGAGGGTGGCATTCAGCGCCTCCAGTGCCGCCATGGCCTCGCGCACTTCGGTGTGGGCCTGCACCCGCTGGACATGCGCCCAGGAGCGCTCGGTGACTTCGCTGATCAGCGCCTGTTCATAGTGGGTCCATTCCCGTGGCGCCTTGTCGTGGATGGCCATCAGCGCGGTCAGCCGGCCGCCTTTGATCAGGGGCATGCAAATGGTCGCGGTAATGCCGATGGCCTGGAAGGTGGCAGCTTCCTCGGGGGACAGCTCGCTCAGGTTGTCCTGGATGACCAACGGCAGGCCACTGCGCAGGCGGCCGAGCGCCAGCTTGCCGAAATCCTGCAAGCGATAGCGGCCCAACAGATGCGGCGAGCCGGGCGCCACGGCGTCACCGCAGATGGTGAAACCGTCTTCGTCGGGCTCCATCACCGCATAGGCGCAACTCGACAGTTGCAGGTGCTCGACCAGCATGCGCGTGGTAGTGGCAAGGATCTGGTCCGGGTCGGTGGCGTCGGCCACGGCACGGCCCAGGTCGTCGAGGAATTTCAGGCGCTGGTTGGCGAGCACGCTGGCGGTGGTTTCGGTGACTGTATCGAGCATGCCCAGCACCTTGCCGTCGTGGTCGCGGATGGGGCTGTAGCAGAAGGTGAAATAGGCCCGTTCGGGGCCGCCGTTGCGGTCGATGACGAGCGGGAAGTCTTCGATGTACACCGCCTCGCCGGCCAGGGCGCGGTTGGCCATGTGGCCGATGTCGGCCCAGGCTTCCTGCCACACGGCGCGGAAGGGGATGCCCAGGGCCGAGGGCTTTTGCCCGAGTATCTGCGAGAAAGCGTCGTTGTGCAGGGTGAGCAGGTCAGGGCCCCAGAGCACGGCTTGCGGGAAGCGCGAGGCCAGGCACAGGGCCAGGCTGGTTTTCAGCGGGTCGGGCCAGTGCTGCAGCGGGCCCAGTGTGGTGGCGGCCCAATCGTGGTTGCGGATGCGCTCGGCCATCAGCCCGCCGCCGTCTAGCCATTTTGCCATGTGCTCTGCTGGTCCTTTTGCGTAAGGCCTTAAGGGTGCATCCAGAATAGACGTTTGGCGAGAATTTTTGGTGGCTGTACCGGCCCTATCGCCGGCAAGCCAGCTCCCACAGGACTGCACATGACATGAAGTCGATGCGGTCCAGGTGGGAGCTGGCTTGCCGGCGATAGGGCCGGTACAGGCTAGCGAATGAAGTGCACCTTGCCAGTGTCGTCATTGCCCATGTAGATGCCATAAACCCCGGCCTGCCGCTCGAGGATATAGCGCTCGAGAATCTGCCGGATTGCCGGGTAGTAGATTTCGTCCCACGGGATCTCGTCCGGCTCGAAGAACCTGTACGCCAGCGTTTCCGCCCCGTACTGCCCGGTTTCCTCGGTGGCGATGGCGCGGAAGATGATGTAGACCTCGCTGATCCTCGGGACGCTGAAGATCGAGTACGGCGAGACGATTTCGGCACGTACGCCGCTTTCTTCCCAGACCTCGCGCAGGGCCGCCTGCTCGGTGGTTTCGCCGGCCTCCATGAACCCGGCCGGCAAGGTCCAGGTGCCGGGGCGCGGCGGGATGGCGCGCTGGCACAGCAGGTACTTGCCATCACGCTCGATGATGCAGCCGGCGATGATCTTCGGGTTGATGTAGTGGATGTAGCCGCAACCGGTGCAGTGCAGGCGTTCGTGGGTGTCGCCTGTGGGAACGCCCCGGGCCAGTTCCGTGGTGCAGTGCGGGCAGTAGCGCGGGGCGTTGGGCATGATCGGTGGCCTGTGGGTGGCTTATATGCGTGGGTCCTTCAAGGCCAGGGGCTCGACCATCTCGCGCACCTTGACGTTGTCATCCTGCTTCTGGCGCAGGTAGTCCAGGGCCACCTTGGCGGCGGCGCGGACGTGGTCGACCGAGGCCTGGTGGGCAACCAGCGGGTCGCCGCTCTTGATCGCCTCGACGATCTTTTCCATTTCGCGGTTGCTGGCGCCGCGGCGGTTCTCCTGCGACACCGAGGTGGCGCGCAGGTAGCTGATGCGCGCCTGCAACTGGCGCAGCTGCTGGGCCGCCACCTGGTTGCCGGAGCCTTCCAGCAGCACATCGTAGAAACCTTGTACCGAGTCCAGCACCTGTTGCAGTTCGCCTTCTTCGAGGGCTTCGCGGTTGACCTCCAGCGCGCGTTCCAGGGCGCGGATGTCCTTGGCCTTGGCGTTGAGGGTGAACAGCTGCACGATCAGGCCTTCGAGCACGCAGCGCAGCTCGTAGATGTCGCGGGCGTCTTCCAGGGTGATGATGGCCACGCGCGGGCCCTTGGCGTCGGCGAATTCCACCAGGCCTTCGGATTCCAGGTGGCGCAGGGCTTCACGCACCGAGGTGCGGCTGACGCCGAGGCGGTCGCAGAGGTCGCGCTCGACCAGGCGGTCGCCTGGCAGCAGGTGGAAGTTCATGATCGCGGCGCGCAGCTTGTCGAGCACGATTTCGCGCAGGGTAACGGGGTTGCGGTTGACCTTGAAGCTGTCGTCGAGTGGCTGGCGTTTCATCAAGTGCGCTCTTAAAGAGGCTGCCCGGCCGCAACCGCAACAGCACCACGAACCTTGGGTGCTCCTTGCGTGGGTTCGAACAGCCCGGTGTTAACGGGTTGACTCCGCATCGGCTTCAGCGAACGCTTCGCGGGCCAGGCGGAAACTGTCCACCGCCGCGGGCACGCCGCAATAAATGCCGACCTGGAGCAGGATCTCGCGAATCTGTTCACGGCTCAGGCCATTACGCAAGGCGCCGCGAATGTGCAGCTTGAGCTCGTGGGGCCGGTTGAGCGCGGAAATCATGGCCAAGTTTATCATGCTGCGCTCTTTGAGCGACAAGCCTTCGCGGCCCCAGACGTGGCCCCAGCAGTATTCGGTGACCAGCTCCTGCAACGGCTTGGTGAAGTCGTCGGCGTTCTGGATCGAGCGGTTGACGTAGTCCTCGCCCAGCACCTGGGTGCGGATCTGCAGGCCTTTTTCGTACTTTTCATTGCTCATGTGCAGTACTCCGGAATAAAACAGGGGACGCAACCGAGGGTGAGACGATAACGCGGCCCCTAAAAAAGGGTGAAACAGGGGCCGCTGTGCGGCCCATCGCCGGCAAGCCAGCTCCCACAGATACAGCGAAGGGCCACAGGCCTGTGGAATCCCTGTGGGAGCTGGCTTGCCGGCGATGGGCTGCACGGCAGCCCCGGCGATCTCAAGGTCAGCCCAGGGGCGGCAGGGCGCCCAGCTTGCCCTTGTGGTAGACCATCGGGGTCACCGGCTCGGCCGGCAGCACCAGGTTCTTCACCGCGCCGACGATGATCGCGTGGTCACCGCCGTCGTACTCGCGCCACAGTTCGCACTCGATGATCGCCGTGGCCTTGGCCAGCAGCGGATTGCCCAGCTCGCTCAGGTGCCAGTCGATGCCTTTGGCCTTGTCCTTGCCCTTGCCGGCGAAGGCATAGGCCTCGGCGGTCTGGTCGGCGGACAGCAGGTGAATTGCGAACTGCTTGCTGTCACGCAGGATGGGGTAGGTGTCGGAGGCGTAGTTGGGGCAGAACAGCACCAGCGCCGGGTCGATCGACAGCGCGCTGAACGCGCTGGCGGTTATGCCGACGATGCCACCGTCGGCGTCGAGGGTGGTGACCACCGTGACGCCGGACGGGAAGGAGCCCATCACGTCTTTGTAGATGCCTGGTTCGATCATCTTGTGCTACCTCTTAGCGCATCACAAACGGGTCGGGCATCGGCGCGGTGGACAGGTTGATCCACACGGTCTTCAGCTCGGTATAGGCCAGCACCGAATCGATGCCGCTCTCACGGCCGTAGCCGCTGTTCTTGAACCCGCCGATCGGCGCCATGGCCGACACGGCACGGTAGGTGTTGACCCAGATGATCCCCGAACGCACGTCGCGGGCCAGGCGGTGGGCACGGCCCAGGTCGCGGGTCCAGATGCCGGCGGCCAGGCCGAACTGCGAGTCGTTGGCGATGGCCAGGGCCTCTTCCTCGGTCTTGAAGCGGATTACCGCGGCAACCGGGCCGAACACCTCTTCCTGCATGATGGTCATCGAGTTGCTGTCGCACTCGAACAGGGTCGGCTCGTAGAACCAGCCGTCACCCTCGACTTCGGCACGCTTGCCGCCCATGTGTAGCTTGGCGCCTTCGGCCTTGGCTGCGGCCACCAGGCCTTCGACCACGGCCAGCTGTTGCGCGGTGGCCATGGGGCCCATTTCGCTGGCATCGTCCTGCGGGTTGCCGATGCGGATGCGCTTGGCGCGGGCGATCAGGCGTTCGACGAACTCGTCGAAGATCTCGTCCTGCACCAGCAGGCGCGAGCCGGCCACGCAGCTTTGCCCGGAGGCGGCATAGATGCCCGCCACGGCGCCGTTGATGGCGCTGTCCAGGTCGGCGTCGGCGAAGATGATGTTCGGCGACTTGCCGCCCAGCTCCAGCGACAGCTTGGCGAAGTTCTCGGCGCTGCTGCGCACCACGTGGCGGGCGGTGGCGGCGCCGCCGGTGAAGGCGATCTTGCGCACCAGCGGGTGGCGGGTCAGCGCCGCGCCGGTGCTGGGGCCGTAGCCGGTGACCACGTTGACCACACCAGCCGGGAAGCCGGCCTCGAGGGCCAGGCGGGCCAGCTCGAGGATGGTCGCCGAGGCGTGCTCGGACGGTTTGAGCACGATGGTGTTGCCGGCGGCCAGGGCCGGGGCCAGCTTGATTGCGGTGAGGTACAGCGGGCTGTTCCACGGGATGATCCCGGCGACCACGCCGATCGGCTCGTGCACGGTGTAGGCGAACAGGTCGGGCTTGTCCAGCGGCAGGGTGCCGCCTTCAAGTTTGTCGGCAAGGCCTGCGGTGTAGTGGAAGAACTCTGGCAGGTAGCCGACCTGGCCGCGGGTTTCGCGGATCAGCTTGCCGTTGTCACGGCTTTCCAGCTGGGCCAGGTGTTCCTTGTTTTCGGCAATCAGGTCACCCAGGCGACGCAGCAGCTTGCCGCGCGCGGTGGCGGTGATGCTGCGCCACTCCTTGCTGTCGAAGGCACGCTGGGCGGCCTGCACGGCCAGCTCCACATCGGCCTCGTCGGCGTCGGGCAGTTGCGCCCAGGCCTGGGCGGTGGCCGGGTTGAGGCTGTCGAAGGTCTTGCCGCTCTGGGCATCGCGCCATTGGCCGTCGATGCACATCTGGAAACGAACGAGGGTCATGCAACAATCCCCTTGGCGGATTCGGTGAGGGTGCGGGCTTGCGCGAGGAAGTCCAGCAGCATCTTGTTGACTTCACGCGGTGCTTCCACCGGCATCATATGCCGTTGCTCGGCGAGGACCACGCTGTGCGCGCCAGGAATGCTGGCGGCAAGCTGGCGGGTCATGGCCGGGGTGGAGCCCGAGTCGAGTTCGCCGGTGGCGATCAGCGTCGGCACCTGGATACTGGCCAGGTCGGCGGCGCGGTACATGTCCTGGGTGGCGAACAGCGAATAAGTGGTGTGGTAGCCCTGCGGGTCGTTGCTCGCCAGCACCTGGCGAATGGCGGCGACCTGCGCCGGGTTGGCAGCCTTGTATTCTCGGCTGAACCAGCGGTCGAGCGCGGCGTCGACGTTGGCGTCGGGGCCCAGCTGCGCAGCCTGGGCGGCGCGGGCGATAACGCCGGCACTCTGCTCGGGGGTGCGGTTGAACACGCTGTTGAGCACTACCAGTGCGGCCAGGCGCTGCGGGTAGCCGAGGGCGAACGCCCGGGCGACCAGGCCGCCCATGGAGAAGCCGATCACGGTGGCTTGCGCGATCTGCAGGTGGTCGAGCAGTTCGGCGAGCTGGGCGGCATAGCCTTCCAGGCCGATGTCCGCGGCCGGCAGTGCGCTCTGGCCGTGGCCGAGCATGTCGTAGGCGATGACGCGGTAGTCGTTGGCCAGGCCAACGAACTGACCGCCCCACATTTCCTTGTTCAGGCCCACGCCGTGGATCAGTACCACGGGTTGGCCCTGGCCGACGGACAGGTAGCTGGTGCCGGCGGGTGTGCGTTCAGCGACAGGCTGAATCATGGAGGGCGCTCCTTGAAGGTCGGGCGCGGCGGGTAAGCACGCCACGCCCCGGCCCGTCTTGGTTGTTGTTATTGAGCGTTGGCTTTTTCGGCAGCCAGTTCTTCCAGGTCGATGTAGCGGTTGCCGATGCGCGGGTGCAGGCGGCCGCCGTCGGAGGCGCCCAGGACCACGACGATTTCATCGGCGCGCGGGGCATCTTCGATCTGCATTTCCAGGGTGATGTAGTGCGAGCGCAGGCCTTCGTCATCCTTCTGCATCATCGGGATCTGGATCGAGGTGCCCGGGCCGCCGCGCTTGTTGGTGAAGCTCAGGTAGCTCTTGGCCTGTACCGCTTCGCGGTAGTGGTTGCCGAAGCGCAGGGTGTGGATCACCGCCGAGGCGTGTTCGATTTCGCCGTCGGCGCCGACGACTGCGGCCTTGCCGTAGGCTTCGATCTTGTCGGCGCCGCCGATGGCTGCAGTCAGGCGCTCGACCATCAGGGCACCCAGGTCCGAGCAGTTGGCACGGATTTCCGGCTTCAGATCTTCAACGAAACCGCGACCGGCCCATGGGTTCTTGATCACGACGGCCAGGCCGACCATGGTCACCGGCTTGTCGGTGGCCTTGCCGCCTTCGATGCGGGTCTCTTCGGAGTAGGTGACGATCTTGCGGATTTCGAAACTCATGGGTGGCTCCTGGTGAGGGTTATCAGCTCTTGTTGTCTGATGGTATACCATAATATTTGTTGTGCAAGAGGTGGCTGGAAATTTCTCTTGCGAGGGGACGAAAGGTGGCCTGATGCCTTGATTCCTGCGGTTTCTGTGCTGGCCTTTTCGCGGGCTCGCCCGCTCCCACAGGGATCGCACGGCATTCATGGCCTGTGCTGTCCCTGTGGGAGCGGGCAAGCCCGCGAAGAGGCCGGTGCAGGCTTCAAAAAAAAGCCCGCTCACGTGGGCCACAGGGCCCACGGGAGCGGGCGCGTCCCGCAATGTTTCAGGTAATGGGAAATCAGGCGAACGCCGGCACCACTTCCTTGATGAACAGCTCCAGCGATTTCTTCTTCTCGGCGTGGGGCAGGCTGTTGTCGCACCAGAAGCTGAACTCGTCGACGCCGAGTTCCTGGTAGTACTTGATACGCGCGATGATCTCTTCCGGCGTGCCGATCATGGTGTTCTTGCGGATGTTCTCCAGCTCGAACGCCGGCACTTCGGCAAACTTCGACTCCGGGCTCGGCTCAAGGAAACCGTTGACCGGGGTGGTCTTGTTGCCGAACCAGGCATCGAAGGTGCGGTAGAAGCGCGAGATGGCCTGGGCGCCGACTTTCCAGCCTTCCGGCTCGGCCGGGCTGTGCACGTGGGTGTGGCGCAGCACCATCAGTTGCGGGCGCGGCACGCCCGGGTTGTTGTCCAGGGCAGCCTGGAACTTGTTCTTCAGGTCCAGCACTTCCTCGTCACCCTTCATCAGCGGGGTGACCATGACGTTGCAGCCATTGGCCACGGCGAAGTTGTGCGAGTCCGGGTCGCGGGCGGCGATCCACATCGGTGGGGTGGCGTTGAACGGCTTCGGCACGCTGGTGGAGGTGGGGAACTTGTAGACCTCGCCGTCATGGGCGTAGTCGCCTTCCCACAGCTTGCGCACCACCGGCACCATTTCGCGCAGGGCCTTGCCGCCGTCGGTGGCCGGCATGCCGCCTGCCATGCGGTCGAATTCGAACTGGTAGGCGCCACGCGCCAGGCCCACTTCCATGCGGCCATTGCTGATCACATCGAGCAGGGCGCATTCGCCCGCCACGCGGATCGGGTTCCAGAACGGCGCGATGATGGTGCCGGCGCCCAGGCGGATCTTGTCGGTGCGCGCAGCCAGGTAGGCCAGCAGCGGCATCGGGCTTGGCGAAATGGTGTATTCCATGGCGTGGTGTTCGCCGATCCACACGGTGCTGAAACCGCCGTTCTCGGCCATCAGGGTCAGTTCGGTCAGGTCTTCGAACAGCTGGCGGTGGCTGACCTGTTCATCCCAACGTTCCATGTGCACGAACAACGAAAATTTCATGGGGCTTTCCTCAACGCTTGAAAGGGGCTGGCGCCAGGCAGGGTTGGCACCAGCGGTCTCGATTCAGAATAGGCTTCAGGCAAAGGCCGGCAGGCTGGCCATCTTGCCGCGGCAGTACACCATCGGCCGTGGCGCCTCTTCAGGGACGATCAGGTTGTGCACCTTGCCGACCATGATGGCGTGGTCGCCACCTTCGTATTCGCGCCACAGTTCGCATTCGATGACTGCGGTGGCACCGGCCAGGATCGGGTTGCCCAGTTCGCTCAGGGACCACTCGATGCCACTGGCCTTGTCCTTGCCCTTCTTGGCGAACGCATAGGCTTCGGCCTGCTGTTCACCCGACAACAGATGAATGGCGAAGCGCTTCTGCCGGATCAGCACGGGGTAGGAGTCGGAGGTGTAGTTGGGGCAGAACAGCACCAGCGGCGGGTCCATCGACAGGGAGGAGAAGGCGCTGGCGGTCAGGCCGACGACCGAGCCATCGTCGTCCAGGGTGGTGATGACGGTAACGCCGGACGGGAAGGAGCCCAGGACATGCTTGTAGACGGTTGCGTCGATCATCTGGTGTACCTCTATAGGGCTGCGGTGGTCCGCGGTTTTTATCGTTGATGTGTCTGATGGTATACCGTAATACCTATTTTGCAAGCGGAATTTTCAAGCGAGGGTATTGCGCGATGAACGGCTCAAGCCCGCGTATACCGTGGGTTTGAGCGGTGAGGCGGTTTGCCGCAGGGGTTGCGCGAGCGGATCAGTGGGCGTTTTTTCCTACGGATCAGTGTTGTCAAAAGTTTGGAATACCATAATATGGTCCGCAGCTGAGAGGCCGCCTAGATGCGGTTTCCTTACAAAGATAAAAACGACCTTTCGAGCTGAATCCTATGTCCCAACCGTCGTCGCAACACCAGTTTGTCGAGAATCACACGGTCGATTACGTTCCACCTGCCGAGCGCCACGGGAAGGCGCGCGACCTGTTCACCCTCTGGTTCAGTACCAACATCGCGCCACTGCCCATCGTCACCGGCGCCATGGTGGTCCAGGTGTTCCACCTGAACCTGTTATGGGGCCTGGTCGCCATCGTGCTGGGCCATCTGGTCGGGGGCGTGGTCATTGCCCTTGCTTCTGCGCAGGGACCGCAGCTGGGCATTCCGCAAATGGTGCAGAGCCGTGGCCAGTTCGGCCGCTACGGCGCCTTGCTGATCGTGTTCTTCACCGCGCTGATCTATGTCGGCTTCTTCATTTCCAACATCGTCCTGGCGGGCAAGACCATCCACGGCATCACCCCGAGCGTACCGATGCCGGGCGCGATCGTGATCGGTGCGCTGAGTGCCACCGCCATTGGCGTGATCGGTTACCGCTTCATCCACATCCTCAACCGCATCGGTACCTGGGTGATGGGTTCGGCGTTGCTGGCCGGTTTCATCATGATGTTCGCCCAGGAACTGCCGGCCGACTTCTTCAGCCGTGGCGCGTTCAACCTGTCGGGCTTCATCGCCACCGTGTCGCTGGGCACCATCTGGCAGATCAGCTTCTCGCCGTATACCTCCGACTACTCGCGCTACCTGCCGCGTGAAGTGGGCATTGCCAAGCCGTTCTGGGCCACCTACTTCGGCGCTACCCTGGGCACCATCCTGTGCTTCAGCTTTGGTGCGGTGGCGGTGCTGTGCGTGCCGGAAGGCACCGATGCGATGGACGCGGTCAAGCAGGCCACCGGCTGGCTGGGCCCGATCCTGATGGTGCTGTTCCTGCTCAACATCATCAGCCACAACGCCCTCAACCTGTATGGCGCGGTGCTGTCGATCGTGACCGCGATCCAGACCTTCATCGCCGAGTGGACGCCGAGCATCAAGGTGCGGGTGGTGCTGGCTGCGGTGATTCTGGTGGGCTGCGGCATGGTCGCGCTGAATGCCTCGGCGGACTTCATCGGCCAGTTCATCGGCCTGATCCTGGCATTGCTGCTGGTACTGGTGCCGTGGGCGTCGATCAACCTGATCGACTTCTACCTGATCAAGAAGGGCCAGTACGACATCGCCTCGATCTTCAGTGCCGACGGCGGCATCTATGGCCGCTTCAACCACCACGCGATCATTGCCTATGCCTGCGGCATCCTGGTGCAGCTGCCGTTTGCCAATACGTCGCTGTATGTGGGGCCGTATTCCAATATCGTCGAAGGGGCTGACCTGTCGTGGCTGTTCGGCTTGCTGGTGACGGTGCCGCTGTATTACTGCCTGGCGACCCGGGGCAAGGCTGCCGAGAAGGCGGGGCGGGTTGTGAGTGTCAATGACTGACAGATTGGCGTTGCTGTAACAGGGGCTGCTTTGCAGCCCATCGCCGGCAAGCCAGCTCCCACAGGTTTCATGTTGCCCTTGCAGGCTGCACTAACCCTGTGGGAGCGGGCGTGCCCGCGAAGGGGCGCAACGCGGCCCCGGCTATTTCAGCTCAAACCTTGAACTGCGCCACCAGGCCATTCAGGTCCACCGCCAACCGCGACAGATCCTGCGCCGCCGCACTGGTCTGGTTGGCCCCCGCCGATGTCTGCATGGCCAAGTCGCGAATGTTCACCAGGTTGCGGTCCACCTCCCGCGCCACCTGCGCCTGTTCCTCCGAAGCGCTGGCAATCACCAGGTTGCGCTGGTTGATCGAGGCAATCGCCTCGGCAATCACCTCCAGCGCCTGACCGGCGCCTTGCGCCACCTCCAGCGTGCCGCTGGCGCGGCCCTGGCTGCTGTGCATCGCCGTCACCGCCCGCTCGGTACCGTTCTGGATCCCGGCAATCATCTGCTCGATCTCGGCGGTCGACTGCTGGGTACGGTGGGCGAGGGCGCGTACCTCATCGGCCACCACGGCAAAGCCACGGCCCGCCTCGCCGGCGCGGGCCGCTTCGATAGCGGCATTCAGCGCCAGCAGGTTGGTCTGCCCGGCAATCGCGCCAATCACGTCCAGCACGCGGCTGATCTCGTTGGCATTGTTGGCCAGCTGTTCGATCTGGGTCGAGGTGCCGGTCACATCAGCCACCAGATGCTGGATGGAAGCCAGCGCCTGGTTGACCCGGTCGCGGCCATCACGGGTGGTCTGGTCGGCACCCTTCGAGGCGTCGGCGGTGCTGACGGCATTGTTCGCCACTTCCTCGACCGCCGCAGTCATCTGGTTGACGGCGGTGGCCGCCTGGTCGATCTCCGCGCTTTGCTGGTGCAGGCCGCGGCTGGTGTCTTCGGTGACGGTGTGCAGTTCCTCCGAAGCCGAGGCCAACTGGTCGGACGAAGCGGCGATCTTGCGGATGGTGTCGCGCAGGCTGCCCTGCATGCGGCCCAGGGCGCGCAGCAGCAAGGCTGGCTCGTCGCGGCCGATTACACGGATGTCCTGGGTCAGGTCGCCGGTCGCCACGCGCTCGGCCACGCTCACCGCATCGGCCAGCGGCACGACGATACTGCGAGTGAGCACGGTGGCAATGGCGACCAGGGCCAGCATGATCACCAGCAGCGAGACAATGATCGCGGTGAACGCTTCGTCAGCCACGTCGCTGCTGCGCTGCGAGGCCTGTTCGGCACCTTTGCCGTTGTAGGCGATCAGCGCCGCCATGGCCTGCATCATGCTGTCGGCGCGCTGGGTCAGGGGGCCGTTGATCTGCTGCCTGGCGTCTTCCATGCGGCCAGCAACAATGTCCTGCAGTACGCGTGCTTGCAGCTCGAGGTATTGCTGGTGCGCGCTATTGAAGGTGTCGAACAGGGCGCGGTCATCGGCGGCGGTGATGGTACCTTCGTATGCCTTCAGGCCATCCTTCATCTTGGCATTGGTGTCGTCGAGCAACTGCAGGTTGCGGCTGCGTTCGCTGGGGTTGTCGTCCAGTGCGGTACGCAGGGTGAGGGCGCGGGCGCGGCCAAGGTTGCTGCTGATTTCGCTCAGGGCCACCACGGCGGGCATCCAGTTGACCCGGATTTCGTCCGTGGCCTTGTCCATCTGCCGGGTTTCATAAAGTGCGGTAAGGCCCATGAACAGGACCAGGATACCCAACAGGGCGAACACGCAGGCAGCGCGAATGCCGATCTTCAAATTCCTTAATTGCATGACATGCTCCTTGACGGTGGCGTGCAGGCCCTCAGGAGCTTGGGCGGATGGCCGGGTCACCGGGTGTGGCGCCAGGCTCTGGAAGCGCTGCGGATTCAGTTGTGTGCCTCACCCTCTTGAATTCTTTTTGATTTGAATGATGCCATATGGCCATCATTTTCGAACAGTCATTTCATGTCATGACATCAAAAGACAAAACCGCCATCAGGTGGCGGTTTTATCAGATTGCTGCGGTCAGACGATCGCGATGAGCGGGTCAGCAGCGGCCAGTGCCAGGGCGCGATCAGCCGCTGGCGGGTAGATCCATACCGAGTTGATCTGGCGCTTGAGGTCTTTGCCTTCCTGGCCGTGCAGCTTCAGTTCGCGCTCCCAACCCTCGCTGAACGTCGCACCCCATTCGCCCAGGTCCAGGCAGGTGACGTACTTGGGCTGGCGGTACACCACCGGCTGCAGGCCGAGCAGGTCGGCCGCGGCGTTGTTGCCGGAGTGGCGGCCCATGGGGATGGCGTGCTGGCAGGTCATCAGGGCGTGGTTGCCCAGCTCGTCCACAGCGGCCCAGGCGGTGTCGCCCGTGGCGTACACATGGTCCTGGCCCAGCACCTTCAGGTGGCCGTCCACTTTCAGCCGGCCGAAGTTGTCGCGCTCGCCGGCAACCTGTGCGGTCAACGGGCTGGCCTTCACGCCAACGGTCCAGATCACGGTGTTGCTGGCGATATGCTCGCCATTGTCCAGGGTAACGCCACCGGCATCGACAGCCACCACCGAAGCCCCGGCCTTCCACTCGACCCCGGCCTGTTCGCAGGCGGCGATGATCGACGGCGTGATACCGGCGCCCAGCGCCGCACCAACTTGCGCACCGCGGTCGACCACCACCACCCGCACCGCTGCACTGGCACCGAGGATGGCACGCAGGCGGGCAGGCATTTCCGTGGCGGTTTCAATACCCGTGAAGCCACCGCCACAGACCACCACGGTGTTGCGTGCAGGCGAAGCGGGCTGGGCGGCCAGGCCGACCAGGTGCTGTTCCAGGCGCATGGCCGATTCCATCTGGTCGACATCGAATGCATGTTCGGCCAGGCCAGGCACTGCCGGGCGTGCGACCTGGCTGCCGGCGGCGAGGATCAGGCGGTCGTAGGCGGTCTGTTGCCGGTGCCCCTGGGCGTCGGTGTAGCTGACGCTGCGCCCTTCGGTATCGATGCTGTCGGCGTTGCCCGGAATGAAGTGAATGCCCACGGCTTCGAACAGCTCGCCCAGCGGGGCCTTCATGCCGTGCACGTCGGCCTCGTAGAAGCGCGGGCGGATGCGCAGTTCAGGCTGTGGAGCGAGGACGCTGATGTTGATGTCGGCACGCTGGGCCTGATCGAGCAGGCGCGCAGCGCTCAGGGCGCTCCATACGCCGGCAAAGCCGGCACCGATGATGAGGATGTTCGATTTCATGAAGGTGCTCCGCAAGGTTCGAAAGGGGCTTCGAGGGCGGGTTGTGTGCCTCTCGAATAACTACGACTGTATTGATCGTAGTTTGTGCGTGCAAGTCTTTTTTCCAACAGGCCGACACCCTGCCGCACCATTTCGTGGCTCGAATAGCTGTATTTACTGGGCTTAAGGGAAAAACAAGGCCGACCGGCGGCAGCTTTGCGCTTTGCGGTGCGGATGCTATCGGCGTATTATTTGCGACAAGATTGGTCGGAGATAGATATGTCGCTCTACAGTGCTGGCGTCGAATACGGTATCCATTGCCTGCTGTTCCTGGTGGACGAGCGGGGCGACTCGCGTGAGTCCAGCGTGCGCGACCTGGCGGAGTTGCAGGGTGTACCCCAGGAGTACCTGGCCAAGGTCTTCACCAAATTGGCCCGTGCCGGACTGGTGGCCGCCACCGAGGGCGTGCGTGGCGGCTTCCGGCTGGCGCGGCCGTCGGATGAAATCACCGTGCTGGATATCGTCAATGCCATCGATGGGCCAAAGAAGATCTTCGACTGCCGCGAAGTTCGCGAGCGTTGCAGCCTGTTCGAGGGTTCGCCGCCGGGTTGGGCGACCGAGGGCACCTGCGCGATCCATGCGGTGATGCTGGGTGCGCAGAAGCGCATGGAAGAGGCCCTGGCGCAGCAGACCATCCTTGATCTGGCGCGGCGGTTCGGGCGCAAGGCGCCGGCCGAGTTCGGGCAGAAGGTCAATGCCTGGATGGGTGAGCGGCGGGAGGGCAAGGGGGCAGGGGATATTCCGGTCAGTCAGGTCTGAATCTGTTGCCAGTGCCGGCCTCTTCGCGGGCTTGCCCGCTCCCACAGGAATCGCACAATTGCTGAAATCTGTGGGGTACCTGTGGGAGCGGGCGAGCCCGCGAAGAAGCCGGCACAGAAATAACCCGCTCAGCGCCCCTCATGCTGCCGCCGATACGCCCCCGGCTGCACCCCCACCGCCTTGGCAAACGCCCGGGTAAACGCCGCCACCGACTGATACCCCACCTGCGCCCCCACCTGCTCCACGGTATGCCCCGCCCGCAGCAACTGGCTGGCATGGCGCATGCGCAGCGCCAGCAGTACTTGCCCCGGCGACTGTCCCGCCAGTTCATTGAAACGCTTGAAAAACGCCGACCGCGACAACCCGGTGCAGGCGGCCATGCTTTCCAGCGTCCACGCTTGCCCCGGTTGCTCGATCAGCTGCTCCAGCAACCCGGCAAACGCCGGTTGCCGGGCGAGGGCGACCAGGCCACCCAGCGATTGCCCGGCATGCACCTGCTGGCGCAGCACATACAGGAACAACAAGTGCGTCAGCCGCTCCAGCAACGCCTGTGACGGCCCGGTGGCGCGCCGGCATTCCTCCAGGATCAGCTCGAACAACGCCCGCGCCGCATGCCCGGCCGGTTCATCGGCGCGCAGCAGTATCCAGTCGGCCAGGCCGTCGACGATCAGCGCCGACAAGCCCGGCCTGAAGTGGAAGAAACCACATACCAGCCCCACGCCATCGACCGCATCGGCGTCCATGGCCTGCATGTGCTGGCGTGGCTGGGCGCAGGCACTGGCCGGGTCCTGGTCGCTGGCCAGGCGATAGCCGAGGTCGCGTAGCAGGAACACCGCATCGCCAGCCTCCAGGCGCAGTGCCTCGGGCTGGCCGTCGATGTGCAGCCAGCAATGCCCTTGCACCACCAGGTGGAAGCTGGCCCGGCCCATGCCTTCGGTGCTGGCGTGCCAGCCGCCGCAGTAGCGGCCCACATGGAACAGGCTGGCATCGAGCTCCAGGCCTTCTAATAACCAATCGACAAGGTGGCTGGACGAAATCATCTAATGCAAAGACTCAAGAGCAAGGAAAGGCGACTGATGAATATGGAGGGTAGTTCTTATAACCAACAGACTGTAGTGACACCCATCAAAGGAGACCACTCCATGTCCTCGCGCATTACTTTACACACGCTGCAGAGCGCCCCGGAAGCGGCCCGTCCGTTCCTCGAGAACGCCCAGAAGAATTCCGGCTTCATCCCCAACCTGCTGGGCGTGCTGGCCAATGCCCCGGCGGCGCTGGAAACCTACGTGACCGTTTCGGCACTCAACGGCAAAGCCGAACTGAGCCTGGCCGAGCGTGAAGTGGTGCAGCTGATTGCCGCCACCCAGCATGGCTGTGACTTCTGCGTGGCCGGCCACACGGCCGTGGCCCTGAACAAGGCCAAGCTGCCGCAGGAGGTGGTCGATGCCCTGCGTGCCCGTGGCGAGCTGCCCGATGCCCGGTATGAAACCCTGGCCGCGTTCGCCCGCGAAGTCATCGCCACCCGTGGCAATGTCAGCGAGGCCACTTACCAGGCCTTCCGCGCAGCCGGTTTCAGCGAAGGCAACGCCCTGGAGGTGATTCTGGGCGTGAGCCTCGCAACCCTGTGCAACTTTGCTAATGTGTTCGCCCAGACGCCGCTCAATGACGAGCTCGGCAAGTACCGCTGGCAACCTTCTGCATGATCCGCGCGTGACACCGGTCGTACCGCGATCGTTGTAGGAGCGGCCTTGTGCCGCGAATGGGCCGCCAAGCGGCCCCGGCGTTTTCAAAGGAGCAAGACCATGCAAGATTGTGCATTTCGACACTGGCTGGATGCCAATGCCGAGGCCATTGACCGGGGCCAGTGCGAGCCGCAGCTGGTGCTGGCGCAAATCGCCGAGTCGCAGCTGCTGCGGGTCGGTGTCGACCCGGCCCTGGGCGGCACGGGCGGGCAGGTGACCGACGCGGTCGAGGCCATTGCCGCAATCGCCAGCCGCTCGCTGGCAGCGGCGTTCGTCTGCTGGGGCCAGCGCGCCTTCATCGAATACCTGTTGCACAGCCCCAACCAGCCCCTGCGCGAGCACCTGTTGCCGCGCCTGCTGACTGGCGAACTGGCCGGTGCCACCGGGCTGTCCAATGCCATGAAGTTCCTGTCCGGCATCGAAGCGCTGCAGGTGCGCGGGCGCCCGCAAGCCGATGGCTGGCAGCTGGAAGGTCGCCTGCACTGGGTGACCAACCTGCGCAAAAGCGGCTTCGTGGTGGCTGCGGCTATCGAAGACGAAGCCGGTGGTGCACCGTTCGTGCTGGCCATTCCGTCCGACGCGCAGGGCCTGGAGCGCTCCGACGACCTGCAACTGATGGGCCTGCAGTCGAGCAACACCGCGGCACTGGCCTTCCACCAGGTGCAATTGCAGCGTGGCTGGTTGCTGCACGAAAATGCCCGTGAGTTCCTGCCCCGGGTACGCCCGGCGTTCCTGGCGCTGCAGTGCGGCATGGCCATTGGCCTGGCGCGGCGGGCGCTGGCGGAAGTGCAGGCACACCTGCATGGCCGTGCCTCGTTCCTCGACGAAGCACGCCAGGTGCTCGGCGAGCGCCTGGAAAACACCGTGAGCGAGCTCAAGCAGGGCCTGCTCGATGGCCGCTTCCAGCAGCAGCCGGCAGCCTTGTTCAAGCTGCGCATCACCCTGGCCGAAAGCGCTGCCGACGCCGTGCAACTGGAGTTGCAGGCCAGTGGTGGCAAGGCCTACCTCAGCGAGTACGGTGAAGGCTTTGCCCGCCGCTGGCGCGAGTCGGCCTTCGTGCCGATCGTCACGCCCAGCCTGGTGCAGCTGCGCGCCGAACTGCAACGCCAGGCGGGCGCGGCATGAGCCAAGTGTTGCTCGAAGCCCGCGACATCAGCCTGGGCTACCCGCGCGAGGGTGGCTGGCAGGCGGTGCTGGCGCAGTTCGACCTGCAGCTGGCCCCCGGCGAAGTGGTGACCATCCTCGGCCCCAGCGGGGTCGGCAAGTCCAGCCTGCTGCGGGTACTGGCCGGCCTGCAGCAGCCCCGCGGTGGCAGCGTGACCCTGCACGGCCAGCCGCTGCAGGGCCCGCACCCACGCCTGGCGGTGGCCTTCCAGGACCCGAGCCTGTTGCCTTGGTTGAGCCTGGAGAAGAACGTCGCCTTCGGCCTGGACTTCGCCCGCCAGCCAAAACTTGCCGCCGCCGAACGGCGCGCACGCATCGACCATGCGATTGCCGCCGTGGGCCTGGCCCATGCTCGCGGCCAGTACCCGGCGCAGTTGTCCGGCGGCATGGCCCAGCGCACCGCGCTGGCCCGCTGCCTGGCCCGCCAGCCCGAAGTGCTGTTGCTCGACGAGCCGTTCGGCGCGTTGGATGAAGTGACCCGGGCCGACATGCAGCAACTGCTGCTGCAACTGATCGCCACCCATAACACGGCGGCGGTGCTGATCACCCACGATATCGACGAAGCCCTGCTGCTGTCCGACCGGGTCCTGCTACTGGGCAACCACCCAGCGCACACCCTCGGCCAGTGGTGCATCGACCTGCCGCAACCACGGACGCAGCGGGTCGAGGAACTGGGCGCCTTGCGCATCGAAATCCTCAAAACCCTTCGGCGGGCAAGCCGCACAGTCGAACCTACCCCAACCCCGTTGCCCTCGGAGGCTGTCCATGTGCATGGATGACTGCTGTTCCTCTTCTTCGCGTCGCGATTTCCTCAAGCTCGGCGCCATGCTCACGGCCGCCGGTGCACTGCCGTTGCTGTCGAGCCTGCAGGCCCCTGCCGCCGCCGAACCGGACGCGCCAGTGCGTATCGGCTACCTGCCGATCACTGACGCCACGCCACTGCTGGTGGCGCACAACAACGGCCTGTTCGAGGCCGAAGGCATCAAGGCCGAGCGCCCGGTGCTGCTGCGCAGCTGGGCGCAGGTGATCGAGGCGTTCATCTCCGGCCAGGTCAATGTCATCCACCTGCTGTCGCCGATGACCGTATGGGCCCGCTACGGCAGCAAGGTGCCGGCCAAGGTGGTGGCCTGGAACCACGTGGGCGGTTCAGGCCTGACCGTGGCCCCGGACATCAGCGACATGAAACAGCTGGGCGGCAAGACCGTGGCCATCCCGTTCTGGTACTCGATCCACAACGTGGTGCTGCAACAGATGCTCAACGACAACGGTCTGACCCCGGTGTCGAAGCCGGCCAATGCGCCGCTGGCCGGCAACGAAGTCAACCTGCTGGTATTGCCGCCGTCCGACATGCCGCCGGCGCTGGCCAGCAAACGCATCGCTGGCTATATCGTCGCCGAGCCATTCAACGCCCTGGCCGAGAACCTCAAGGTTGGCCGCGTGCAGCGCTTCACCGGCGATGTGTGGCGCAACCACGCCTGCTGCGTGGTGTTCATGCACGAGCACGACCTGAACAACCGCCCGGAGTGGTCGCAGAAGGTGGTCAACGCCATCGTCAAGGCCCAGCACTGGACCCGTGACCACCGCGCCGAGGCCGCCGCATTGTTGTCCAAGGCCGGCCCCAACAAGTACACCCCGCATGAACCAGCGGTGCTCGGCAAAGTGCTGGCCCCGGCCGCCGAGGACCGTGCCGGTTACATTGCCAGTGGCGCCATTCGCCACCAGCAGTGGGACGAAAAGCGCATCGATTTCCAGCCTTACCCGTTCCCCAGCTACACCGAAGAGCTGGTCAAGCGCCTGAAAACCACCCTGATCGAGGGCGACAGCGCTTTCCTGGCCGGCCTGGACCCGGCACAGACCGCCCGCGACCTGGTCGACGACCGCTTCGTGCGCAACGCCATCGCCAGCGTTGGCGGGCCGTCGGTGTTCGGCATTGCCGATAACTTCGAGCGTAGCGAGGAGTTCGCGGTCTGATGCGCACGCATGTCGTTCATGCCGGCCTGGGGCTGGCCGGGTTGCTGGGTTTGTTGCTGTTGTGGTGGGCCGGTGTCGCGCTGTTCGGCCAGGCCGATGGCCTGTCGGCGCGCTTTTCGCCGGCAGCGACCCTGGCCAGCCTGGTCGAGTTGCTGGGGCAGGGCGAGGTGTACGGGCATATCTGGGTCAGCCTCAAACGTATCCTGGTCGGGCTGCTGCTGGCGCTGCTGATCGGCGTGCCGCTGGGCTTGCTGGTGGGCAGCTACCGGCACCTGGAGGCTGCGACCACACCGGCGTTCCAGTTCCTGCGCATGATCTCGCCGCTGTCGTGGATGCCGGTGGTGGTGATGCTGATGGGCGTGGGGGACCAGCCTATCTACTTCCTGCTGGCGTTTGCCGCGTTGTGGCCGATCTTGCTGAACACGGCGGCCGGGGTAAGGCAGCTGGACCCGCGCTGGTTGCAGTTGAGCCGCAGTTTGAGTGCCACGCGCCGGGAGACCTTGTGCAAGGTGATCGTGCCCGGGGTGATCGGCCATGTGCTGACCGGCGTGCGACTGGCCATCGGCATCCTGTGGATCGTGCTGGTGCCGTGCGAAATGCTCGGGGTGAGTGCGGGGCTGGGGTACTTCATTCTCGATACCCGCGACCGGCTGGCGTATTCCGAGCTGATGGCGATGGTGCTGCTGATCGGGGTGCTGGGGTTTGTGCTGGATGCCCTGGCGCGTGGGCTGCATCGGCGCTGGGTGCATGGCTGAGGGGCCAGGGGGGCTTCTTCGCGG
This sequence comes from Pseudomonas sp. B13(2017), assembly GCF_002113245.1. Lineage (NCBI taxonomy): Bacteria > Pseudomonadati > Pseudomonadota > Gammaproteobacteria > Pseudomonadales > Pseudomonadaceae > Pseudomonas > Pseudomonas sp. B13(2017). The sequence continues at coordinate 102,564 of NZ_NEJX01000015.1, forward strand.
GCTTGCCCGCTCCCACAGGTATCCCACCGCCCTTTGGCCTTGTGAAATCCCTGTGGGAGCGGGCGAGCCCGCGAACAGGCCGTTGGATCAATGCACGGTCTTGCGCTGCCGTACACACTCCTGGGCCTGAGCGGTCAGTTCGTCCAGTCGCTCATCCCGCATCTGCTCCGCTTCGATCATCGCATCCTCACCCTGCTGGTTGAGCAGGTAGGTATGGATCTGCATCACTTCCGCCGTCTGGTAGATCGGCGCAATATCCAGCCGCCCGATCAGCGCGCCGCTAGCCCGCCCGGTACTGCTCATCAGTACCTGCGGCCCGTTGGCGGCCACCACCTGCATGCCCATCGCCTCGAACCACGGTACCTGGCTGGCAAAGGCATTCAGCTCGACGCAGGCATGGCGTGCCTGCAGGTCGCCCAGCAGGGCGCGGGCGATGCCCTGGCGACGATGGCTGGCGCGCACGGCGAGGAATGCCAGGGCGCACGCCTGTTCGTCGTCCTCGGCCGGCAGCGACAGGGCAAACCCCAGCAATTGGTCCGGTGCCTCGGCATCCAGCGCCAGGGTCAGTGTCACGGCCAGGCCGCGGGTGCCGTCCAGTGCTTGCAGGTACTGGTGCACCTCCATGCCGACGCCGTACTGGTACAGCGGGTACAGCGGGTTGTCGGCACTGATGGCGACACTGCTCAGTTCGCCGACGTGGTGGATCACCAGTTCGCGGATCTGGTTCTGGAAAGATTCAGGCGGCACGCTGTCGAGGCGGCTCAGGATGAACATCGGGGGGCGGGCTCCGGCGGGTAGATGGGCGGCCCGCGCCATGCGGGCGCGGGCTGTACAGTCTAACCGGTTTTGCCGATCAGCCTTGTACCTGCAATGCACCGAGCATCAGGTCGAGGTTTTGCACCGCCGCACCGGAGGCACCTTTGCCGAGGTTGTCGAACACTGCGGTCAGCAGCACCTGGCCATGCTCAGGGTTGGCGTAAAGCGCCAGGCGCAGGTCGTTGCTGTCGTTCAACGCCTCGGGGTCGAGGTTCGGCGCTGCGCCGTGCTGGTGCAGGGGCATCAGTTGGACGTGGCGGGCACCCTGGTAGTGCTGCTGCAGGCAGGCCTGCAGCTGTTCGGCACTGACCTGGCCGGGCAGCAGGCGCAACTGCAGCGGGATGCTCAGCACGATGCCTTGGCGGTAGGCACCGTAGCCCGGCATGAACATCGGCCGCGCCGACAGCCCGGCGTGCTGCTGGATTTCCGGCACGTGCTTGTGCGCCAGTTCCAGGCCGTACAGTTGCAGGGCCGGGGTTTTGCCGGCGGCGGGCTGTTCATGCCGTTCGACTGCGGCGCGGCCACCACCGGAATAGCCGGAGATGGCGTGGATGTTCAGCGGGTAATCCGCTGGCAGCAGGCCGGCCTTGACCAGTGGGCGCAGCAGGGCGATGGCGCCGGTGGGGTAGCAGCCGGGGTTGCTGACGCGCTTGCTGTGCGCGATGCGCTCGGCTTGCTGCTCGTCGAGCTCCGGCAGGCCATAGACCCAGCCTGGGCTGGTGCGGTGCGCGGAGCTTGCGTCGATCACCCGCACCTGCGGGTTGTGGATCGCCGCCACGGCCTCGCGGGCGGCATCGTCGGGCAGGCACAGCAGGGCGATGTCGGCGCTGTTGATTGCCTCGCGGCGGCGTTGCGGGTCTTTGCGCTCGGCTTCGGGCAGGGTCAGCAGGCGCAGATCGCTGCGGCCTTGCAGGCGGGCATGGATCTGCAGGCCGGTGGTGCCTTGGTCACCGTCGATGAAGACAACAGGGGTGTGCATGGTCAAAGTCCGGTCGGGGAGAGATGGCCTATGCTCGCTTGTGGCTCTGGTAAAGAAAAATTGAATATGATGATCGATATGTTCATCTTTTCTGAATGAGTTTGGCCCATGCGCGAAATCAGCCTCGATCGCCTCCGCACCTTGGTGGTCATCTCCGACCTGGGCTCCTTTGCCGAAGCCGCCCGCCAGCTCAACCTGGCACCGCCCACCATCAGCCTGCACGTGGCCGAGCTGGAGGCGCGCATCGGCGCCCCGTTGCTTACCCGCACCCGTGGCCAGGTGCGGCCCACGGTCATCGGCGAAACCCTGCTGGCCCGTGCCCGCCGCCTGCTGGCCGACGCCGACCTGGCGCTGGATGAAGTGCGCCGACAGGTAGAGGGCCTGACCGGTCGGGTGCGCCTGGGCGCTTCCACCGGTGCCATCGCCCACCTGCTGCCGCAGGCGCTGGAGCACTTGCGTACGGTGCACCCGGGGATCGATGTGCAGGTACAGGTGCTGACCTCCCAGGCCTCGTTGGCGCGCTTGCGCGAGGGCACGCTGGATATCGGCCTGGTGGCCTTGCCACAGGTGGCCGGCAAAGGGCTTGCGGTTACGCCCTGGCGGCGCGACCCGATCCTGGCCTACGTGCCGGCCGACTGGCAGCCACCGGCCAAGGTCACGCCGGCCTGGCTGGCGCAGCGGGCGTTGATCCTCAACGACAGCAGCACCCAGCTTTCGCGGGTGACCGGCGAGTGGTTCGCGGCAGCGGGGTTGTACCCCGAGCCGCGAATCGAGCTGAACTACAACGATGCGATCAAGAGCCTGGTCGGGGCCGGGTATGGGGCGACATTGCTGCCGCAGGAGGGGGAGTCGGCCGAGCTGGACCGGCGCATTGCCCGCCGGCCGCTGCGGCCGGGGTTGTGGCGGCAACTGGGCATTGCCTGCCGGGAAGGGCAGGTGGAGCGGGCCACGGGGTATGTGTTGCAGGCGTTGGAGCGGTTGCGCCAGTAGGGGCTCCTGTGCAGCCCAATCGCCGGCAAGCCAGCTCCCACAGGTACAGCGATAGCCTGAAGGCAGCGCCGTACCTGTGGGAGCTGGCTTGCCGGCGATTGGGCCGCAAGGCGGCCCCTGGGGTCACCCTCGCTCTCGGGCCCGCACCGCGGTCACTGTCTCCCCGCCAACCCCCCAGTTATCGGTCGGTACCTCCTCGATCACCACAAAGGTACTGGCCGGCGGCTTGCCCAGCACCTGCTGCAGCATGCGGGTCGTCTGTTCGATCAACTGGCGCTTGTGCTCAGCGCTCACGCCTTCATCGGTTACGCGAATATGGACATAGGGCATGGTTCTCGCTCCTCTGTTAATGCCAGGTGCCAGCGGTGCTACCGCCATCCACCGGCAGGATCACGCCGCTGACGAAGCGTGAGTCGGCCAGGTACAACACTGCATCCACGACATCCTGTGGCAAGCCGGTGCGGCCACTGGGTGACAGCGCGCCCATGCCTTGTGTGTTGCCGCCATGCAGCGGTGTTTCGATGATCCCCGGCGCCACCGCGTTCACCTGCACGCCGCTGGCTGCCAGTTCCAGCGCCAGGCCTTTCACCGCCTGGTTCAGGCCACCCTTGACCAGTACCGGCAGCAGGGCTGGCACGCGGGTGTCCGGTTGCAAGGCGATGGAGGCGGTGATGGCGATGATCTGCCCATGCCCTTGCCTGGTCATGATCCGCGCCGCTTCCTGGGCCGGGTAGAAGAACCCCTTGAGGTTGGTGCCGACCAGGGCGTCGACATCCGCTTCGCTGTACTCGGCAAATGGCTTGGCAATGAAGATGCCGGCGTTGTTGATCAGCAGGTCGACCCCGCCAAAGGCTTGCTCGGCGCTGGCGAACAGGCGCTGCGCCGTGCCCGGTTCGGCGATGTCGCCAGCCACGCCGATGAAGCGCGATGGGTTGCCGAGGCGGGCGGCGGCTTGCTCAAGGCGGGCCTGAATGCGGGCATTGCCGACCACGTTGTCGCCGCGTTCGAGAAAGGCTTCGGCCAGGGCGAAACCCAGGCCGCTCGAGGCCCCGGTAATGATGACGGTGCGTGGCGTGTTCATGTGCATGATCTCCAGTGAAATGAGCCATGGGCTCGGTGTGAAGCCACTGTAGGTTGCAATCAGCACTTGAAAAATGAGGCCAGGGGCATTTCAATCGATACATCATGTAATCAATAGAGCCGTCATGACCCGCCATTTCGACGACCTGCAACTGGGCAGCCTGGAACTGTTCTGCCTGGCCGCCGACAGCGGCAGCTTCACTGCCGCGGCCACGGAGGCCGGCGTTACGCCGGCGGCGGTCAGCCGCAGCGTGGCGCGCCTGGAAGAGCGCCTGGGCGTGCGCCTGTTCGTCCGTACCACCCGGCAGATGCGCCTGTCCGCGGCCGGCCAGGCCTACTACCAGCAATGCCGGCAGGCACTGGGGCAACTGGTCGAGGCCGAGCGCCAGGTCACGGGCGGGCAGGTCGAGCCGAGCGGCCGCCTGCGTATCAGTGCACCCACGCCCTATGCCCATCACCGGCTGTTGCCGCTGCTGCCGCGGTTTCGCCAGCGTTACCCAAAGGTGCAGGTGGATGTGCATGTCAGCAACCGCAACGTCGACTTTGCCGAGGAGCCGTTCGACCTGGCCATTCGTGGTCGCGAGCCGGCCGATTCGCGGCTGGTGGCGCGTCGCCTGGAAGATGCCGAACTGGTGGTGGTGGCCACGCCGGGCTACCTGGCCCGTGCCGGCACGCCACGAACACCACACGACTTGCTGCAACATGAGTGCATCCAGTTCGAACTGCCCAGCAGTGGTCGTCGCCCGCCGTGGAGCTTCCTTCAGGATGGCCAGCAGGTGGAGATCGAAACCCAGGGTGGGTTCACCTGCCTGGGCGACTTCCTCGCCACCGCCACGCTGGTGCGCCACGGCGGCGGGCTGATGCAGGCTTATCGCTTTACCGTGCAGGACGCACTGGCCAGTGGCGAACTGGTGGAAGTGCTCGCCGAGTTTGGCGGCACCTCGCGGCCGTTCATGCTGATCTACCCCCAGGCCCGGCACATGCCGCTGCGGGTGCGGGTGTTCATCGATTTCCTGTTTGCCGAGGGGGCATAGCCCCCGGGCTGAAGCGAGGCGCCGGGGCGTATGGCCGACTATGCTGTTTGCTGCGTCGAGCCAATGTCATCTCGACGACCCTTCAGGTTTTCCAGGAGAACGCTCCATGAAATCCACGAAATGCATACCTTTGCTGGTGATTGCCTCGGTCCTCAGTTTTGCCGCACACGCAGACCCGGCGAGCAACTGTGCGGCCAAGATCAAGGAGCTTGAAGACATTCAGAAGACTGATGGCCAGGCACTGCACGGTGGCATGGCGCATGACTACCACGAGCTGTTGAAGCAGGCCAAGGAAGGGCAGGCTGCGGGTGACATGATCAAGTGCCAGGCCTCCGCCGACCGGGCCAAGACCATCTACAACAAGGCGCGCGGGAAGTAGCTGCAGTCCTGCACTGGCCTCTTCGCGGGCTCGCCCGCTCCCACAGGTACTGCACAGGCCTTGAGCCTGTTGGAAATCCTGTGGGAGCGGGCAAGCCCGCGAAGAGGCCAGTGCAGGAAAGCCCAGTCAGAACCAGCGATCATTCTTCCTGCGCCCACGGGTCAGCGCTGGCAGGATCAGCCCCGCCAGCAAGCCCGCGCCGGCAATGCTGCCGCCATACACCATGTAGCGCATCATCACCTGCTTGTTCTCGTCCCCCAGGCGGGCCTGGGTATCGCGCAGCTGCGACTGGCTCTGGTCGAGCTGTTCATTCAGCGCCTTGTTGCGCGCCTCCAGTTCGTCGATCAGCTTCTTGCGTGAATCCAGGGTTTCCTGCATGCCCTGCACGCGGCTCTTCCAGCTGTCGTCGATGTTCTTCAACTGCCCGGTCAGGTCCGCGACCTGGGCATCGAGCTGCGGCAGGCGCTCGCTCTGGCCTGGCACCGACTGCAGGTCGTTGCTGAGAATCCACACCACATCGCCGTTCTGCCCGCGCACCTGGCTGTAGTTGCCCTGGCTGCCGATCAGGGTCAGCTTCTGCCCGGACTTGAGTGTACCGACAATGCGGTGGCCATCGGTGGGGCCGCTGCGCACGTAGGTGCTCAGGCTGTCGCTGACCCAGCGTGCGTCGCTGGCAGGCTCTTCGGCGTGCACCGGTGCGGCAAGGGCCACCAGGGTGGCGATCAGGCCGCCGCGCAGGGCAGTGAGGGCGGAAGCAGTTGGGCGGGAATCGGGCATGTTGGGTCTTCGCTGAAACAGGACAAAAGTAGGCCCGGTGACTGGGCCGATGAACCGGTCGGTGAGTTGACCGTCAGCGAAAGACCGTTTTTTTGTAGGCGGGTTCACTACCTGACGTCGGAAATGTCTGCAGGATGTTGCAGGACCGGACCACGTGCTACTGCCTTGCCGATGACGCAAATGTCGTGGAGTACCCCTTGTCGATCCTGTGAGTTCACCCTGCTTGCCGGGGCTAGACTCAGGGGCTCACATTCGCTCATGGAGCAAGGCCATGACTGCCAGGAACACCATCTGCCTCTGGTACGACAATGATGCCGAGGAGGCAGCCAACTTCTATGCCAGCGTCTTCCCCGACAGCAAGGTAATCGCGCTGCACAAGGCACCGAGTGATTACCCGTCGGGCAAGGAGGGCGACGTGATCACGGTCGAATTCACCGTCATGGGCATTCCCTGCGTGGGGCTCAATGGAGGCAAGGCCTTCACGCACTGCGAGGCGTTTTCATTTCAGGTCAGCACCGAGGACCAGGCCGAGACCGACCGCTTTTGGGATGCCATTGTCGGCAATGGCGGCGAGGCCAGCGTCTGCGGCTGGTGCAAGGACAAATGGGGGATTTCGTGGCAGATCACCCCGCGCATCCTCATCGAAGCCATCGGGCACCCCGACCGGGCAGCGGCCAAGCGGGCGTTCGAGGCCATGATGCAGATGGGCAAGATCGATGTGGCCAGGATAGAGGGGGCGTTGAAGGGCTGATTACGGCAGTGAAGACATCTTGATCGAGGGCTGATCGGGGTGAGCGTGCTTTTGATCATGAGTTTTTGTAATCAATAAGCCCTAGAAAATGTCGATGTATCGGCTCGCAGCCCCGCCCTAGACTCGGGTAGCAATTGGGGGCTCCGCTGTTCATTCAAAGGGACTGATCGAACGAGCAGGCGCATCAACGCACGATGAAGCGTACGCCAACCCCGATGCATCGCTGTTTTCCAGACAACAAGAACCAGGAAATCCGCACGCCATGATGACATCGCCGTTCTCGATCCCCGCCAATGCCCGCCGTATCGACCCGTCGCGCCAGCGCGCCGCTGCGTTCAAGGCCGACGGTTCGGTCGACGACAACGACCGCACCGAAATCGGCCCTACGCCGCTGGCCTTTGCCGAGTGGGCTGCCCTCGGCCTGCAGGCGCCGCACCTGCCAACCATGCGCGAGTACCGCCTGCAGCGTATCCGCGAGCAGCTGGTGGCCCGCGACCTCGGTGGCATCCTGCTGTTCGACCCACTGAACATCCGCTATGCCACCGACACCACCAACATGCAGCTGTGGACCACCCACAATCCCGCGCGAGCCTGTTTCGTCGCCGCCAGCGGCCATGTGGTGCTGTGGGACTTCCATGGCTGCGATCACCTGTCTGCGCATTTGCCGCTGGTCAGCGAACTGCGCAGTGGCGCTTCGTTCTTCTATTTCGAAACCGGTGACCGCACCGAGGAACATGCCCGGCGCTTCTGCGCCCAGGTCGACGAACTGCTGCGCACCCATGCCGGCAACAACCGCCGCCTGGCCGTGGACCGCATCGAAGTCGCCGGCCTGCGCGCCCTCGATGCGCTCGGCGTGCAGGTGCACAATGGCCAGGAAGTGACCGAATTCGCCCGGCTGATCAAAGGCCCCGACGAAATTCTCGCCATGCGCTGCGCCGTGGCTTCCTGCGAAGCCTCGGTGGCCGAAATGCGCCAGGCCATGCGTGCCGGGGCCACCGAGAACGATGTGTGGGCGGCGCTGCACAGCGGCAATATCCGCCGCGGCGGCGAATGGATCGAAACCCGCATCCTCAGCTCTGGCCCGCGTACCAACCCCTGGTTCCAGGAGTCCGGCCCGCGGGTGCTCGGTGACGGTGACCTGTTGTCGTTCGACACCGACCTGATTGGTGTATATGGCTTCTGCGTGGACATGTCGCGCAGCTGGATCTGCGGTGGCCTGGAGCCCACGGCAGAGCAGAAGCGCCTGTACCGCATTGCCCATGAACACATCCACGTCAACGCCGAAATGGTCAAGCCTGGCGTGCGCTTCACCGAACTCACCCGCAACGGCCACCGCTTGCCCGAGAGCTGCCGCGCACAGCGTTACGGCGTGATGTTCCATGGGGTAGGGCTATGCGACGAGTACCCGAGCATTCGTTACCCGGAAGACCTCGAGTCCTATGGCTACGAAGGTGAACTGCAGCCGGGCATGGCCTTGTGCGTGGAGGCCTATGTGGGCGAAGTGGGTGGGCGTGACGGGATCAAGCTGGAGAACCAGTTGCTGGTGACCGAGGACGGGTATGAGCTGTTGACCCATTACCCGTTCGAGGAAAGCTTCCTGCGCGATTGATTGGGCAACCCGGGACCGCTTCGCGGTCCCTGTGGGAGCGGGCATGCCCGCGAAGGGCTGCAAGGCAGCCCCGGTTCCACAGGCTTGCCCGATCAGTTGCCGGTCACTTCGGCCTCTGCCGACGCCGGCTTGGCCGAAGTCTTCTTCTCCTGCACCACGATGTAGAACTCTTCGCCATGCTTCACCGCGCCATACAGCACGGCCTTTTCGATCAGTTCGTTGCCGCGCAGGTGGCGCAGCATCATCGGGTCCTTGCGCAGGTCGCGGTACAGCGCCAGGCACAGCAGCACCATCACCACCACGAACGGCAGGGCCACGACGATGGTCAGGTTCTGCAGGCCGGTCAGCGCCTCGCCGGGGTCGCTCGGGTCACCGATTGCCAGCATGATCGCCGCCACCGTACCGGTCAGCGCACCCCAGAAAATCACCGTACGTCGCGATGGCGTGGTGGTGCCGTGTTCCGACAGCGTGCCCATCACCAGCGAGGCCGCATCGGCACCGGAAACGAAGAAGATACCCACCAGAACCATCACCAGCACCGATGTCGCCGAGGCCAGCGGGTAGCTGTCCAGCAACTGGTACAGCGCGTGGTTGCTGTTGACCGCACCATTGGCCAGCTGGAAGGCGCCTTCGCGCAGGGCGTCGATACTCGCGCCGCCAAAGATGGTGAACCACACCAGGCTGACCAGGCTCGGTACCAGCAGCACCCCGGTAACGAACTGTCGGATGGTGCGGCCGCGGCTGATGCGGGCGATGAACATGCCCACGAACGGCGTCCAGGAAATCCACCAGGCCCAGTAGAACACGGTCCAGCCGGCCAGCCAGCTGTTCATCTGCTCACCGCCGCTGGCGTTGGTGCGGGCCATCATTTCCGGCAGCATCTTGACGTAGATGCCGATCGAGGTTGGCAGCAGGTTGAGCATCAGCAGGGTCGGGCCGACCATGAACACGAACAGCGCCAGCACCAGCGCCAGCACCATGTTGGTGTTGGACAGCCACTGGATGCCCTTGCCGATGCCCGACACCGCCGAGGTGACGAAGGCGATGGTCAGCAGGGTGATGATCGAGATGTAGAACAGCTTGCCGGGGCTTTCGATCCAGCCGTTGTATTCCAGGCCACCGGCGATCTGCAGCGCGCCCAGGCCCAGAGAGGCCGCCGAGCCGAACAGCGTGGCGAAGATCGCCATCATGTCGATCAGGCGGCCGAGCGGGCCGTTGGCATGCTTGCCGATCAACGGCCGGAAGGCGGCGGAAATCAGCTGCGAGCGGCCGCGACGAAAGGTGCCATAGGCAATCACCAGGCCGACGATGGCATACATGGCCCAGGGGTGCAGGGTCCAGTGGAACAGCGTGGTGGCCATGGCCACCTGCATCGCTTCGCTGGACTGCCCGCTGGCCGTCCCAGGCGGTGGCGACACATAGTGCGACAGCGGTTCGGCAACGCCGAAGAACATCAGGCCGATGCCCATGCCGGCGCTGAACATCATCGCCACCCACGACACCGTACGGAATTCTGGCTGTTCGCCATCACGGCCCAGCGGGACCCGGCCGTAACGGCTGGCCGCCAGCCACAGCACGAACACCACGAACAGCGTGGAGGTGAGCACGAAGAACCAGCCGAAGTTGAGAATGACCCAGGATTGCGCGCTGGAGGCGCTGCTGGCGAGGCTGGCCTGGTTGAGGAAGCCCCAGAGGACGAAAGCGATTGCCAGGAGGCTGGTGAAACCAAAGACGATCCAGTCGAGCTTGCCCTCGAAACGCCGGTCCTGGCGCGCTTCCGCGGTTTTCGAGGGGTCCGTCACGCCAAGGTCGAGCGTTTCGGTGATGTGTTCCTTTGCCATGAATGATGAGGCCCCTTTCTGGCTTACCTGCAGGTGCAGGCTTGTTGTTGTGTGGGCTACCGAGTTCGATGACTGCCTCGGCCGGGAGATTGCTGGCGGGATTATCCTGTGCACGAAACGGCGGCTCCTGTCCCGATAACGCCCCGGGGCGTCCATTACGCGACCTGCCAAATACTTTTAGTTCTGGGGGCGATGGCCCTTTCTGCTTCGCGTTCTGGTACCCTGATGGGCATTCCCCGGGCCTGCACATCCGAGCACCGTAGAAGCGCTGCTGCTTGTGGGCCTGGCCGTACCAGGAAACGGAGATTCGTCCAAATGGCCACTGACCGTGTGAGCCTGATTCATTTCGATAAATTGAGCATGAGCCCTGCCGCTGCCGATCGGTTCCAGAAAGCCCTCGACGCGCTGGAAGCGCTCAAGCTGCAGGACCGTTACGTGTATCTCATCGCTCCTTATCTGGGTGATATCGCTGACGCCTCCGACCCCGAGCAACTGGCCACCGCCCTGGAACAGGGCTTGCGTGTGGTCGACGAGCTGCTGGCCGCCAGGTCGGTCAGCAAGGTCAAGGCCGAGGAAGTGCGCCAGGTGTTCCACGGCGCCGCCGAGCGTGCGCGGGCAGAAATGCCCGGCTGAGTGGCGGCATGGCCAAAGACATCGACAACCCTTGCGTCTCGCTGTGCCAGCTCAATAGCGAGCTGTGCGTGAGCTGCGGCCGCACCCGTGACGAAATCCGCAAATGGCGGGGCATGAAACGCCCCGAGAAGATGGCCACCGTGCAGCGGGCGGCAACGCGGATGAAGGCTATCGCCAAGAAGGCGGCCAAGCGGCAGAATGCCGACTGAACCTGCGCACCCTGTGCGCGGCCTTTCCTGATTGTCTGACGAGCCTGAAAATGGATTCTCACTCGCTGTTTGCCTTTACCCTGGTCGCTGCCATCGCGATCGCCAGCCCCGGCCCTGCCACCCTGATGGCCATCAACAACAGCCTGGCCCATGGCCAGCGCAGCGCGATCTGGTCGTCGCTGGGCAATGGTTCGGGCCTGTTCTGCCTTTCTGCTGCGGCCATGCTGGGCTTGGGCGCGCTGCTGGCCAGTTCCGAAATGCTGTTCAACGCCGTGAAGATCCTGGGGGCGGGCTACCTGTTCTACCTGGGGGCGCGGCAATTGCTGAAAAAGAGCCCGATGCTGGCGCAGGGCGCCGCAGAGGGTGTGGCCAAGGTCCGGCCCACGCCGCTGAAGCTCTACAAGTCGGCCTTCCTCACGGCAGTGACCAACCCCAAGGCGACCATGTTCTTCACCGCACTGTTCCCGCAGTTCATCGACCAGGGGGCGGCGCTGCTGCCGCAGTTCCTGATCCTGACCGGGATATTCGTGGCGTTGTCGCTGGTTTCGCTGAGCCTGTATGCCGCGCTGGCGGCGCGGGCCAAGGGCGTGCTGACCCGGCCGTCGCTGTCGCGCTGGGTCAGCCGGGTGGTGGGCACCACCTTCATCGGTTTTGGCGCGGCGATCCTGGCGATGCGCCGGCAGGGGGCCTGAAGTACGAGGGCCGCTCCTTCTGGCCGATAAAAGGCCAACCTGATGGCCATACATGGTCCAGACTGTCTACAGCACGCACAGATGGGTGCTGCAGTCGACCACAGGATGTGGCAGCCTTTGGCCACCGCTCCGGGTCTGCGGATGTTACATGTGCCGAGGGTTGTCGATGATCGAGCGCTGCTTTCGCCACGCCTTGTTGCTGTTGCCGTGCCTGCTGCTGCCGCTGGCGGCGGTAGCGCATGAGGAATGCCGGCGGCTGACTGCCACCGGCAACCCGGAATACCCCCCCTACCTGTGGCGCGACCCGCAGAACCCCGAGCAACTGATCGGTGCCAATGCCGACCTGCTCAAGTACCTGGGCAAGCAGTTGGGGCTGGAAATCGAGGTGGTCTACGGCGGGCCGTGGTCGCGCGCCCAGGAAGAAGTGCGCACGGGCCGGATCGACCTGATGGCTGGGTATTTCCTGACCGAGGCCCGCCGGCAACAGATGGACTTCATTGCCCCGGCATTCCTGCATACCCCCAGCGTTGTCTGGGTGCGCCAGGACAATACCTTTGCGTACAAGCAATGGGCCGACCTGAAGGGGCGCAAAGGCGGCACGCTGGTCAACAACAGCCACGGCCAGCAGTTCGACGACTACGCCAGGACCAACCTCACCCTCGAAGCGGTACCCGGTGCCAGGCAGGCATTCGAGAAGTTGATGCACAAGCGCAGCGATTATGTGGTGTACGAGCAGTATCCCGGCTTGGCGCTGGCGCGCACATTGGGGATTGCCGACACTTTGCAGGTGCTGGAGCCACCGATATCCAGCGAAGGGCTGTACCTGGCGCTGTCGCATGACTCGCCCTGCAACCAGCCGCAGCTGCGTGAGGCGCTGGCGAGGGAGATGGAAAAGATCGTTGCCGGGGCGTTGCCGGAGCAACTGCTGCAGCAAAACCTGGAGCGTTGGCAATAAATAGCAGCCTGGTATGCGGTCCTTGTAGGAGCGGCCTTGTGTCGCGATGGGGCGCGCAGCGCCTCCTGTTTTCAGCTTCGCCGCAGATATCGCCGGGGCCGCTTCGCGCCCCATCGCGACACAAGGCCGCTCCTACAAGGACCGGGCCAGCTGCTCGGCTTCCTTGGCCCGGGTCACGCTGACTGCGCCGGGCAGGGTGACATCGTTCTTCGCCGCTAGGATTTCGGCCATGACGCTGACGGCAATCTCGGCCGGGGTCTTGCTACCGATATAAATGCCGATAGGGCCGTGCAGGCGCTGCAACGACGCTTCGCTTTCGCCAAAGTGTTCGATCAGCCGCTCGCGGCGCAGCTGGCTGTTGCGCCGTGAGCCGATGGCACCGATATAGAACGCCGGGCTGTGCAGGGCTTCGAGCAGGGCCAGGTCGTCCAGCTTGGGGTCGTGGCTGACGGCGACGATGGCGCTGCGCAGGTCTGGGGCGAAGGCGCGGACCACGTCGTCCGGCATGCCGGCCAGGTGGTTGACGCCGGCAACGTTCCAACCTGCCGTGTACTCGGGGCGCGGGTCGCACAGTGAAACGCTGAAGCCATTGAACAGGGCCATGGTCGCCAGGTATTCGGCCAGCGCGCCGGCACCGATCAGCAGCAGGCGGTAGCCGGGGCCGAGGGTGCTGAGCATGTGCTGGCCATCGAAGCTGAACAGTTCGGGCGTGGTGGTGGCGGTGAGGCTGGCCTCGCCGCTGCGCAGGTCAAGCCCACGGCGTACCAGATTGCCGCCGTCGAGGCCGGCGAGCAGTTGCTCGAGGTGTGGCAGCGACGGGGCGAATTCCAGCACCAGTTCGAGGGTACCGCCACAGGGCAGGCCAAAGCGGTGGGCCTCGTCGGCGCTGACGCCATAGCGCACCACCTGGGGCAGGCCGCCGGGCATACCGGGGCCGCCGTAGGCACGGGTGTAGCGGTGAATGAGGTCGTCCTCGATGCAGCCGCCAGAGACACTGCCGACCACACGGCCGTCGCTGCGCAGGGCCATCATCGAGCCGACCGGGCGGGGGGAGGAGCCCCAGGTGCGGGCGACCGTGGCGAGCAGGGTGCGGTGGCCGGCGGCGAGCCAGTCTCGGGTGGTGCGCAGGACCAGCAGGTCGATGCTTTCCATGGGTACTCCATTAAACCTGATGTTGGCTGTGCCGGCCTCTTCGCGGGCTTGCCCGCTCCCACAGGGACCCCACAGTCCTGAAGAGCGGCGCCATACCTGTGGGAGCGGGCGTGCCCGCGAAGAGGCCGGTACAGCCACTACCCATTTCAGCGCATGTGCAAAATGATCGGGCTACTGCTGGCCGGGTCGGTATGCCCACGCAACTTGCCCACCGCCTGCGCATTCACCGCGCCGCCATTGTTCCCCCAGGCACTGCGCACGAAACCCAGCACATCAGCAATTTCCTGGTCACTCAACTGCTCACGGAAGGCCGGCATGCGATAGGCATCGGGCAACCCGGCCGTCACCACCCGCTGCGAACCATTGAGGGTGATATTGATCGCCGAGGCGTCTTCTTTGGCCAGTGCCGAAGTAGCGCCGGCCAAAGGCGGCATCCATTCGGCCTGGCCCTTGCCGTCCAGGCCGTGGCACGACGCACAGCGGGTTACATAAGTATGCGCCCCAGGGCTGTCGAGCCGCGCCGCCGTCGTTTCGGCCTGGTACTGCCACGGCTCACCGTCGCGTTGCGGGTCGCCGGGCAGCGACTTCAGGTAGCGGGCAATGGCGGCCAGGTCGTCGTCACTCATGAACTGCGTGGAGTTGTTGAATGCCTCGGTCATCGAGCCGAATACCACCGCATGCCGGTTGCGCCCGGTCTTGAGGAACTGCGCGATCTCGGCCTCGCTCCAGCGCCCCAGCCCGGTGTTGGGGTCGGCACGCAGGCTCGGTGCATACCAGCCATCGAGCAGGGCACCAGCGAGGAACGGCTTGCCGCTGTCATCCAGGGCCTTTTCGTTGAAGGCCAGGCCGCGCGGCGTATGGCAGCTGCCACAGTGGCCAGGGCCCTGGACGATGTAGGCGCCGCGATTCCACTGGGCATCCTGCCCGGCCTGGTCGGCGTATGGCGTGGTGGCGGCGAACAGGCCGTTCCACATGGCAATGGGCCAGCGCCAGTTCAGCGGCCAGGGAATGTCGCTGGCAAGGTTGGCTTGCTGCACGGGTTGTACGCGGTGCATGAAGAAGGCGTACAGCGCCTTTACATCGTCATCGCTGAGCTTGGCGTAGGACGGGTAGGGCATGGCCGGGTACAGCCGCCGGCCACCGGGCGCGACGCCCTGGCGCACGGCACGGTCGAAGTCGGCCAGGCTGTAGCCACCGATGCCGGTGTCGCGGTCGGGGGTGATGTTGGTGGCGTGGATCGCCCCCAGCGGGGTGGCCATTTCCAGCCCGCCGGCGAACGGTTTGCCGTCCGGCAGGCTGTGGCAGGCCACGCAGTCGCTGAGGCGGGCCACGTACTCGCCACGGCTGACCAGCGCCGGGTCGGCAGTGGTGGCCTGCGCATCGGCAAATGGCGAGGCGGGCTCGCGGGTGACGTACCAGGCCAGCAGGCCTGCCGCGACCAGGCACGGCAGCGCCAGCCAGCCAGCGGTTCTTGCGAAACGGTGGGTCATGGGGCGTCCTTGTGTGCTCAGCTGAAGGTATGGCGGCTCAATGGCAGGCTGCGCACGCGCTGGCCGGTCAGCTGCGCGACTGCGTTGGCCACCGCCGGTGCCACGGCGGGCAACGGTGGCTCGCCGATGCCGCCCATCTTCGCCCCGCTTTCGACAATGCGCACATGCACCCTGGCCATGCGCGACGGCGGCAGGATCGGGTACAGGTCGTAGTTGCGCGCGCGCGGCTTGCCATCCACGTACACCGCTTCTTCCAGCAGCGTCTGCGACAGGCCGAGGGCGACGGCGCCGTTGACCTGGTGCTCGATGATCGCCGGGTTGACGATGCTGCCCGGGTCGATGGCCTGCCAGATGTCGTGCACCTTGACCTGGCCATTCTCGATCGATACCTCGGCAATGACCGCTGCCTCCGAGCCGAACGGCGAGGCCATGGCCACGCCACGCGCTCGCTTGCTGCCATCCTCGGCGGTGAACGGCCCACGTTTCCAGCCGCCGGACAGTTCGGCGACGGCCTGTAACAGGTTGGTCAGGCGCTGGTTGTCGCGCAGCAGGTGCAGGCGTAGTTCGAACGGGTCCTTGCCGCCTTTGTCGGCCAGTTCGTCGAGGAACGACTCATAGAAGAAGTCGTTCAGCGAGTTGCCCACCGAGCGCCAGTAGCCGAGCATGGCCGGGCCTTTCACGTAGATCTGCGCGATGCGCTTGTTGGCGATGGCGTAGGACTTGCCCGACAGCCCTTCGAGCGCGGTCGGGTCGAGCTTTTCGCCTTGCTTGCCGGCGATGGCTTCGGTCGGGCCTTCGGTGGCGCTCACGGCTTCGAGGGCCACCGGCAGGCCGTCGGCATCCAGCCCGGCGCGGAACTTCACCACGGCGACCGGGCGCAGCACATCTCGGAGGAATTCCTCTTCGCGGCTCCAGATAAGTTTCACCGGCCGGCCGACCGCCTTGGCCAAGGCAATGGCCTGTGGGTAGGGGTTGGCCGAGTCGTACAGGAAGTGGCGGCCAAAGAAACCGCCCAGCAACGGCGAATGCAGGGTGATCTGCGCCGGGGCCAGGCCGGTGCGCTTGGCAATGTCGTCACGGAACATGTCCGGTGCCTGGTTGGGCAGCCACACCTCCAGGGTGCCGTCCGGGTTGAAGCGCGCCAGTGCCGACGGCGGTTCCAGCTGGGCGTGGTTGAGGTACTGGTTGTGGTAGGTTGCCTCGACCCGGGTCTTGGCACTGGCCAGCATGCCGGCCACATCGCCCTGGTTTTCGTCGTCGCGCGCCGGGCCCGTGACCGTGGCCAGGTGCTCGCGCCAGCCATCGCTGGAGAAGTCGGCCGGCATTGGCCGTACCGGGCTGTCGGCTGCGGGCTCCTTCCAGTCCACCTGGATGGCTTCGACCGCGCGCTTGGCGTGCCACCAGCGTTCGGCAACCACGGCCACGGCACCCGGCAGCTGATGCACCGAATGCACGCCCTTCATGGCCTTGACCTGGTCTTCGTTGCGCAGGCTGCCGACGGTCATGCCCAGGCGGGGCGCGTGCTGCACGGCAGCATGGAGCATGCCGTCGACCTTGATATCGATGCTGTACACAGCCTTGCCGGTGGACTTGTCGTAGGCATCCAGGCGACGTACCGGCTTGCCGATCCAGCGAAACTGGCTGGGGTCGCGCAGCTTGACGCTGGCCGGGTCCGGCACCGGCAGGTCCATGGCCCGCCCGGCCAGTTCACCGTAGGGGATGGAGCGGCCAGTCGTGGTATGTACCACGTGACCCGGCGTGGTGGAGAGTTCTTCGACCGGCACGCCCAGCTGCTCGGCGCCCGCCTGCAGCAGCATGGCCCGGGCGAGGGCGCCCAGGCGGCGCATGGTCGGGTAGCTCATGCGCACCGACATGCTGCCGCCAGTGATGCGCATGCCATTTTCCATCACTACATAGGCTTCGCCGGGCGGCGCGCTGTCGACCACGAAATTGGCCGGGTCGACGTCCAGCTCTTCACCAACGATCTGCGCCATGGCGGTGAAGGGGCCTTGGCCACCTTCCATGAACGGGCTGAGCAGGCGTACTTTGCCGTCCGGGCGGATCTCCAGAAACGCCGGCACCTGGGTACCGCGCTCCGGGGTTGCTGCGGCGGCTGCCTGTACGCGGGCCGACCCCATGGGCAGGCCGAAGCCCAGCACCAGGGCACCGACAGCCGTGCCGGCAAGAAAGCGCCGACGCGACAGGTTGACCGTTTCGCCCAGTTGCAGCTTGAGCAGTTCGGCGGGGGTATCGACAGGTGTGTTCATCAGGCCTTCTCCCCTTGGGCCAGCTCATGCACGGCGGCATGGATGGCGTTGTAGGTGCCGCAGCGGCACAGGTTGACCATGGCTGCCTCGATCTGCGCGTCACTGGGCTTGGGCGTGTGCTTGAGCAGCGCCGTGGCCGCCATTACCTGGCCGGACTGGCAGTAGCCGCACTGGGCCACCTGGTGCTCGACCCAGGCCGCGACCACCCGTTTGCCGACGGCATCGGCCTCGATCGCCTCGATGGTGGTCACCTCGCGCCCGACCACGCCGGCCACCGGGGTGACGCAGGCGCGCACCACGTTGCCGTCCACCAGCACCGAACAGGCGCCGCACTGGGCCAGGCCGCAGCCATACTTGGTGCCGGTCAGCCCCAGGTCATCGCGGATCACCCACAGCAGGGGCGTGTCGGCGTCTGCCTCGACCTGGTAGGTCTTCTGGTTGATGCGTAGTTCCATGGTTCACCTGCCCGTCAACGGTTGCTGTCGCTTGGTTTCTTCTGATCGGGGAATACGGTGCTCCCCAGTGCAGAAACGCTAGCACAGCGGGGTGACCGCTGGTCTGCTGGCGGGGGCAGGTTCAGAGGATCAGGCAAGCAATTCGGTGAAATGCGCAAGTCTGTGTCGGCCCTATCGCCGGCAAGCCGGCTCCCACCTCGCCCGTATCGACCGCAAGTCATGTGCAGTTCCTGTGGGAGCTGGCTTGCCGGCGATAGGGCCGGTACAGGCAAACAGGACTTCCGGCAGAAAAACCCGGATAATGCCGGCCAATTTCGTTTTGCACGCTTAAATCACGGTAATCCCGCATGGAAATCAAGGTCAATTTTCTCGACAATCTCCGTCTCGAAGCCAAGTTCGACGACTTCACGGTGATCGCCGACCAACCGATCCGCTACAAGGGTGATGGCTCGGCCCCGGGGCCGTTCGACTATTTCCTGGCGTCTTCGGCCTTGTGCGCGGCTTACTTCGTCAAGCTGTACTGCCAGACCCGCGACATCCCTACCGAAAACATTCGCCTGTCGCAGAACAACATCGTCGACCCGGAAAACCGCTACAACCAGGTCTTCAAGATCCAGGTCGAGCTGCCCGAGGACATTTCCGAGAAGGACCGCCAGGGCATCCTGCGCTCCATCGACCGCTGCACCGTGAAGAAGGTGGTGCAGACCGGCCCCGAGTTCGTGATCGAAGTGGTCGACAACCTTGATGCCGATGCCCAGGGCCTGCTGATGCCGGTGGCGGACACCAGCACCTACATCCCCGGCAAGGACCTGCCGCTGGAGCAGACCATCGCCAACATGTCGGGCATCCTCGCCGGGCTGGGGATGAAGATCGAGATCGCCTCGTGGCGCAACATCGTGCCCAACGTGTGGTCGCTGCATGTGCGCGACGCCCAGTCGCCGATGTGCTTCACCAACGGCAAGGGCGCGACCAAGGAGGCCGCGCTGGCCTCGGCGCTGGGCGAGTTCATCGAGCGGCTGAACTGCAACTTCTTCTATAACGACCAGTTCTGGGGCGAGGACCTGGCCAACGCGTCGTTCGTGCACTACCCGAACGAGCAGTGGTTCAAACCCGGCCCGCGCGATGCGCTGCCGGCCGAGATCCTCGATGAGCACTGCCTGGCAATCTACAACCCGGACGGCGAGCTGCGGGGCTCGCACCTGTACGACACGAATTCGGGCAACACCGCGCGCGGCATCTGCTCGTTGCCGTTCGTGCGCCAGTCCGACCAGCAGGTGGTGTACTTCCCGTCCAACCTGATCGAAAACCTGTTCCTCAGCAACGGCATGAGCGCCGGCAACACCCTGGCCGAGGCGCAGGTGCAGTGCCTGTCGGAGATCTTCGAGCGTGCCGTGAAGCGCGAAATCCTTGAAGGCGAGCTGTGCCTGCCGGATGTGCCGCAGGAGGTGCTGGCCAAGTACCCGGCCATCGTCGCCGGCATCCAGGGCCTGGAAGAGCAGGGCTTCCCGGTGCTGGTCAAGGATGCGTCGCTGGGTGGCGAGTTCCCGGTGATGTGCGTGACCTTGATGAACCCGCGCACCGGCGGCGTGTTCGCTTCGTTCGGCGCCCACCCGAGCCTGGAAGTGGCGCTGGAGCGCAGTCTCACCGAACTGTTGCAGGGGCGCAGCTTCGAAGGCTTGAACGACCTGCCGCAACCGACCTTCGAAAGCCACGCGCTGACCGAGCCGAACAACTTCGTCGAGCACTTCATCGACTCCAGTGGCGTGGTGTCGTGGCGCTTCTTCAGTGCCAAGGCCGACTTCGAGTTCGTCGAGTGGGACTTCTCCGGCCACGGCGAGGATTCCAACGTGCAGGAAGCCGCGACCCTGTTCGGCATCCTCGAGGACCTGGGCAAGGAAGTGTACATGGCGGTGTACGACAACCTTGGCGCCACCGCCTGCCGCATCCTGGTGCCGGGTTACTCGGAGATCTACCCGGTCGAGGACCTGATCTGGGACAACACCAACCGCGCCTTGTCGTTCCGCGCCGACATCCTCAACCTGCACAGCCTGGACAACCGTTCCCTCAAGCTGCTGCTCAAGCGCCTGGACAACTGCGATGTGGATGACTACACCACCATCACCACGCTGATCGGCGTGGAGTTCGACGAGAACACGGTGTGGGGCCAGCTGACCATTCTCGAGTTGAAGCTGCTGATCTGCCTGGCGGTACAGCGCTTCGAGGACGCCAAGGAGCTGGTCGAGGCGTTCCTGCAGTTCAACGACAACACCGTCGAGCGCGGCCTGTTCTACCAGGCGCTGAATGTGGTGCTGGAAGTGCTGCTGGACGACGAACTGGAAATGGACGACTACGAAGCTAACTTCCGCCGCATGTTCGGTAACCCGCGCATGGACGCGGTGCTGGGTTCGGTGGACGGCAGCGTGCGCTTCCATGGCCTGACCCCGACCAGCATGAAGCTCGAAGGCCTCGATCGCCACCTGCGCCTTATCGAAAGCTACAAGAAGCTGCACGCGGCCCGGGCCAAGTTCGCCTGATAGCCGCAGTGCTCCAATTCTGGCCTCATCGCCGGCAAGCCAGCTCCCACAGGTACAGCACATGACTTGAGGTCGATGCTGTCGAGGTGGGAGCAACTGTCTTGTGTTGTTCATCAGGGCCTTATCGCCGGCAAGCCAGGCTCCTACAGGTACTGCGGATGGTTTGAGGTGAATGCGGTCGAGGTGGGAGCTGGCTTGCCGGCGATTGGGCCGGTAGCCTTCATATAGCGCTTTGTTCTTGCCACTATCCCCAATCTGTCTTGCCGCTTTGCCTGCCAGGCGCGTAGCGTTTTGCTCCCATCCCCTCGATCCGTGGCGCGTTGACCGCCAGAAGGACCTCGGCCGCGCACAACAAGAAGGCGCAGACCATGAGCACCCCTTTGGATACCAATGCCCTCAAAGCCCGCCAGCAAGCCGCGTGGGCCAGTGGCGACTACGCGGTAATCGGCACCACCCTGCAACTGGTTGGCGAGCGCCTGGCCGAAGCCTGTGACCTGCGCTGGGACGAGCAGGTGCTGGATGTCGCCGCCGGCAACGGTAATGCCACCTTGGCTGCTGCCCGGCGCGGCTGCCGTGTCACCTCCACCGACTATGTGCCCGAGCTGCTCAAGCGCGGTGAAGAACGTGCGCGGGCCGAGCACCTCAATGTGGTGTTCCAGACCGCCGATGCCGAAGCGCTGCCATTTGGCGATGGAACATTCGATGCGGTGCTGTCCACCTTCGGCGTGATGTTCGCGCCCGACCAGGCCCAGGCCGCGCGTGAACTGGGCCGGGTGTGCCGACCCGGTGGCCGGATCGGCCTGGCCAACTGGACCCCGCAAGGGTTCGTCGGGCAGATGTTCAAGACCCTCGGGCGGCATGTACCGCCACCAGCCGGGGCTCTGCCGCCTTCACGCTGGGGTGATGAAGAACAGTTGCGCGTGATGTTCGAGGGGGCGCTGGGCGAATTGAAGGTCAGCCGCCAGCACTTCAATTTCCGCTATCGCTCGGCGGCGCATTTCATCGAGGTGTTCCGCACCTGGTACGGGCCGGTGCACAAGGCGTTTGCCTCGCTGGAGCCGGAGGCGGCCGGGGCGCTGGAGCGGGATCTGGCGCAACTGTTGAATGAAAGCAATGTGGGCGGCACGTCGTCGTTGGTGGTGCCGAGTGAGTACCTTGAAGTGGTGATCATTCGAGGTTGAGCCCACGGGCCAAGTGCTCAGTTCTTGCACTTGGCCATCACCACCTGGCACGTCTTCGGTGTGCCCCCTGACCGGCTTGCATAACGCACGCAGTTGTTTAGCGATTTCTGCCGGGCAATGCTCAGCGTATTGCCCCACGCGAGGCCGCCTTCGCCGGTGGTGGGGACGGCTTTGGCGAAGCAGTTGGAGCCCGTTGCGGGCGTCGCATACCTGGCCTTGCTGGCTTTGCTGGAGCAGCCGGCGGTGAGTGCCAGGCTGAAGGCGAGCAGGGTGGTCAGCGCCCAGGACATGTAGGGGCGAATCGGTTTACTGCTCATATGCTCTCCTTACCGAGGCGCATGACTCCCCGCCGCGAACACCGGCAAGGCCGGTGCCATACTCTGCACAGGATATTGCATTCAAGCGAAGCGGTGAACGCTTGCGTTGCACCAGATGCAGCGCAAGGCCTTGCACCATGGCAAGGCCTTGCGCCTGGGGCAACGATCAGAAGCGGTAGTTGAAGCTGGCTTCCAGCGTACGCGGTGCACCCGGGGTGATCAGGTCCACCGAACCGTGCGCGGAGGCATAGTAGTCGCGGTCGAACACGTTCTTCAGGCGCAGTGCGGCGTCCCACTGCGGCACGCTGTACAGCAGCGCGGCGTCGAAGGTGGTGTAGCCCGGCATCACCACCACGTTGTCGAGTGCGGTGTAGCGCTCGTCGACGTAGTTGGCGCCGGCGGCCACGCGCCATTCCGGGGTCAGGGTACGCACCAGCCAGACGTTGGCACTGTTACGCGGCGTCAGGGTAGGGGTCTGGCCTTCGTTGGCAATGTCGTTGGTCTTGCTGTTGGACTTGGTGATCTCGGCATCCAGGTAGGCATAGCCGGCGTAGATCTGCCACTTGTCCGTGAGCTGCCCGCTGACGGTGGCTTCGAAGCCGTCGGTGCGCTGCTCGCCGGCCAATATCGTCAAACCTGGGATGGTTGGGTCTGGGGTCTTCACATTGGTGCGTTCTAGGCGAAAGATGGCCGCAGTGATCGAGAGGCGACTATCAAGCAAGTCCCATTTGGCGCCCAACTCGTAGTTGGTGGTTTCCTCGGGTTCCAAGTCTGCGTTACCGGCGGTGACTGCAAACATCTCTCCTGAAGGTTGATAGCTGCGGCTGACCGAAACGTAGTAGGACTGGATAGCGTCCGGTTGATAGACCAGACCGGCGCGGGGACTCCAGGTTTTGTCGGTGCGGTCAAGGTCGACATTGTCTACGCGTTCGTCGTCATACTCCTGACCAAAGATGTCGTAACGTATGCCTACAAGAGCCTTCCAATGTTCAGCCAGCTCAATCATATCCTGTGCATACAGGCCGGTGGTCTGCTGGTAGTTGGTACCTTTCAGACGAAGCGTAGATGCGTGGTCGGGTACCGGCACTAATGCATCGCGGTAAACGGGAACACTGGCCACATTGTCTTGACTGAAAGAGCGCTGGTGCTTGTCCTGGAAGCCCACTTCCACGCCATACAGCAGGTTGTGCTGCATGCCGGCAAGCTGTGCCTGTTGCTTGAGTTCGGTCTGGTTGAATATGCCGTACTCGTCGCGGGCGACGTTGCCACGGTTGAGCTTGACCAGCAGTTCGCCGTCAGGCGCGGTGACGAAGCGCTTCAGGCTGCTGTCGGCCAAGGTGTTGTTGCGGTCCAGGTCGTAGCGGTAGTACCGGCTGGTGTTGGTCAGGGTGAAGTCGTCGTTGATGCGGTAGTCCAGGCTGGCTGTCAGCGAGAACACTTCGCTGCGGGCGTAGTCCTGGTCGGCATCGCCGGAGCCGAAGCGCTTGTCGCGGTCCACATCTACCGGGCGGTTGCCCAGCGCCGGGATGCCGAAGTCGATCAGGCGCTTGTCGTACAGGTAGGTGGCGCCCAGGTTCAGTTCCAGGTCGTCGGAGAGGCGGAAGTAGGCCGACGGCGCGATGGCCTTGCGGTCGATGTAGCCATCGTCGCGGAAGGTGTCGCTGTCTTCGAAGGCACCGGTCACGCGGTAGGCCTGGTTGCTTTGCGGGTCGGCCCAGCCGGTGTCGAACTGGGTACGGCGCTTGCCTTCGCTGTCGAAGCTCATGCCGACTTCGCGCTTGGGCGTGAAGCTCGGCTTCTTGCTGATGCTGTTGATCAGGCCGCCCGAAGAGCCACGGCCATACAGCACGGCGGCAGGGCCCTTGATCACCTCGACCCGCTCGATGTTGGACAGGTCGCGGAAGTACAGGGCGTCGTCGCGCACGCCGTCGATGTACATGTCGCCAATGGCGCTGAAGCCGCGAATGGTCACCTGGTCACGCTGGCCGTCGCCGTTGGACAGGCCGACGCCGGGCACGTTCTTCAGCACGTCTTCCATGGACTGCGCACCCTGGTCCTTGATCACGCTTTCGGGCACGACGTTGACGGTTTGCGGGATGTCGCGCAGCGGGGCGTCGATCTTCATGGCGCTGCGGCTTTCGCTGGCCTTGTAGCTTTGCTGCTCGTAGGCGCTGGTGACGGCAGTGGCGGGCAAGGCGAGGGAACCCTGCGATTCAGGTTGGACAGCCGCGTGAACAGCAGGCACAACCAGCAGGCCCAGCATGGAAATGGATGCTGGTGCAACAGACTTTTTTGCCATTACAGGTGACTCTTTGTTGTATTTGAAGGTCACGAATAGTAATGATTTGTAAATGTAAAGCAAGTGTAAAGAGTTCGCATTTGCTGTTGCAAGGGCGCTCGTGGCAAAAAAACGACAAAACGCGTCGCAAGGGGGAGGGCCGGCAATGTGCCAGGCAAGGGCTATGCTTGTTGGCGCGTGAACATTTCACGCCCCCATCCGGTCTTGATCACATGGAAGCAGGCCTATGAATCCAATTCGCTCTCTCGCTCGTGCTGTTGCCCTTGCCACCCTGGCGTCCGCCGCCAGCTTCACGGTGCAGGCTGCCGGTATTCCCATTGGTAGCGAGGCGCTGGAAAGCCACGTCACCACGCAGGTCACGGCCATCGACCTGGCCAGCCGCCAGGTCACGGTGAAAGGCCCTGACGCCAAGAAGGATGTGACCTTCCAGCTCACGGAAAAGGCCAAGGCGCTGCCCAACCTCAAGGTGGGTGACCAGGTCGACATCTACGTGACCCGAGCGGTGGCCTATGTGCTGAATCCCGAGGTGGGCGGTGCACCGAAGGCGACTGAGGAGTCCGGTACCATTCGCGCCACGGCAGACAACCCCAACCCGGGCGGCGAGGCGTTCCGCCAGGTCAAGGTGACCTCGCAGATCAAGAAGATCGACCTCGAGACGCATGAGGTGAGCCTGTTGCCGCCGGAGGGCAAGCTGCAGGTGGTCAAGGTCGAGAACCCTGACCTGCAGGCACGCATGAAGAACCTCAAGGTCGGCCAGACGGTCGACGCGATCTACACCGAAGTGCTGCGCGTCGAAACCTCGCGCTGACCCTTCATTGGGGCAGGCTACGGGTTGCCCGCGCATGGATCCGCCGTGATGCCTTGCATGACGGCGGATGTCGTTCGAACAGCTGCATCACCCAATCGGGCCGAGTCTTGCTGGCATCGTTGAGCCAATTGGCAACCGAGTCCTGGGCATACTTGTCTGCTTCGGCCAGGCGCGGCACCAACAGTGGCTCGGCCACTTCGGGCGCTTGCTTGAGTGCGGCGATGTGCTCGCACCAGACGCCACGTGGGCGCAGCACCTCGATACAGAAGCGTCGTACCAGTGGGTTGCTGTCGCCGGCATGTCGGGCAAGCAGGGCCAGGGCATCATCCAGCGCTTGAGCCAGGCGCGGGCGCAGGGCTATCCAGGCCCATTCGCGCACACCAAAATGTTCATCGCGAGCAAAACGCAGCTGGGCCAGCAATGCGGCTTCGAGATCGAGCGTGCGCGACAGGTGCGCCTGGGCGAAGGCCGCCCAGCTGCGCACCGTATCGGAGCTGTGTGCGCTGCACTGCTCCATCACCTGCTGGCGCTGGGGCGCAGGTACGGGTTCCAGCCACTGCCCAAGGGCAAGGCCGATTCCCGTGATTTTTTTTGACAGGCCCTGCGAGCATGTTTCTTCGGCGCAGGTAGCCAGCTGTTCGATCAGCTTGTCGGGCAACTGGCCCGCCAGTGCACGGACCAGGGTCCTTTGATCCACTGCCAGGCATTCGGCCAGGTTGCGGGTGGGCAACTGCCCATGGTCGATCAGGGTTGTACGTTCATCTGTCATCGAATGTGCTCCATCACATACGGTTTGGTCTGGCCTCAGCCGTGAAGCCGCCGGCTTAGGCCGCGGGCGCCGAGGCTGCGCAGCATCCTAGCCCAATTGGCTGGTATCCATGTGGCGAATAGCATGCGTGCACACTTTCGATTTCCATGGATAAAGGGAATTTTCCGATCATCGCCTGAACATCTGTCACGAATGAGGACTGCCATGTTCAGCAAGACCTTGTGCCTTCTGGTGCTTCCCTTTGCCCTGGCGTTGCTTGCCGGTGCCGTGCTGCCGTTCCAGGCTGCGGGTAATGCCGCCGTCGGCCGGGCGCTGGGGCACTGGTTGTGGGGTGCGTTCACGTCATTGACGGTAAGTTCGCTGGTAGTGATCGCCGCGCTGCTGATCCTCAGGGTGCCGGCGCCGGACATGGGCAAGGCCTTGCAGGGGCCCTGGTGGCTGTGGGTTGGCGGTGTGCTCGGGGCGTTGTACGTGGCCGGTGCCGCGGCGCTCACCCCCAGGCTGGGCGCCGCGGGTTTCCTGGTGCTGGTGGTGGCGGGGCAGATCATCACGGCGGTGGTCGCAGACCACTTCGGGGTGATGGGGTTGGGGGGCAAGCCGCTCAACCTGGCCAGGTTGGCGGGTGTGGTGCTGATCCTCTGCGGCGTGCTGCTGGTGCAGGGCACCTGGGCAGCAGGCACGCCGGCCAGTGCCACTGCTGTGGTGAAACAGCCGGAAGGCTGATCAGCGCCCCGGCTGGCTGCACGCCCACACGGTTTCCCGCAGCCAGCGATGCCCGGGGTCGTCGTCCTTGCGGCTGTGCCAGGCTTGTTGGTAATCAAACGAAGGAATCGCCAGTGGCGGCTCGAACTGGCGCAATGTCCTGTGCTGGTGCAGCGAGCCCACCGCGCGGCTGGCCACGGTCAGGATCAGGTCGGTGCCGGCCAGCACCTCGACCGCCGCACTCCAGTGCGGCAAGGCCAGGGCAATCCGCCGACGCAGGCCTTGCGCTGCCAGGGCGCGTTCGATTTCATCGAAGGCATCCGGGTGCATGGCCATCAGCACATGCGGGCGGGCCAGCCAGTCGGCCAGGGCCAGGCCGCCGCTGGCCGGCAGCACCTGGCGGTCGGCAACGCTGATGAAGCTGTCGGTGAACAGCGGCTGCGCAGTGATGGCCTGGGGCAAATCCGGGAAGATGCCCAGGGCCAGGTCCAGTTCACCATCGAGCAACTGGGCCAGCATGGTTTCGCGGCTGGCCTGGCTGATGGCCAGGTCCACCCCGGGCGCGACCTGGCGCAGATGGCGCAGCAGGGGTGGCAGGATGATCCGCGAGGAATAGTCGGACAGCGAGAGCCTGAAGCGACGCTGGGCCTTGGCCGGTTCGAACTGTGGGGCGGCCAGCAGGCCGTTGAGGTTGCCCAGGGCGTCGTGCAGCGGTTTGGCCAGCGATTGGGCGCGGGCGGTCAAGGCCATGCGGCCGTTCTGGCGCACCAGCAAGGGGTCGTCGAAGTGCTTGCGCAACTGCGCCAGGGCGTGGCTTACCGCCGGTTGGCTGCGGTGCAGGCGCAGGGCGGCGCGGGTCACGTGCTTTTCGCTCAGCAGGGCGTGCAGGGCGAGCAGCAGGTTGAGGTCGATCTTGCGTAGTTCATCCATGGTGTGAATGGTCTTGGTTGTGTCTGGCAGTTTTCATCAGCTTAACAAATGCCCAAGGCTGTCGAGGCCCCAGGATTTCGGCATCATGGCTGACATTGTCGGGGCCGCGTTGCGGCCCATCGCGACACAAGGCCGCTCACAAGGACCGTGTCAGTCGTTGGGGTTATACTCCCCACCCGTTTCACTGTTATCCGAGTATTCCTATGGGTCTTTCCGCAACCGCAACACCCGAGCCGCGTAGCCTGGGCGCCCCTATGCCGGCAACCTGATCGGCGTGCGCCTGCGTCCGCTGTTCTTTGCCGGCGAGCGTCGGCCTGTAGCGCTGACCGGGAGCTGAGGCACTGAGCGAATTGCTGCAAGGGGTGCAGAAATCATCTGCATCCCGCCTGATTGTTCAACTTTCCCCGCCTGATTAGCCTGACTCGAACACCCATCCAACAGGATTCGATCATGGCTACCCGCATCGTTCTCAACAGCACCGGCACCGCCGATGTCATGCAGCTTGAACACTTGCAAGCACAAGCCCCAGGGCCCGGCCAGGTCTGGCTGGAACAGACGGCCATGGGTGTCAACCCGCTCGACCTGTTGCAGCGCAAGGGCGGTGCCCCACTGGACTTGCCTTCCGGGCTGGGGCTGGAAGGGGCTGGGCGGGTCGCCGCCGTCGGCGAAGGGGTACATGACGTGCAGGTGGGCGACCGGGTCGCCTATGCCATGGGCCCGGTTGGCGGTTACGCCAGCGGCCGCCTGTACCCGGCCGAGCGCCTGATCAAGCTGCCGCCGCAGCTGGATGACCAGGCCGCTGCCGCCGTGCTGTTCAAGGGCATCACGGCGCAGTACTTGTTGAAGACCACCTATGCCGTGGGCCCGGGTAGCCAAGTGTTGTTGTACGGAGCCGCCGGTGCCTTGGGCCAGCTGATGGCGCCCTGGGCGCGGCACCTGGGGGCGACGGTGATCGGCGTGGTATCACGCCCGCAGAGTGTGGCAAGGGCGCAGGCAGCGGGTTGCCACCATGTGCTGGTGTTCGACGCGGCAACCTTGGCCGGCCAGGTCCGCGAGTTGACCCAGGGCCAGGGCGTGGACGTGGCCTATGACTGTGTCGGCAAGGTGTCGCTGCAAGCCTCGCTGGACAGCCTGCGGGTGCGTGGCTTGCTGGTGTCGTTCGGCGGCACCTCCGGCGCACCGGCGGCCATCGAGGTTGCCACGCTCAACGCCAAGGGCTCGCTGTACCTGACCCGGCCCTCGCTGGCAGCACACACCCGCACGGTCGACGAGTACCAGCAGCGCGCCGCCGATGTGCTGGCGGCGGTCGCCGAGGGTATCATCCAGCCTCGGGTCTGGCGTGCCTACCCGCTGGCCGACGCGGCCAGGGCCCACGGGGACCTGGAGCAAGGGCAGTCGGAGGGCGCGCTGGTCCTTACTGCCTGATACCCGACTTCCACCCCTACTGCCTTGTGCCGAGCCTTGCCATGGATGCCTTCGACAGCCGCCGCGCCGATGAACTTGCCACCTTGCTGGCGCTGCACGAGCAGGGCTCGTTTGCCGCTGCCGGGCGGCAGCTGGAGCGCCACCCCACGGTGCTGTCGAAGCGCCTGAGTGCACTGGAGGTGCGCCTGGGCATTCGCCTGGTGGAGCGCAGCACGCGGCAACTGCGCTTTACCGATGAAGGCGAGCGGCTGGTGGCCAAGGTGCGCGAGGCCAGCCGGCTGATCGCCGAGGCCGAACAGGAAGCGGCCGAAGGGGCGGCGACAGTACGTGGACGCCTGCGCCTGGCATTGCCGGCAGCCATGGGCCGGCGCTGGTTGAGCGGGATGCTGGCCGATTTCGTGCTGGCCTACCCG
This sequence comes from Pseudomonas sp. B13(2017), assembly GCF_002113245.1. Lineage (NCBI taxonomy): Bacteria > Pseudomonadati > Pseudomonadota > Gammaproteobacteria > Pseudomonadales > Pseudomonadaceae > Pseudomonas > Pseudomonas sp. B13(2017). The sequence goes on from NZ_NEJX01000015.1 coordinate 132,051, forward strand.
CAGGTGATGGTGGAGGCCGAGTATGCCGATCGTTTCGTCGACCTGATCGGCGAGGGTTTCGACGCCGCCATCCGCATTGGCGAGCTGGCTGACAACCGCCTGGTGGCCAGGAAGCTGTGCGATCACCTGCGCATCCTGTGTGCGTCGCCCGAGTACCTGGCCCGGCATGGCGCACCTGGGCAACCGGAGGATCTTGCTGGGCACAATTGCTTGGGTTTCAGTGGCTTGCGAAGCTTTCCTGAATGGCGACTGATGAGTGGTGGGCAGCAGGTGAGTGTCAAGGTTGCCGGCAGCCTGCGCAGCAATGACAACGAAGCCCTGCTGGAGGCGGCGCGGCGTGGCGTTGGCATCCTGGCGGGAGGGGACTGGCTGATGGGCGAGGACCTCGCCGCCGGGCGCTTGGTGCGGGTGCTGCCGCAATGGCAGCTGGATGTGGCGGCAGGCATTTACCTGGTACGGCCGACCGCGCGCCTCAACACTGCCGCCCTGGTGGCTTTCAAGGCGTGGCTGGAAGCACGCTTCGAGGCCGGCGCACCATGGCGGCTATAGAATTGCACATAACCAATTGAATTAGCAGGGCACCTGTGGGAGCGGGCATGTCGAGGCGTCGAACCGCCGCGAACACCGGCGGAGCCGGTGCCATACACCGCGTTGTGGCATTCGCGGGCACGCCCGCTCCCACAGCGTACCCCAAAGGGCTGGGCAATCTCCTGCAGAGCTTTATCGCCTTGCTACAGCATGCTGCACGCATTGCTCGTAATAGGTCTGCTTGATCGCTGCAGGCTTGAGCCGCGAGCGGCTGTTGTAGGTTTGTTCGGTAATGCCGAAGGCGGTCATGCGCATCCACGGTTTGGGGAATTTGCGCGCCTGCAGCTTCTTGCGCGTGGCATACAGGGTTACCCCGGAAAGCTTGGCCTGCTGCGCCTCGGCGGCTATCTGCGCGCCCCAGCCGCAAGTGTGGCGATCGTTCTGGCTCAGCGCCCGTGCCTGGGCGCCGAAAGCGAGCGTGGCCAGCAGGCAGCCTGCCATCGTTGCTAGAAGTACTCGCATGTTGCTGTCCTAAGCATCTGAAGGAAAACGAAGTTTGCCTTCACAAGCAGGCACTGGGGGCCAGCAATTTGCCGTCAGACCATGGTCGCTCGCAATCGACTGGTGGCGTGCAAACCAGCGAATAAATACCGCACTGCGTGTATGTGATCGTACAACCGCTTGCGCTATGATGAGCGCTGTCTTTCAAGGTGAAATACAGGGCAATGACAGAGCAGCAGGTACAGGCAAAGACCCGGCGCAAGCCGCGCAGTCTGGCCCAGGAACTGGTCACGGTGCTGACCGAGCGCATTCGCAGCGGCCAGCTCAAGCGCGGCGACAAGCTGCCGACCGAATCGCAGATCATGGCCGAAGAGGGTGTCAGCCGCACGGTGGTGCGTGAAGCGATCTCGCGGCTGCAGGCCGCCGGGCAGGTCGAGACCCGCCACGGCATTGGCACCTTCGTGCTGGACGCGCCGGCCACGGGTGGTTTCCGTATCGACCCGGCGACCGTGGTCACCCTGCGCGAAGTATTGGCGGTGCTGGAGTTGCGCATTGCCCTGGAGATCGAATCGGCGGGCCTGGCGGCGCAGCGGCGCAGCGATGAAGAGCTGACCGGCATGCGTGCGGCGCTGGACGAACTCAACGAAGGGGCTGCCCACGCCACGGATGCGGTGTCGGCGGATTTCCAGTTCCACCTGCGCATTGCCCAGGCCAGCGGCAACCACTACTTCGCCGACATCATCAACCACCTGGGCACCAGCATCATCCCGCGTACCCGGTTGAACTCGGCGCGGCTGGCCCATGATGACCAGGCGCACTACATGAGCCGGCTGATGCATGAGCACGAGGCGATCTACGAAGCCATCGCCCGGCGGGACAGTGAAGGCGCGAAGATGGCCATGCGCATGCACCTGAGCAACAGCCGCGAGCGCTTGCGCCAGGCGCATGAAGAGGCCGAGGCGCAGGGGGCCTGAGGCCTTCGTCGCTTGTGCCGGCCTCTTCGCGGGCGCGCCCGCTCCCACAGGGATCACCTTATCTTGAGGGTGCAGCAATACCTGTGGGAGCGGGCGTGCCCGCGAAGAGGCCGGTACAGCCAAAAGAAAAGCCCCGCCATGTGCGGGGCTTTCTGGTTTCAAGGGGCGATCAGATCGCGCCCTCATTCCACTGGCCATTCACCAGACGACGCAGCCCAAGCGGGTTGCCGTCGCGCAGTGCTTCAGGCAACAGCGCCTGCGGGTAGTTCTGGTAGCACACCGGGCGCAGGAAGCGGTCGATGGCCAGGGTGCCGACCGACGTGCCGCGCGCATCCGACGTGGCCGGGTAAGGCCCGCCGTGCACCATCGCATCACACACCTCGACACCGGTCGGGTAGCCGTTGACCAGGATCCGCCCGACTTTCTCCTCCAGCAGCGGCACCAGCCAGGCGAAGGCCTGCAGGTCTTCCGGCTCGCCGATCAGGGTCGCGGTCAGCTGGCCACGCAGGCCGAGCAGGGCGGCGCGCAACTGGTCGTTGTCCTGCACTTCCACGGCAACAGTGGTCGGGCCGAACACTTCTTCCTGCAGCAGCGGGTCAGACTCCACCAGCAGGCGGGCATTGGCCTTGAACAGTTGGGCGCGCGCCTGGCTGCCTGCCTGCGCCTGGCCGGCCAGGTGCTCGATACCGGCATGGGCGTGCAGGTGCTCCAGGCCACCAACGTAGCTGCGCAGGCCACCGGCGTTGAGCATGGTCTGGCCGGCTTGCTGGCTCAGGTGCTGGCCAAGCTCGGCCAGCAGTTGGCTGTACTGCGGCGACTGCAGGCCGATCACCAGGCCCGGGTTGGTGCAGAACTGGCCTGCGCCCAGGCACACCGAACCGGCCAGTTCTCGGGCGATGGCTTCGCCACGCTTGGCCAGGGCGCCCGGCAGGATGATGACCGGGTTGATGCTGGACATCTCGGCGAACACCGGGATCGGCTGCGGGCGCTCGGCGGCCATGCGGCACAGGGCGTCACCGCCTTTCAGCGAGCCGGTGAAGCCGACGGCCTGGATGGCCGGGTGCTTGACCAGCCACTCGCCGACGCCGCCACCGAACACCATGTTGAACACGCCCTTGGGCATGCCGGTGCGCTCGGCGGCGCGCTGGATGGCGCAGCCGACCAGGTCGGCGGTGGCCATGTGGCCGCTGTGGGCCTTGAACACCACCGGGCAACCGGCGGCCAGGGCCGCGGCGGTATCGCCACCGGCGGTGGAGAAGGCCAGCGGGAAGTTGCTGGCGCCGAACACGGCGACCGGGCCGACGCCGATGCGCATCTGGCGCAGGTCTACGCGCGGTAGGGGCTGGCGCTCGGGCAGGGCCAGGTCGATGCGTGCACCGAGGAAGTCACCACGGCGCAATACCTGGGCGAACAGGCGCATCTGGCCGCTGGTGCGGCCGCGCTCGCCCTGGATACGGGCGGGGGGCAGGGCGGTTTCACGGCAGACGATGGCGACGAAGGCGTCGTCCAGTTCGTCCAGCTCGGCGGCGATGGCGTCGAGGAATTCGGCGCGCCGCGCCGGGGCCAGCTGGCGGAATTCGGCGAAAGCGGCGGCCGCGGCCTTGGCGGCCTGGTCCACTTCGCTTTCGGTGGCTTGGGCGAAGCTGTAGGGCAGGGCCTCGCCGGTGCTGGCGTCCAGGCTCTGCAGGCGCTGCGGGCCAGCGGCGCTGCGCTGGCCGGCGATGAAGTTGTGGCCGAGGATTTCAGGCATGGGGTGCTCCTGTAGGTTGAGAGAAAATCTGGCAGGTTGTCGCATGACCTGTGGGAGCGGGCGAGCCCGCGAACACCGGCGCAGCCGGTGCCATACACCGGGTTGCCTGCTTCGCGGGCTCGCCCGCTCCCACAGGGATCGCGACACTGTCGAGAAGCCGGGTCATCAGGTAATCGGTGCCGGGTTGAACAGGGTGATGTCGTTGTGCAGGCGATGCTGTTCGGCCCAGGTCTGCTTGCGGCCGCTGGCCACGTCCAGGTAGTAGTGGAACAGCTCCCAGCCCAGCTCCTCGATGGTCGAGCGGCCGCTGGCGATGCGCCCGGCGTCGATGTCGATCAGGTCGGGCCAGCGCTGGGCCAGCTCGCTGCGGGTGCATACCTTGACCACCGGCGCCATGGCCAGGCCGTACGGGGTGCCGCGGCCGGTGGTGAACACATGCAGGTTCATGCCGGCAGCCAGTTGCAGGGTGCCGCAGACAAAGTCGCTGGCCGGGGTGGCGCAGAAGATCAGGCCTTTGCGGTTGACCCGCTCGCCCGGGCCGAGCACGCCCTGGATGGCGCCGCTACCGGACTTGACGATCGACCCCAGGGACTTCTCGACGATATTCGACAAGCCGCCTTTCTTGTTGCCCGGCGTGGTGTTGGCGCTGCGGTCGGCGGCGCCTTGCTGCAGGTAGCGGTCGTACCAGTCCATTTCGCGCACCAGGGCGTCTGCGACCTCCTGGTTTTCCGCCCGCGAGGTGAGCATGTAGATGGCGTCGCGCACTTCGGTCACTTCCGAGAACAGCACGGTGGCGCCGGCGCGTACCAACAGGTCGGCGGCGTAGCCCAGTGCCGGGTTGGCGGTGATGCCCGAGAAGGCATCGCTGCCCCCGCACTGCATACCCAGGATCAGTTCGCTGGCCGGCACGCTTTCGCGGCGGCGCTGGTCGAGTTTCTTCAGGCGGGTCTCGGCCAGCTCCATGATCTGTTCGATCATTTCCACAAAGCCCAGGCTGGCGTCCTGCAGGCGGTACAGCCACGGGTCGCTGAGGTCCACCGACGGGTCGTTGTCGTGCATCACCTGGCCGGCCTGCAGCTTTTCGCAGCCCAGGCTGATGACCAGGGCCTCGCCGCCCAGGTTGGGGTTGCGCGCCAGGTTGCGTACCGTGCGGATCGGGATGTAGGCATCGCGCGCGTTGATCGCCACACCGCAACCATAGCTGTGGGTGATGGCCACCACGTCATCGACATTGGGGTACTTGGGCAGCAACTCGCTGCGAATGCGCTTTACCGCATGCTCCAGCACGCCGGCCACGCACTGCACGGTGGTGGTGATGCCGAGGATGTTGCGGGTGCCGACGGTGCCGTCGGCGTTGCGGTAGCCTTCGAAGGCGAAGCCTTCGAGCGGCGGCAGCGGCTGCGGGACGGCGTCGCAGCGTGGCAGGCTGTCCAGCTCCGGCGCGGCCGGCATGGCCAGCTGGCTCTCCTGCACCCAGCTGCCCTGGCGCAGGTCTTCCAGCGCGTAGCCGATGATCTGCCCGTAGCGGCGCACCGGTTCGCCCTTGGCGATGGCTACGGTGGCCACCTTGTGGCTCTGTGGCACGCCTTCGACCAGGGTCAGGCCGTCGGCGAAGCGGGCGCCTTCGCCCAGGCCGCCATCGTTGACCACCACCACGACATTGTCGTCGTCGTGCAGGCGGACGTAGCGGGGCGAGTCGGAATGTTCGATCAACTGCATGTTCGGGCCCTACTTGTCAGGTTCTCAGGCTTTTGTACATCCGCCCGCGGCGGGTTGGCCGACGCGGGCGTGTTCACTCAGTGGCGCGAGCCGGCCAGTTCGCTGCCGGCCGCTGGCTCGGCGTCAGGCTTTGGGCTTTCACGCAGCTCGATGCGCTTGATCGGGCCGACGATCACCAGGTAGCTGAACACCGCCACCAGGGCGTTGGCGCCGACATACACCAGGGCCCACTTGAACGAGCCGGTGGCACTGATGATGTAGCCGATCACGATCGGCGTGGTGATCGAGGCGATGTTGCCGAAGGTGTTGAACAGCCCGCCCGACAGCCCGGCGATCTGTTTCGGCGAGGTGTCGGCGACTACCGCCCAGCCCAGTGCGCCGATGCCTTTGCCGAAGAACGCCAGGGTCATGAAACCGACCACCATCCACTCGGCGTCGACGTAGTTGCAGAACACCATGGTGGTCGACAGCAGCAGGCCGCAGACGATCGGCAGCTTGCGCGAGAAGGTCAGCGAGTTGCCGCGGCGCAGCAGCCAGTCGGAGATCACCCCGCCCAGCACACCACCTATGAAGCCGCAGACCGCCGGCAGCGAGGCGATGAAGCCGGCCTTGAGGATGGTCATGCCGCGCTCCTGCACCAGGTACACCGGGAACCAGGTGAGGAAGAAGTAGGTGATGGCGTTGATGCAGTACTGGCCCAGGTACACGCCCAGCAGCATGCGGCTGGTCAGCAGTTGCTTGATGTAGCCCCATTTCGGGCCGTCGTTGCTGCGCTTCTGGTCCATGTCCACCAGGCCGCCGTTCTGCTCGATGTGCTCGAGTTCACCTGGGCTGATGCGTGGGTGTTGGCGCGGGTTGTAGATGGTCTTCAGCCACACCATGGAGAACACGATGCCCAGTGCGCCCATGACCACGAACACGTGCTCCCAGCCGAAGCTGAATACGATCCAGCCCATGATCGGTGCGAACAGTGCGGTGGCGAAGTACTGCGCCGAGTTGAAGATGGCCGAGGCGGTGCCGCGTTCCTGGGTCGGGAACCAGGCCGCGACGATGCGCGCATTGCCCGGGAACGACGGGGCTTCGGCAAAACCGACCAAAAAGCGCAGGGTGAACAGCGTCACCACCGCCCAGGCCACCGGCAGGCCACCGACAAAGCCCTGCAGCAGGGTGAACAGCGACCAGGTGAAGATGCTGAAGGCGTAGACGTTCTTGGAACCGAAGCGGTCGAGCAGCCAGCCACCAGGAATCTGGCCAGCCACGTATGCCCATCCGAAGGCGGAGAAGATGTAGCCGAGGGTCACGGCATCGATGCCGAGGTCTTTCTGCAGGCTGGAGCCCGCGATTGCAATGGTGGCGCGGTCAGCGTAGTTGATCGTGGTCACCAGGAACAGCATGAACAGGATCAGGTAGCGCACATGCGTCTTCTTCGTCGCTTGCATGCTGGTAGTACTCCCACTAGTTATTTTTGTGCGGGCTCACGAATTGTAACCGGAGTGGGGCTGGCCCACTCCGGGCGCGGCATCTGGCAGGCCGCGGGCGGCGCTTACTGCGGGCCCATCTTGTCCATCAGCGCGGCGAGTTTTTCGTACTCGTCGGCGGTGAGGTCGGTAAGCGGAGTACGCACCGGGCCGGCGTCGTAACCGGCGATCCTGGCACCGGCCTTGACGATGCTCACGGCGTAGCCGGCCTTGCGGTTGCGGATGTCCAGGTACGGCAGGAAGAAGTCGTCGATCAGCTTGGCCACGGTGGCGTGGTCGTCACGGGCGATGGCGTTGTAGAAGTCCATGGCGGTCTTCGGCACGAAGTTGAACACGGCGGAGGAGTACACCGGCACGCCCAGGGCCTTGTAGGCAGCAGCATACACCTCGGCGGTCGGCAGGCCACCCAGGTAGCTGAAGCGGTCGCCCAGGCGGCGACGGATCGACACCATCAACTCGATGTCACCGAGGCCGTCCTTGTAGCCGATCAGGTTCGGGCAACGCTCGGCCAGTTTTTCCAGCAGGTCGGCGTTCAGGCGGCAGACGTTGCGGTTGTAGACGACTACGCCGATGTTTACCGATTTGCACACTGCTTCGACGTGGGCGGCGACACCTTCCTGGCTGGCTTCGGTCAGGTAGTGCGGCAGCAGCAGCAGGCCCTTGGCACCCAGGCGCTCGGCTTCTTGCGCGTATTCGATGGCCTGGCGGGTGGAGCCGCCGACGCCGGCGAGGATAGGTACCGACTTGGCGCAGGTGTCGACTGCGGTCTTGATTACCTGGCTGTATTCGCTGGCAGCCAGGGAGAAGAACTCACCGGTGCCGCCGGCGGCGAACAGGGCGCTGGCGCCGTACGGGGCCAGCCATTCCAGGCGCTTGACGTAGCCAGCCGGGTTGAAGTCGCCCTGGGCGTTGAAGTCGGTGACCGGGAAAGACAGCAGGCCGTGGGAGAGGATGGATTTGAGTTCTTGTGGAGTCATTGTTGTTGGCATCCTGTGGCGCTTGGGTGAAGGGTGTTGTTTTGCGTTGGAGGTAAGTTATCGTACAACTTGTACGATGACTAGTCCCTTTGGGAGATTTTTTTGTGGAGGGGCTGAAGGAATGTTATTGCCTGGCCCGGCCTCTTCGCGGGCGTGCCCGCGAAGAGGCCGGCACAGGCGACAACAAGAGATGTATAAGACACAGATGGCAGACTAGCTGCGATCAGTCATCGTATCTCTTGGTGAGGTAGGAAAAAACGATCGCGGAGACAGGCACAAGCCCGCCGCCCGTTTCCACGGGAAGTGTTCTGGGACCAGCAGAGGGTGACCGGGGAAAACGGGGGCGGCCTTGCGCCGCCCCGCGATCAAAGCAGAGGAAACTGGGGTCAGGCAGCGTGCTGGCGCTTGATCTGCGCCTTGCGTACCTGGGCCCGGCAAGCGTCGCCGAAAGCCTGGAAGATCTTGATCGAATCCGGGTTCTTCGCCGCTTGCCACTCCGGGTGCCACTGCACGGCGAACAGGAACGGCGAGATGCTCGGGGCATGGATCGCCTCGACCAGGCCGTCTTCGGCGTGGGCGATGGCCTCGATGCCGGCGCCGAGCTTGTGCAGGCCTTGGCCATGCAGCGAGTTGACGCGAATCTCGTCGGTACCCAGGGTGTCGCGCAGCCAGCTGTCCGGCTTGATCTTCACGCCGTGCACCTGGGCGTATTGCACCTCGACCGGGTCTTCCGGGTTTTCCCGGTGGTCGTTGAAGCCAGGCTCGGCGTACACCTTCTGGTAGATGTCGCCACCCAGGGCCACGTTGATTTCCTGCATGCCACGGCAGATGCCGAAGATCGGCAGGCCACGCTTGATCGCGGCCTTGACCAGCGGGATGTCGAACAGGTCGCGGTTCTGGTCCTGGCCTTTGCCGGGGGTCTCGTTCTCCTGGCCGTACAGGGCCGGGTCGATGTTGCTGCCGGCGCCGGTCAGGTACACGCCGTCGGCCATGTCCAGATAGGTCTCGAGGTCTTCGATGCCGCAGCAGGTGGGCACCAGCACCGGGACGCAATCGGAAAACTCGACCAGCGGGGTGATGTATTTGTGGGTCATGACCTGGTAGTCATGGCCTTTGCGCTCTTGGCTGCCCATGGTCATCAGGACGACGGGTTTGCGCAGGGAGGGTTGCTTGTTGCCAATGTTGCTGTTGGACATATGTCACCTTGGGACAGGTTCGGCCTGTCGTTGTTGTGCAGGTGCACGGCGCGGGGCCATGGGTGCAACCTGTAGCCCCGAGCACTGCCGGCTCGTCGGAGGCGACGATTCCGGTCGGGGCTTGTAGATAGCTTGCCAGAGCCGTTCGATATGTCAAACGACGGAGCAGGGCTTGATGGCCGGGAATGTACCGGTTTTTGGGGGCTGAAACCGATGCGGGCCTGTGGTGGCGTGGGTTTGGCGGGGGTTAAGGTCAATAATATTTAACGATGCAGTTGGGTCTTTGCAGCGGTGCAATGAAGGTGTCGCCTGTTCCGGCCTCTTCGCGGGCATGCCCGCTCCCACAGGTTGATCACCGGTCCCGAAGGCCGAGGTGATCCTGTGGGAGCGGGCGAGCCCGCGAAAAGGCCGGAACAGGTGTCAGTGCAGTATCTGCGCCAGGAACCCCTTGGCCCGCTCGGTACGCGGCTGGTTGAAGAACACCTGCGGCGGGCTGTCTTCGATGATCTGCCCACCCTCGAGGAACAGCACCCGCTCGGCCACCTGGCGGGCAAAGCCCATTTCATGGGTGACGCAAAGCATGGTCATGCCGGTGCCAGCCAGCTGCACCAGCACATCCAGCACCTCGGCGACCATCTCCGGGTCCAGCGCCGAGGTGGGCTCGTCGAACAGCATGATCCGCGGCTTCATGCACAGCGCCCGGGCAATCGCCACGCGCTGCTGCTGGCCGCCGGACAGCTGGCTGGGGTACTTGTGCGCCTGGCTTTCGATACCGACCTTGCTCAGGTACATGCGCGCCCGCTCCTCGGCGTCCTTGCGCGACAACCCGCGCACGCTGGTGGGGGCCAGCAGGCAGTTGTCGAGCACGCTCATGTGCGGGAACAGGTTGAAGTGCTGGAACACCATGCCGATGTCGCTGCGCACCTGCGCCGCTTCGCGGGTGGTGGATGCCAGGTCGATGCCATCCACCTTGATGCTGCCCTGCTGGGCCACTTCCAGGCGGTTGATGCAGCGGATCAGGGTCGACTTGCCCGAGCCGGACGGCCCGCACAGCACGATGCGTTCGCCTTCGCGCACCTGCAGGTCGATGTCGCGCAGCACGTGGAACGCGCCGTAGTGCTTGTTCAGGCCTTCGATGCGGATCAGCACCGGGCGTGGGTCGGGTTCGGGGGCAAGGGTGGCAAGGCTCAGTGGTGCGGTCATCTTGTTGTTCTCCCGCAGGGGTTCAGTCGAAACGAGTCGCGCTGTAGGGCGCGGGGTCGGTGAAGGGGCGTTCGCCGGTGACCAGTTCGGCCACCAGCCGGCCGCTGACCGGGCCCAGGGTGAGGCCGTGGTGGGCGTGGCCGAAGTTGAACCACAGCCCCGGGTGGCGCGGCGCCGGGCCGATCACCGGGCGCATGTCGGGCAGGCACGGGCGGCGGCCCAGCCAGGGGGTGTCGTCCAGGCGCTCGCCCAGGGCCGGGAACAGCTTGCGCGCCAGGGCTTCGCAGCGGCCCAGCTGGATCTGGTTGCCCGGCGCGCTGCTGGCGTCGAACTCGATGCCGGTGGTCAGGCGCACGCCGCGGGCCATTGGCGCCAGCACGTAGCCGCCCTGGGTGTCGCAGATGGAATGCTCCAGTTGCGCGCCGTCACGGGTGCTGTAGTGCATGTGGTAGCCACGCTTGATCGCCAGCGGGATCTGGTAGCCCAGGCCGCTGAACAGGTCAGCCGACTGCGGGCCGAGGCAGGCCACCACCTCGTTGGCGGTGATCGGGCCGCGGCGGCTGTCTACCCGCCATTGGCCGTCGACCTGGCGCAGGCTGCGCGCATCGCCATGCAGGAACTGCCCGCCGCGCTGCGTGAACAGGGTGGCGTAGCCGCGGGTGAGGGCGCCGGGGTTGTTCACGGTCTTGGGGTCGAGCCAGTGAATGCCGCCGACCACGCTGGCGTCCAGCTGGTGCTCGCGGGCCTGCAACTGCCCGCATTCGAGGATTTCGAACTGCAGGCCATAACGGCTCAGGCCCTTGGCGTCGGCCTTGGCCTGCTCGAACAGCGTCGGGTCACGGAACACTTCGATCCAGCCTTTGGCCTGCACCAGCCCTTCCAGGCCGGCGGCAGCAATGAATGCGTCGTGCTCCTCGACGCAGCGCTGCACCAGCGGCAGCATGTCGGCGGCGGCCCCGGCCAGGCGCCCGGGGGCCGACTGGCGCCAGTAGCGCCATAGCCAGGGGGCGGCCTTGGGCAGGTGCAGCAGGCTGTAGCGCACATCGGGCTGGCGGTTCAGGCCGTAGCGCAGCAGCGCGCCCAGTTGCCGCGGGAAGGCATAGGGGATCACGCTGGAGCGCTCGATCAGCCCGGCGTTGCCGTGGCTGGTGCCGCTGCCCGGTTCGTCGCGGTCGATCAGGATCACCTGGCGCCCGCGGGCCTGCAGGTGCAGCGCGGTGCTGACGCCGACGATGCCGGCGCCGAGGACAAGGGTCTGGCAATGCATGGAACGTATCCTTCGGTCAGTTCAGGTGGCGGCCCAGGCGGGCTTCCAGGTGTTTCAGCAGGCGCCGCACCAGTTCGACGATCAACAGGTAGAGCACGGCGGCCCACAGGTAGATCTGGAAGTCGAAACTGCGCGAGAAGGCCAGTTTGGTCACGCCCATCAGGTCGTAGATGGTCACCAGCGAGGCGATCGCGCTGGCCTTGATCATCAGGATCAGTTCGTTGCCCAGCGGGCCGATGGCCACCAGCAGCGACTGCGGCAGGATCACCTTGAAGAAGGTGGTCGAGCGCTTCAAGTTCAGCGCCCGCGCCGCCTCATGCTGGCCGGGGGCGACGGCCATCAGGCTGCCGCGGAAGATCTCGGCCTGGTAGGCGGCGGTGTTCAGAGTGAACGCCAGCAGGGTGCAGAACCACGCCTCGCGGAAGAACCACCACAGGCCGACGTCCTGCCAGAAGCCCTTGAGCGAGCCCAGGCCGTAATACAGCAGGAACAGCTGGGCCAGCAGCGGCGAGCCGCGGAAGAAGTACACGTAGCCGGCGGCCATGCGCTGCAGCAGCAGGCTGCGCGACATGCGCGCCAAGGCCAGCAACAGGCCGAGCACGGCACCCAGGCTGAAGGAAATCGCCACCAGCTTGGCCGTTACCAGCAGGCCATCGAGGAAGCGCGGGCCGTAGCGGTCCAGCAGGTCGGGGTCGAGGACCAGCGCCAGCAGTTGTTCGAAGCTCATGCGCGTGCTCCTTGCAGGTGGCGGTTGCTGCGCCGTTCGATGAAGGCGAACACACGCCCGGAAATGGCGGCGAAGAGCAGGTAGCCCAGGCAGGCCACGCCATAGAAGAACATCGGCTCCTTGGTCACGCTGACGGCCAGGTTGGTCTGGCGCATCAGGTCGACCAGCGAGATGGTGGAGACCAGCGAGGTGTCCTTGAGCAGCGACAGCCAGTTGTTGGACAGGCCGGGCAGGGCGATGCGGGTCAGTTGTGGCAGCAGCACCTTGAAGAAGCCGGTGCGCTTGCTCAGGCCCAGCGCCGAGCAGGCTTCCAGTTGGCCCTTGGGCAGGGTCTTGAAGGCTGCCAGCCAGATCTCGCTGGAGAACGCGGCGAACACCAGGCTGAAGGCGATCATTGCGGCGAGGAAGGTATTGATCAGGAACTCACCCTGGTAGCCCATGGCTGCGAGAATCTTCTGTGCGGCGATCTGGCAGCCGTAATAGATGATCAGCAGCGTCAGCAGTTCGGGCAGGCCACGGAACACGGTGGAGAAGGTGGTGGCCCAGGCGCGCGGCAAGCGCTTGCGCGAGCGCGCTGCAAGGGCGACGACCAGGCCCAGCGGCAGGCCGATGGGCAGGCAGGCCAGGGCCAGGGAAACGGTGACCAGCGCGCCGGCCAGCAGCGCCTGGCCCCAGCCTCCACTGGCGAAGGACAGCAAGGATAATTGATCGAGCATGACGAACACCTTGTGTTGACCTCACCGGCCTCATCGCCGGCAAGCCAGCTCCCACAGGTACACCGCTGTTCTTCAGGTCAGTGAGCAACCTGTGGGAGCTGGCTTGCCGGCGATAGGGCCCGGTCAGGCAATGAGGGCTTGAAGATCAGTTGTAGATATCGAAAGCGAAGTATTTGCTGGCGATCTTCTGGTAGGTACCGTTGGCGACGATCTGCTGCAGCGCGGTGTTCAGGCGCTGGCGCAGGGCTTCGTCGTCCTTGCGCACGGCAATGGCGGCATCGGCCTTGGTGTCGGCCACGTCGCCGAGGATCTTGCAGCAGTCCCCGCCGTTCTTGGTCATCCACTCGTTCAGTGGGAATTTGTCGGCAATCACGCCATCCAGGCGGCCCGCGGCCAGGTCGGCGTTGGCTTCGTCCATGGTCGGGTACAGCTTCACGTCGGCACCGGCCTTGGCGTAGACGTCTTCGGCGTAGATGGCCTGGGTGGACGACGACTGGGCGCCAACGGTGTAGCCGTCGAAGTTGGTCTGGGCGTCGTTGATCTTGCTGTCCTTGGCCACGGCAACGGTCAGCGGGGTGCGGTAATAGTGGTCGGTGAAGGCGATTTTCTTGCGCCGTTCTTCGGTGTTGATCATCGACGCGACCACCGCGTCGTACTTGCGTGCCATCAGCGCCGGGATGATGCCTTCCCAGTCCTGGGCCACCAGCGTGCACTCGACTTTCATCTGCTCGCACAGGGCGTGGGTGATGTCGACGTCGAAGCCGTGCAACTGGTTATTGGCGTCGACATAGTTGAAGGGCGGGTAGGCGCCCTCGGTGGCGAAGCGCAGGGTTTCGGCACTGGCGGCACCCGACAGCAGCAGGGCGCACGCACCCACCAAGGCCATGGTCTTGTTCATCTCGCACCTCATTGCACTCTTGCTATTGTTGTTTTCCCGTCGACCACGAGGTGTAGCCGACGAATTCGTTATGTAGAGCGGCAGTTGCTTCCAAGCGTTTTTCAACATCCGGTCCGAGCTTCTTGCAGACCTCGTTGACCATCAGGTGCACCCACGACAGCATGGTCGAGGTGGACTCCCAGAACAGGTTGAACTCGGTGGGGATGCGGAACACCTCGTCGGCGTTGGCATCGGCCCAGTCACAGAAGGGGTCGGTCACCAAGGTGACCGCAATGCCAGCCTCGCGTGCCTTCTGGCACAACAGCAGGGCATGGCGGGAATAACGGCGGGCTTCGAACACCACCAGGGCGCTGTCTTCGGCGCGGCCCAGCAATACTTCGCCAAAGTGCCCGGCACTGATATCCACCAGCTGCACGCCATCGCGCAGGTACTGCAGCAGGTGGCTCATGCACATGGCAATGCCGCGCTCGGTCTGGAAGCCGGCGATGAACACCCGCTGCTTGCTCGCCAGGCGCTGGGCGACGCTGTGCCAGGCGCTGCTCTGGCGATACTCGTGCACGCGCACCAGGGCGGCGATTTCCAGTTCCAGGCTGCCGGCGTTGTCGCTGGCGTCCTGGTTCTGGCGGTAATCTTGCAGGCGGTCGCCGACCAGCCACGGGCCATCGCCCAGGTCGTTCTGCAGGTCTTGCTTCAACGCCTTGAGATGGGCATAACCCAATGAGCGGCAGAAACGGCCGACGCTGGATTCGCTGACGCCCAGCTTGACGGCAATGCTGGCCGAGGTCTGGAACGGCAGTTCATGCAGGTTGGCGAGCATGTAGCTGGCGATCTTGCGGCCCGAAGCAGCGGCCCCTTCGAGGCTGTTTTCCAGGCGTTGCTTGATCAGTTGGCTCATGCTGCGGCTCCAGGGGTAAGGCTTGCGAAAGAAAATGGCTGTTTTCTGTCATCAAGTCAACATTTGACAGATAGCTGTCACATGCAGGAAAGTTTTTGTCGTTGCAACGCTGTAGCCATTCCAATTCCAACAAGGAGCTTCAGATGTCCGCACTTTCCACCGGCACCGTCGTGCGTGTGCCTTTTACCGAGCTGCAGGGCCTGTTGCAGAGCATTTTCCAGCGCCATGGCTGCAGCGAAAACGTGGCGCGGGTGCTGGCCCACAACTGCGCCAGCGCCCAGCGCGATGGTGCCCATAGCCATGGGGTGTTCCGCATGCCTGGCTATGTTTCGACATTGGCCAGTGGCTGGGTCGACGGCCAGGCCACGCCGAAGGTCAGCGATGTGGCGCCCGGTTATGTTCGCGTCGATGCCGCAGGCGGCTTCGCCCAGCCGGCGCTGGCGGCGGCCCGTGAACTTCTGGTGGCGAAGGCGCGCAATGCTGGTATCGCCGTGCTGGCGATCCACAACTCGCACCACTTCGCCGCGCTGTGGCCGGATGTGGAGCCATTCGCCGACGAAGGCCTGGTAGCCCTGAGCGTGGTCAACAGCATGACCTGCGTGGTGCCGCACGGCGCCCGCAAGCCGCTGTTCGGCACCAACCCCATCGCCTTTGCCGCACCTTGCGCCGAACATGACCCGATCGTCTTCGACATGGCCACCAGCGCCATGGCCCATGGCGACGTGCAGATTGCCGCGCGCGCTGGCCAGCAATTGCCGGAGGGCATGGGGGTGGATGCCAATGGTGAGCCGACCACCGACCCCAAGGCGATTCTGGAAGGCGGCGCCTTGCTGCCATTTGGCGGGCACAAGGGCTCGGCCTTGTCGATGATGGTCGAGTTGCTGGCGGCGGCGCTGACCGGCGGGCATTTTTCCTGGGAGTTCGACTGGTCGGGGCACCCGGGGGCGAAGACGCCGTGGACCGGGCAGTTGATCATCGTCATCGACCCGAACAAGGCCGAGGGCGAGCGGTTTGCCCAGCGCAGCCGCGAGCTGGTCGAGCAGATGCAGGCGGTAGGGCTGACGCGCATGCCGGGCGAGCGGCGTTACCGCGAGCGCGAGGTGGCCGAGGAGGAGGGGGTGGCGGTGACCGAGCAGGAGTTGCAAGGCCTGAAAGAGCTGCTTGGCTGACCCGGCCTCTTCGCGGGCGCGCCCGCGAAGAATCCAGCGCCAATCCTCAGCCATGCAATGTTGCATAGACAACCTTGCACAATAGTTGATGTTCCTGAGCCCGCACTCCGGGTATGCTCAGGGCTGCCTTTTCGAACTGTCCTGATCCAAGGAGCTGCACGCTGTGTTCAAACATGTCGATGCCTATGCCGGCGACCCGATCCTCTCGTTGATGGAAACCTTCAAGGCCGACCCGCGCGCCGACAAGGTCAACCTGAGTATCGGCCTGTACTACGATGAGGCCGGCGTGGTGCCGCAACTGGCGGCTGTGGATGCGGTGGAAAAACGCATCGCCGGCCAGGACCACGAAGCCTCGCTGTACCTGCCGATGGAAGGCCTGGCCAGCTACCGCCAGGCGATCCAGGCACTGCTGTTCGGTGCCGATCACCCAGCCGTGACCGGCGGGCGCGTGGCCACCGTGCAGACCGTGGGTGGTTCCGGCGCCCTCAAGGTCGGTGCCGACTTCCTCAAGCGCTACTTCCCGCAGTCCGAAGTCTGGGTCAGCAACCCGACCTGGGACAACCACCGCGCCATCTTCGAAGGCGCCGGCTTCAAGGTGCACACCTACCCGTACTTCGACCAGGCCACCCGCGGCGTGGACTTCGACGGCATGCTGGCCACCCTGCAGACCCTGCCGGCCAACAGCGTGGTGCTGCTGCACCCGTGCTGCCACAACCCCACCGGCGCCGACCTGGAACAGCACCAGTGGCAACAGGTGGTTGAAGTGGTCAAGGCACGCCAGCTGATTCCGTTCCTCGACATCGCCTACCAGGGCTTCGCCGAAGGCCTGGTGGAAGACGCCTACGCCATCCGTGAAATGGCCCGCGCCGGCGTGCCGTGCCTGGTCAGCAACTCGTTCTCGAAGATCTTCTCGCTGTACGGCGAGCGTGTCGGCGGCCTGTCGGTGGTCTGCGACGATGACGCCACTGCCCAGAGCGTGCTCGGCCAGCTCAAGGCTACCGTGCGCCGCAACTACTCCAGCCCGCCCAACTTCGGCGCCCAGCTGGTTGCTGGCGTGCTCGGCGATGCCGCCCTCAATGCCCAGTGGGCCGAGGAAGTCGAAGTGATGCGCAAACGTATCCTCGACATGCGCCAGGCGCTGGTCGATGCCCTGGCAGTGCTGCTGCCAGGCCAGGACTTCCAGTTCTTCCTGCGCCAGCGCGGCATGTTCAGCTACACCGGCTTCAGCGTCGAGCAGGTGCGCCGCCTGCGTGACGAGTTCGGCGTGTACCTGATCGACAGCGGCCGCGTATGCATGTCCGGCCTGCGCCCGGCCAACCTGCAACGGGTTGCCGAAGCGTTCGCTGCCGTCCAGAAGTAACACCGCACGGGGCCGCTTTGCGGCCCTTTCGCCGGCAAGCCGGCTCCCACAGAGATAGCGCAAGGCTCAAGCGCTGCGCGGTCGGTGTGGGAGCCGGCTTGCCGGCGATCAGGCTGCATGCAGCCTCTGGTTGCAATCCGCTTGTAAAGACAAGTGCAACCGCTCCTCGGAAAAGGGCTTCGCAAGTGCAACCTTTCCGTGCACAATCGCGCTCCCTTTTTCGGTTGAGTTGGGCGAAACGTCTATTTCGCCATTCTCAGCCTGTTGCAGTCTTGCGAGTGGAGCTTCACCCGGAATGAATGAGCAGGCCCCAAGCGTTGAACAACGCTTTGCAGAATCGACCCCCGCCACCCTCGGCAGCTGGTCGCGTCACGACACCACCTGGATGCTGGGCCTGTTCGGCACAGCGATCGGCGCCGGAACCCTGTTCCTGCCGATCAACGCCGGCCTTGGCGGCTTCTGGCCGTTGCTGATCCTGGCCATACTGGCCTTCCCGATGACCTATTTCGCTCACCGCGGGCTGACCCGTTTCGTCCTTTCCGGGCGCAATGACGGCGATATCACCGAAGTGGTCAAGGAGCACTTCGGCATTACCGCCGGCGCCTCGATCACCGTGCTGTACTTCTTCGCGATCTTCCCGATCCTGCTTATCTATAGCGTGGCGCTGACCAACACCGTGTCCAGCTTCATGGAGCACCAGCTGCACATGGAGCCGCCGCCACGGGCCATCCTGTCGTTCGTGCTGATCCTCGGCCTGCTGGCCATCGTGCGCTGCGGCGAGCAGGCCACGGTCAAGGTCATGAGCCTGCTGGTCTACCCGTTCATCGTCGCCCTGGCATTGCTGGGCCTGTACCTGGTGCCGCACTGGACCGGTGGCATTCTCGACAGCGCCACCCAGGTGCCACCGGCCTCGGCCTTCCTGCACACCCTGTGGCTGGCGATTCCGGTGATGGTGTTCTCGTTCAACCACTCGCCGATCATCTCCGCCTTTGCCGTCGACCAGAAGCGCCGCTACGGCGAGCATGCCGATGAGCGTAGCGGCCAGATCCTGCGCCGTGCCCACCTGCTGATGGTGGTGATGGTGCTGTTCTTCGTGTTCAGTTGCGTGCTCACCCTGAGCAGCGCCCAGCTGGCCGAGGCCAAGGCGCAGAACCTGTCGATCCTGTCGTACCTGGCCAACCACTTCAGCAACCCGACCATCGCGTTCGCTGCACCGCTGATTGCTTTCGTGGCCATCGCCAAGTCGTTCCTCGGCCACTACATCGGCGCCAGCGAAGGCCTGAAGGGCATCATCACCAAGGCCGGTGCTCGCCCGAGCGCCAAGGCCCTGGACCGCGTGGTCGCCGCGCTGATGCTGGTGGTGTGCTGGATCGTCGCCACCCTCAACCCAAGCATCCTCGGCATGATCGAGTCGCTCGGTGGCCCGATCCTCGCGGTGCTGCTGTTCCTGATGCCGATGTACGCCATTCGCCGCGTGCCATCCATGCGCAAGTACAGCGGTGCTGCCTCCAACGTGTTCGTGGTGGTAGTCGGCCTGGTTGCGCTGACCTCGGTGGTATACGGCCTGCTGGGCTGATACGCCATCTGCAACAGTAATGCCCGGGTCGCTTGTTGCCACCCGGGCATTTTTTTGTCCACAAGAATTGTCCGGCAACAGAACAATTTCACCTGCCCCCATAGGCACCCGGCCGCCTTCATGCTTAACTCAGTGTCCTTTTCAAACCCCGCATAAGGATTTCGTCATGGCTCAAGTGACTCTCAAAGGCAACCCGGTTCAGGTCAACGGCGAACTGCCGAAAACCGGCGCCCAGGCTCCGGCTTTCTCCCTGGTAGGTGAAGGCCTGGCTGACAAGTCGCTGAAAGACTACGCCGGCAAGCGCAAGGTGCTGAACATCTTCCCGAGCGTCGACACCCCGACCTGCGCTACCTCCGTGCGCAAGTTCAACGCCCAGGCCAACGATGTGGCCAACACCGTGGTGCTGTGCATCTCCGCTGACCTGCCGTTCGCCCAGGCACGCTTCTGCGGCGCCGAAGGCCTGGACAACGTGAAGAACCTGTCGACCCTGCGTGGCCGCGAGTTCCTCGAAAACTACGGCGTGGCCATCGCCGATGGCCCGCTGGCCGGCCTGGCTGCCCGTGCCGTGGTGGTGCTGGACGAAAACGACAAGGTGCTGCACAGCGAGCTGGTTGGCGAAATTGCTGATGAGCCGAACTACGATGCAGCGCTGGCTGTGCTGAAGTAAGGGTTGTGTGGGGCAGGGCGGGCGTCTATCGCCTGTACCGGCCCCTTCGCGGGCTTGCCCGCTCCCACAGGGATGTCACAGCCTTTGAAACCTGTGCTGTACCTGTGGGAGCGGGCAAGCCCGCGAAGAGGCCGGCACAGGCAACCGAAACCTTTCAGCCCGCCACCGCTCCAAGCAACACCCTGTAAACGGCCCGGAACGCGTTCCGGGCCGTTTTCATTTAAAGTTCAACCCCTTGGCAACGTCAGGCAAAGGTAAACCTCTGGTAAAGGCGCTTTGCTAAAACGATGCCAGTGCTTATCGTTCATCCTCCCCAAGTCGTCATTCCGAACAAGGTTCGTTCAACCCATGCAAGCGTCCAATTCCCGTTCCCCTCGTCGCTGGCTCGTAGGCCTGCTGATCCTGCTGCTGGTGGCTGCACTGGCCTGGTGGCTGTGGCCCGCAGCAGCGCCTGCGCCTAAAGAAGCCGGTGGCGGGCGCGGTGGCAAGGGCATGGGCATGATGGGCGGTCGCCCGGGCTTCGGCGGCTCCAGCGACCCGGTGCCGGTGCGCGTCGAGCCGGTGCGGGTGGGTGACTTCCCGCTGTACTACAAGGCCCTGGGCACCGTCACCGCGACCAACACCGTCAACGTGCGCAGCCGCGTGGCTGGCGAGCTGGTCAAGATCCACTTCAAGGAAGGCCAGCAGGTCAAGGCCGGCGACCTGCTCGCCGAGATCGACCCGCGCTCGTACCGCATCGCCCTGCAACAGGCCGAAGGCACCCTGGCGCAGAACCAGGCGCAACTGAAGAACGCCCAGGTCGACCTGGCCCGCTATAAAGGCCTGTACGCCGAGGACAGCATCGCCAAGCAAACCCTCGACACCGCCGAAGCGCAGGTGGCGCAGTTCCAGGGGCTGGTGAAGACCAACCAGGCGCAGGTCAACGACGCCCGCCTGAACCTCGACTTCACCCAGATCCGCGCGCCGATCAACGGCCGCGTGGGCCTGCGCCAGCTCGACCTGGGCAACCTGGTGGCCGCCAACGACACCACCGCGCTGGTGGTGATCACCCAGACCGAGCCGATCAGCGTTGCCTTCACCCTGCCGGAAACCGAGTTGAGCACCGTGCTGGAACGCTACCGCAGCGGCGCCAGCCTGCCGGTCGAGGCCTGGGACCGCAGTGACAGCAAGCTGCAGTCCACCGGCGTGCTGGGCAGCATCGACAACCAGATCGACACCACCACCGGCACCCTCAAGTTCAAGGGCCGCTTCGAGAACAAGGACCTGGCCCTGTTCCCCAACCAGTTCGTCAACGTGCGCCTGCTGGCCGACACCCTCAAGCAGGTGACCATGGCCCCGGCGGCGGCCATCCAGTTCGGCAATGACGGCTCCTTCGCCTACGTGGTCAATGACCAGAACACGGTCAATATCCGCAAGCTCAAGGTTGGCGCCAGCGACGGCGAGAACAGCGTCATTCTCGAGGGCCTCAAGGCCGGCGACCGCCTGGTGCTGGAAGGCACCGACCGCCTGCGCGAAGGCACCAAGGTGGAAGTGGTCGAAGACAGCTCGCAGGTGCCGACCACCCCGGGCCAGCACCTGCAAGGCCAGGAAGCCAAGGGTTCGGCAAGCACTGGTGATGTGCAGCCCGGTAAAGCACAGCCTGGTAGCGCAGCAGGCAAGGCGGGCGCATGAACCTCTCGCGTCTGTTCATCCTGCGGCCGGTTGCCACCACGCTGAGCATGCTGGCCATCGTCCTGGCCGGCCTGATCGCCTACAAGCTGCTGCCGGTTTCCGCCTTGCCGCAGGTGGATTACCCGACCATCCGGGTCATGACCCTGTACCCCGGTGCCAGCCCGCAGGTCATGACCAGCGCCGTTACCGCGCCGCTGGAACGCCAGTTCGGCCAGATGCCGGGCCTGGAGCAGATGGCTTCGACCAGCTCCGGCGGCGCCTCGGTGCTGACCCTGCGCTTCAACCTCGACATGAACATGGACGTTGCCGAGCAACAGGTGCAGGCCGCGATCAACGCCGCCAGCAACCTGCTGCCCAGCGACCTGCCGGCGCCGCCGGTGTACAACAAGGTCAACCCGGCCGACACCCCGGTGCTGACCCTGGCCATCTCCAGCAAGACCATGCCGCTGCCCAAGCTCAACGACCTGGTCGATACCCGCGTGGCCCAGAAGCTCGCGCAGATCAGCGGTGTGGGCATGGTCAGCATCGCCGGCGGTCAGCGTCAGGCGGTGCGGATCAAGGTCAACGTCGATGCCCTGGCCGCCAACGGCCTGAACCTGGAGGACGTACGCACCCTGATCGGCGCCTCCAACGTCAACCAGCCCAAGGGCAACTTCGATGGCCCGACCCGGGTGTCAATGCTCGATGCCAACGACCAGCTGCGCTCCCCTGAGGAATACGCCAACCTGATCCTGGCCTACAACAACGGTGCACCGCTGCGCCTGAAGGACGTCGCGGAAATCGTCGACGGCGCGGAGAACGAGCGCCTGGCTGCCTGGGCCAATGAAAACCATGCGGTGCTGCTGAACATCCAGCGCCAGCCGGGCGCCAACGTCATCGAAGTGGTCGACCGTATCAAGGAACTGCTGCCGTCGATCACCGACAACCTGCCGGCCGGCCTCGATGTTTCGGTGCTCACCGACCGCACCCAGACTATCCGCGCCGCGGTCAAGGATGTGCAGCACGAACTGCTGATCGCCATCGCCCTGGTGGTTATGGTCACGTTCGTGTTCCTGCGCCGTTTCAGTGCCACCCTCATTCCGTCGATCGCCGTGCCGTTGTCGCTGATCGGCACCTTCGGCGTGATGTACCTGGCCGGCTTCTCGGTCAACAACCTGACGCTGATGGCCCTGACCATCGCCACCGGTTTCGTGGTCGACGACGCCATCGTCATGCTGGAGAACATCTCCCGGCACATCGAGGAGGGCGAGACGCCCATGCAGGCTGCGCTCAAGGGCGCCCGGCAAATCGGCTTCACCCTGATCTCGCTGACCTTCTCGCTGATTGCGGTACTGATCCCGCTGCTTTTCATGGCCGATGTGGTCGGCCGCCTGTTCCGCGAGTTCGCCATTACCCTGGCGGTGGCCATCCTGATTTCCCTGGTGGTATCGCTGACCCTCACGCCGATGATGTGCGCGCGCCTGCTCAAGCGTGAGCCCAAGGAAGAGGAACAGGGCCGGTTCTACCGCGCCAGTGGCGCCTGGATCGACTGGCTGATCAGGCACTACGGCAGCGCCCTGCAGTGGGTACTCAAGCGCCAGCCGCTGACGCTGCTGGTGGCCGTGGCCAGCCTGGCGCTCACCGTATTCCTGTACATGGTGGTGCCCAAGGGCTTCTTCCCGGTGCAGGACACCGGGGTGATCCAGGGCATTTCCGAAGCGCCGCAGTCCACCTCGTTCGCCGCCATGAGCGAACGCCAGCAGGCCCTGAGCAAGGTGATCCTGCAGGACCCGGCGGTGCAGAGCCTGTCGTCCTACATCGGTGTCGATGGCGACAACGCCACGCTCAACAGCGGCCGCCTGCTGATCAACCTCAAGCCCCATGGCGAGCGTGATGTCACTGCCAGCGAGGTGATCAACCGCCTGCAGCCGCAAGTCGACCGGCTGGTGGGTATCCGCCTGTTCATGCAGCCGGTGCAGGACCTCAGCATCGAAGACCGGGTCAGCCGTACCCAGTACCAGTTCAGCCTGTCGTCGCCGGACGCCGACCTGCTGGCGCAGTGGAGCGGCAAGCTGGTGCAGGCGCTGCAGCAGCGCCCGGAACTGGCCGACGTGGCCAGCGACCTGCAGGACAAGGGCTTGCAGGTGTACCTGGTGATCGACCGCGACATGGCCAGCCGCCTGGGCATCAGCGTGTCGCAGATCACCAACGCCCTGTACGACGCCTTCGGCCAGCGCCAGATCTCGACCATCTACACCCAGGCCAGCCAGTACCGCGTGGTGTTGCAGTCGCAGGATGCGGCGGTGATCGGCCCGCAGGCGCTGGAGTCGATCCACGTCAAGGCCACCGATGGCGGCCAGGTGCGCCTGTCGGCGTTGGCGCGCATTGAGCAGCGCCAGGCCCAGCTGGCCATTTCCCACATCGGCCAGTTCCCGGCGGTGACCCTGTCGTTCAACCTGGCCCACGGCGCTTCGCTGGGCGAGGCGGTGCAGGTGATCGAGCAGGTGCAAAAGGACATCGGCATGCCGCTGGGCGTGCAAACCCGCTTCCAAGGTGCGGCGGAAGCCTTCCAGGCATCGCTGTCGAGCACCTTGCTGTTGATCCTGGCGGCGGTGGTGACCATGTACATCGTGCTGGGCGTGCTGTACGAGAGCTACATCCACCCGGTGACCATTCTATCGACCCTGCCGTCGGCGGCGGTCGGCGCCTTGCTGGCCTTGCTCATCAGCGGCAACGACCTGGGTATGATCGCCATCATCGGCATCATCCTGCTGATCGGCATCGTCAAGAAGAACGCGATCATGATGATCGACTTCGCCCTCGAGGCCGAGCGCCAGCAGGGCATGAGCCCGCGCGATGCCATCTACCAGGCGGCGCTGCTGCGCTTCCGGCCGATCCTGATGACCACCCTGGCCGCGCTGTTCGGCGCTGTGCCGCTGATGCTCGCCACCGGTTCCGGCGCCGAGCTGCGCCAGCCGCTGGGCCTGGTGATGGTCGGCGGGTTGCTGGTCAGTCAGGTGCTGACGTTGTTCACCACCCCGGTCATCTACCTGTACTTCGACCGCCTGGCCCGCCGCTGGCGCCCGGCCACTGACGTGAAGCAGGCCGAGGCATGAACCTGTCCGGTCCTTTCATCCGTCGCCCGGTGGCGACCATGCTGTTGAGCCTGGCGATCATGCTGCTGGGCGGGGTCAGCTTCGGCCTGCTGCCGGTGGCGCCGCTGCCACAGATGGACTTCCCGGTGATCGTGGTGTCGGCCAACCTGTCCGGCGCCAGCCCGGAAGTGATGGCCTCCACCGTGGCCACGCCGCTGGAGCGCAAGCTGGGCAGCATTGCCGGGGTGACCACCCTGACCAGCAGCTCCAACCAGGGCTCCACACGGGTGATCATCGGCTTCGAGATGGGCCGCGACATCGACGGTGCGGCGCGCGAGGTGCAGGCGGCGATCAACGCCACCCGCAACCTGCTGCCCAGCGGTATGCGCAGCATGCCCACCTACAAGAAGATCAACCCGTCGCAGGCACCGATCATGGTGCTGTCGCTGACTTCGGACGTGCTGCAGAAGGGCCAGTTGTACGACCTGGCCGACACCATCCTGTCGCAGAGCCTGGCCCAGGTGCCCGGGGTAGGGGAGGTGCAGATCGGCGGCAGTTCGTTGCCGGCAGTGCGCATTGCCGTGGAGCCGCAATTGCTCAACCAGTACGGCCTGTCGCTGGATGAAGTGCGCACTGCGGTGTCCAACGCTAACCAGCGCCGGCCGATGGGCTTTGTCGAGGACGCCGAGCGCAACTGGCAGGTGCGCGCCAATGACCAGCTGGAAAGCGCCAAGGACTACGAGCCCGTGGTGATCCGCCAGCAGAACGGCACCATCCTGCGCCTGTCCGACGTGGCGACCATCACCGATGGTGTCGAGAACCGCTACAACAGCGGCTTCTTCAACGACCAGAGCGCGGTGCTGCTGGTGGTCAACCGCCAGACCGGCGCCAACATCATCGAAACAGTCGACCAGATCAAGGCGCAGTTGCCGGCCCTGCAGTCGCTGCTGCCGGCCAGCGTGCAACTGAACGTGGCCATGGACCGCTCGCCAGTGATCAAGGCAACCCTCAAGGAAGCCGAGCACACCCTGCTGATCGCCGTGGTGCTGGTGATCCTGGTGGTCTACCTGTTCCTCGGCAGCCTGCGGGCCTCGCTGATCCCCAGCCTGGCGGTGCCGGTGTCACTGGTGGGCACCTTCGCGGTCATGTACCTGTGCGGGTTCTCGCTCAACAACCTGTCGCTGATGGCGCTTATTCTTGCCACCGGCCTGGTGGTGGACGACGCCATCGTGGTGCTGGAGAACATCTCCCGGCACATCGAGGACGGCCAGCCGCCGATGAAGGCGGCCTTCCTGGGTGCCAAGGAAGTGGGTTTCACCTTGCTGTCGATGAACGTGTCGCTGGTGGCGGTGTTCGTCTCCATCCTGTTCATGGGCGGCATCGTGCGCAACCTGTTCCAGGAGTTCTCCATCACCCTGGCGGCGGCGATCATCGTGTCGCTGGTGGTGTCGCTGACCCTCACGCCGATGCTGTGCGCCCGCTGGCTCAAGCCGCACCAGGCCGAGCAGAACCGCCTGCAGCGCTGGAGCGGCCAGTTGCACCAGCGCATGGTCGATGCCTATGACCGCAGCCTGGGCTGGGCCTTGCGCCACAAGCGCCTGACGCTGATCAGCCTGCTGGCCACCATCGGCATCAACATCGCCCTGTACGTGGTGGTGCCCAAGACGCTGATGCCGCAGCAGGATACCGGCCAGCTGATGGGCTTCATCCGTGGCGACGACGGCCTGTCGTTCAGCGTGATGCAACCGAAAATGGAGATCTATCGCCGCGCATTGCTGGCCGACCCGGCAGTGCAGAGCGTTGCCGGCTTCATCGGGGGCAACAGCGGGACCAACAATGCCTTTGTGCTGGTGCGCCTGAAACCGATCAGCGAGCGCAAGCTCGACGCCCAGAAGGTGATCGAACGCCTGCGCAAGGAAATGCCCAAGGTACCCGGCGGGCGCCTGTTCCTGATGGCCGACCAGGACCTGCAACTGGGCGGCGGGGGCCGTGACCAGACCTCCTCGCAGTACCTGTATTCCCTGCAGAGCGGTGACCTGACGGCGTTGCGCGAATGGTTCCCGAAAGTGGTGGCGGCGCTGCGTGCACTGCCGCAGCTGACTGCCATCGACGCCCGCGACGGTGCCGGCACCCAGCAGGTGACCCTGGTGGTCGACCGCGACCAGGCCAAGCGCCTGGGCATCGACATGGACATGGTCACCACGGTGCTGAACAACGCCTACAGCCAGCGCCAGATCTCCACCATCTACGACAGCCTCAACCAGTACCAGGTAGTGCTGGAGATCAACCCGAAGTACGCCTGGGACCCGAGCACCCTCGAGCAGGTACAGGTGATTACCGCCGACGGTGCCCGCGTACCGCTGTCGACCATCGCCCACTACGAGAACAGCCTGGCCAACGACCGGGTCAGCCACGAAGGCCAGTTCGCCGCCGAAAGCATCGCCTTCGACGTCGCCGAAGGCTACAGCCCCGACCAGGCCATGGCGGCGCTGGAGCGTGCGGTGGCCAAGCTGGGCTTGCCCGAGGAAGTGATCGCCAAGCTTGGTGGTACCGCCGATGCCTTCGCCAAGACTCAGGAAGGCCAGCCGCTGATGATCCTTGGCGCGCTGGTGCTGGTCTACCTGGTGCTGGGCATCCTCTACGAAAGCTACATTCACCCGCTGACCATCCTCTCGACACTGCCCTCGGCCGGCGTCGGTGCCTTGCTGGCGCTGTACGTCACCGGCGGCGAGTTCAGCCTGATCTCGCTGCTGGGGCTGTTCCTGCTGATCGGCGTGGTGAAGAAGAACGCCATCCTGATGATCGACCTGGCCTTGCAGCTGGAGCGCCACCAGGGCCTGACACCGGAAGAGTCGATCCGCCGGGCCTGCCTGCTGCGCCTGCGGCCGATCCTGATGACTACCCTGGCGGCCATCCTCGGTGCCTTGCCGCTGCTGCTGAGCCGCGCCGAAGGCGCGGAAATGCGCCAGCCACTGGGCCTGACCATCATTGGCGGCCTGGTGTTCAGCCAGATCCTCACTCTTTACACGACACCGGTGGTCTACCTGTACCTGGACCGCCTGCGTCACCGTTTCAACCGTTGGCGTGGCGTGCGCACCGACGCCGCCCTGGAAACCCCGCTATGACTTTTGCCCAGACCCCACTTCACCGCGCCCTGCAGACGCTGACCCGTGGGCGTGGCTCGCGCCTGCTCGGCGCCGGGTTGTGCGTCGCCTTGCTCAGCGCCTGCACCCTGAGCCCGGACTACCACCGCCCGGAGCTGAGCAGCACGGCGCAGTTCAAGCATGCCGAAGGCTGGACCCAGGCCACGCCGTCCGATGCCATCGCCCGCGGCGCCTGGTGGGAAATCTACGGCGATGCCGGGCTCAATGCGCTGGTCGAAGAGCTCAACCGCAGCAACCAGACCGTGGCGCAATCGGAGGCCCAGTACCGCCAGGCCCAGGCGCTGGTGCGCAGCAGCCGAGCGGCACTGTTCCCCAGCCTGGACCTGAGCGTTGGCAAGAACCGCTCGGCCCAGGGCACCGGTAGCTCCAGCTCGAGCCTGTCCAACAACAGCAGCGGCATTCGCAACACCTACAACGCCCAGCTCGGCGTCAGCTGGGAAATCGACCTGTGGGGCAAGCTGCGCGAAACCCTCAATGGCAACGAAGCCAGTGCCGAAGCCAGCCTGGCCGACCTGGCCTCGATCCGCCTCAGCCAGCAGTCGGAACTGGTGCAGAACTACCTGCAGCTGCGGGTGATCGACGAGCAGAAGCGCCTGCTGGAAGCCACCGTGGCAGCTTATGAACGGTCCTTGCGGATGAACGAAAACCAGTACCGCGCCGGCGTCGCCGGCCCGGATGCGGTGGCCCAGGCGCGTACCCAGCTCAAGAGCACCCAGGCCGACCTGATCGACCTGATCTGGCAGCGCGCGCAGTTCGAGAACGCCATTGCCGTGTTGCTCGGCAAGGCCCCGGCGGACTTCGCCCTGGCCGACAGCAAGGCAATTCCGGCGCTGCCGCAAATTCCGGTGGCCTTGCCTTCGCAGTTGCTGGAGCGGCGCCCGGACATCGCTGCGGCCGAGCGCAACGTGATGGCTGCCAACGCCAACATCGGCGTGTCGCGGGCGGCGTACTTCCCGGACCTGAGCCTGAGCATGAGTGGCGGTTACTCCAGCAGCAGCTTCAGCAACTGGATCGAACTGCCCAACCGCTACTGGTCCGTAGGCCCGCAGCTGGCGCTGACCTTGTTCGACGCCGGCAAGCGCAGTGCCGAGGTGGACCGCACGGTGGCGGTGTATGACCAGACCGTGGCGCAGTACCGCCAGACCGTGCTCGACGGCTTCAAGGAAGTGGAAAACCTGCTGGTGCAGTTGAAGGTGTATGGCGATGAGGCGGTGGTGCGCCAGGAGGCACTGGATGCCGCCCGCGAGTCGCTGCGCCTGACCGAGAACCAGTACCGCGCCGGGCTGATCGGCTACCTGGATGTGGTCAACGTGCAGACCACGGCGCTGAGCAACGAGCGCAGTGTGTTGAACCTGCTGCAGGGGCGGCTGGTGGCAAGCGTGCAGCTGGTTGCCGCGCTGGGTGGTGGTTGGGATGCGGAACAGGCGTTTGCCGAGCAGGATTGATTGGGCCTTTAGTACAGCGAATTGCTGTACCGGCCTCATCGCCGGCAAGCCGGCTCCCACAGGTACTGTGCAAGCCCTGAGGTCGATGCGGTCGAGGTGGGAGCCGGCTTGCCGGCGATGGGCTGCGCAGCAGCCCCATGCGGGCTTTGGATCCATTCCCATTCGCAAAAACCCCGTGCGTTTCGCCTAAGCTTGAGTACAATCGTCAGCTTTTTCCGGGCCTCCCGTCCCGTCGCTGGAACTCCCAATGCTGACCGGTAGCTACTCCTCTTCGCTGGTGTTGATTTCGCTGTGCGTGGCGATCCTGGCGTCCTATACCGCCCTTGACCTGACCGGCCGCATCGCCACGGCCAAAGGTCGGGCTGCCTGCCTGTGGATGGGGGGTGGCGCGCTGGCCATGGGCATCGGCGTGTGGTCGATGCACTTCATCGGCATGCTCGCCTTCAGCCTGCCCATCGACCTCGGCTACGACCTGGCCCTGACCGCGTTCTCGCTGCTGATTGCCGTGTTGTCCTCGGGCTTTGCCTTGTGGCTGGTCAGCCAGCCGAGCCTGCCGTGGCAGCAGCTGGCGTTTGGCGCGCTGATCATGGGCGCCGGCATCGCCTGCATGCACTACACCGGCATGGCCGCGCTGCGCATGCTGCCGGGCATCGACTATGACCCGGCGCTGTTCGGGGCCTCGCTGCTGATTGCCGTGGGCGCCTCGGCAGCGGCGTTGTGGATCGCCTTCCGTCTGCGCGCGCACACCCCTTATGTACGGCAGATTCGCGGCCTGGCGGCGGTGGTGATGGGCTTTGCCATCGTCGGCATGCACTACACCGGCATGGCCGCGGCGAATTTCCCCGAAGGCAGCTTCTGCGGTGCGCTGGCCGGGGGAGGCCTGCAAGGCGATGGCCTGGTGTACCTGGTGCTGATCACCACCCTGGCGGTACTGGCGGTGGCCTTGCTCACCTCGGTGCTGGACGCCCGCCTGGAGGCACGCACCGCCGAGCTGGCCCGCTCGCTGACCCTGGCCAACCAGGAACTGACCCAACTGGCCCTGCACGACACCCTCACCGACCTGCCCAACCGTACTTTGCTGGCCGACCGCATCGAGCAGGCCATCGCCAAGGTAGCGGAGCAGGGCGGCTGCTTTGCCCTGATGTTCATCGACCTGGACGGTTTCAAGCCCGTCAACGATGCCTTCGGCCACCACGTCGGCGACTTGCTGCTCAAGGCGGTGGCGACACGCCTGCGCGGGCACCTGCACAGCCAGGACACGTTGGCGCGCATCGGCGGCGACGAATTCGTGCTGCTGGTGCAGCTGCGCGAGCCGAACGATGCCATGGATGTGGCGGTCAAGCAGGTCAACCTGGTATCACGGCCGTTCCGCGTGGCCGAGCATGACCTGCAGCTGACGGCGAGCCTGGGCATCGTCCTGTACCCGGGCAATGGCCAGGACCAGCACGAGCTGTTGCGCAATGCCGACGCCGCCATGTACCACGCCAAGAGCGCCGGCAAGAATGGCTACAGCTTCTTCGACGTGTCGATGAACAGCAACGCCCGCCAGCAATTGCAGCTACTGCAGGACCTGCGCCAGGCCCTGGAGCAGCGTCAGTTCCGCCTGCACTACCAGCCCAAGTTCGATGCCCAGAATTGCCAGCCGATCGGTGCCGAGGCCTTGCTGCGCTGGGAGCACCCGCAGCAGGGCCTGTTGCTGCCCGACCGTTTCATCGGCCTGGCGGAAAAGACCGGCCTGATCATTCCCATTGGCGAATGGGTGCTCAACGAGGCCTGCCGGCAGATGCGCCAGTGGCTGGACCGGGGGCACCACGGCTGGCGCATGGCGGTGAACCTGTCTGCCATCCAGTTCTGCCATGCCGGGCTGGTCGAGAGCGTGGCCCGGGCCCTGCAGCAGAACAGCCTGCCGGCCAACTGCCTGACCCTGGAAATTACCGAAACCACCGCCATGCACGACGCCGATGCCAGCCTGACGGTGCTGCAGCGGCTGTCCGACATGGGCGTGGACCTGTCCATCGATGACTTTGGCACCGGCTATTCCAGCCTGATGTACCTCAAGCGCCTGCCGGCCAACGAGCTGAAGATCGACCGCGGTTTCGTGCGCGACCTGGAGCAGGACAGCGACGATGCGGCGATCGTTTCGGCAATCGTGGCGCTGGGCCTGCGCATCGTCGCCGAAGGGGTGGAGACGGACAGGCAGCAGGACTTCCTGACCCGCCTGGGCTGCGATTCGCTGCAAGGCTACCTGCTGGGCCAGCCGGTGCCGGCCGAGCAGTTCATGGGCAAGTTGCAGGCCATGCGCCAGGAAAGTACCGCAGCGGGCTAGACCGCGTCGCGCAAGGTGAAGGCGGGCATGAAGGTATCCATCTCCGCCTCGACGGCCTCGATGATGCGCTCTACATCGGCGGCGGCCATGATCGCCGAGCAGGGGATGCCGGCAATCGCCAGCAGGGTTTCGCCGGTGGCGCGGTCGAACAGCCGCGCGACCATGCTGCGCGGCGCATCCATGCTGGCTTCGAAGCCCAGCGGGTGGAAATGCCAGCGCATCACCTGGCAGGCGTTGGGGAACGTCATCTTGTTCATGCCAGCCTCCTTGTCCGTACCTGGACGTGGTGAGCGGGTGGCCACATCGATGCGGCCGCCGGGAAAGTAACCATAGCACCTGCCACGGAGTATTCTCGGCTGCAAATACGACAAATGTGCTAATGCATGACAGCGGTCACATCCTTGTCATGGAGGGCATTTGGCGCAGGGCCGCAAGGCAAACGTTTTCCCGGCATGTTGTCGGAAGATAACCCGTCAGGTTCTGCCACTTTGATCGACACTCCCGCACGATGTTTTCGGACGAGCGGCATTGCCACTTAGCCCACGGGAGGAGGACGAGGTGAATAACCGGGCGAGTAGTTTGCCACCGCACGGGTAGTATCCATGGGATTCCTGATAGCTCCCGTCGTCATCCATGTAAAGGCCGTTTCCCCGGTTGAGGATGCTGCCATGACGAGCGCCATGACCATGAGAAACCCTTCAGAAGGGTGGATTTGTTGAGTGTTTATGGCTTGGCGGCCGATATTCCGTGCTTGCAACACGGCGTGATCCATCACTCGCACCAGTTGTGCAAGATTCATTTCCTGACCTTGGTGCGGTGGGGCCTCGCGATTATCTTGTGGCACTCTTTGGGGGCGATCTTGCGGACGTTGTCCTTGTTGGCGTCGTCGCTCGGCCCTTTGTTGAACCCTGCGAGGGCGTTGGCCATTAAAACCTTGGGATGCGCGGAAGCTATCTTGCGACACGCTATCTGTTCGAGTCTTTGCCATTGGTGGACGTGGCATTCTGAAACGGCCTGTCGGGTCTGTGAAATTTATAGGGTCATTTTGGCAATAGGCGTAACAGTTTATGCCGCCGTCATGAAAAGGAGAAAAGCTGTCTGGTTGGTAAAAGCACATAAGGGAAGGGCTATAAGCCCTATGGCCATTTCCCAGCAAATAGCTCTCGGAAACAGGGTCATAGATAAGCCCGGTAAAACCTAACATGTCTTCAAATGTACCCGGTTTACTGACCCCATAAGGTGAATACATCTGGCGGGAGGGGGTTGCAGCCGTCCCCAGGATACTGTTTGCGATATCAGCTTGAATGAGCAAACTTTTCGATCTAGCTGATTTCATGACTGAACCCTTTGATCCTGATGGCACCAAGAATCTGCTGATGGATCACAGGCTGCAACTAACAGATTTGATAGCTGCATCAGCCGAGCAACCCCGCAGCGATGTTGATGGTGAACCCCAGGATCGCCGTATTGAATACGAACCCGACCAGCGAATGCGCCAGCACCACCCGCCGCAGGTCCCGCCCGGCGACGCCCACATCGGAGGTTTGCACGGCCATGCTGATGGTGAACGAGAAGTAGTGAAAGTCCCAGTAATCGGGGTTGCGTTCGCCATCGGTGAAGCGCAGCGGCGGTTCGTGGTTTTGTCCGGTATAGAACAGCCGCGCGTAGTGCAGGCTGAAAATGCAGCCGATCAGCAGCCAGGAGCCGGCCACGGTCAGGCCGGTATAGAGGTAGTGCAGGGCCAGCGCCGTGCCTTGCAGGCCACGGCTGGACACCAGTTGCAAGGTGACGGCGGCGAGGCTGGCGATGGCGGCGATGCACACGGTAAGCAGGACCAGGCCGGCGTTTTCGTCTTCGACGCGGGCGATCTTGCGTACCTTTTCCGCATTGGCGCTCCAGCTCAGGTAGAGCACCAGCAGCAGGTATAGCCACACGCCAAGGTTCCAGCCGGCGAGGATGTGCTGAACGCTGTCGCCGGCAGGGATCAGCCAGGCGCCGAGCAGGCCGACCACAGTGGCGATGCTCAGGCGCGGGTGGGTGTGGGTCAGGCGGTGGAAAGCCATGGGGCCTCGTTTTCGAGTGTATGGGTACCACTCTAGTCGGACATTTCAGAGATGAGGGACATGCGCGGGTCCATTGTGGGAGCGGGCGAGCCCGCGAAGCAGGCACCGCGGTGGCTGGCAAGTACCCTGTGGGAGCGGCTTTAGCCGCGAACACCGGCGCAGCCGGTGCCATGCACCGCGTTGGGTTCTTCGCGGCTAAAGCCGCTTGTATGGTGATACTCGAAGGGGTGGTGGGACGAAAAAGCCGAATCTGACTGTTCACAGCAGTACAGACCGTGGGAGAACTCGCCCCACCCCTT